>DUEW01000035.1 GCA_011174845.1 Anaerolineae bacterium | reverse complement strand
ACACCAACCCCGCCACAGCGCTCTGCTGGGCCATGGCTCAAGAGAGCAAGATAAAAGCTGTCAGTCTTTGCACCAACACAGTCTACCTGCGGAATGAAAAATTCATGGCCCATTGGGTCGGTGTCGAGCCTGACCAAGTCATCGTGCCTCCCCCTGCGGCTGGCATTAACCACTGCGCAGGAATTTTGGAATGGCGTCTTAAAGATGGGCGTGACGCTTTTCCAATGATCATGAAGAAGATACGGCATCCCGTAATCCGGTGGGGATTGGAGCGATACAATTTTCTTCCGTACTCTTGGCCTCATTGGCAGGAGTTCTATCCTTCACTTTGTAAACTGGAAGGCGAATACAAAGGCAGATTGCAGGGATTATCGATGAGTTTTGGCCACCCCGTGCACGACATGAACGTTGAACGAGGGCGGGTCAAGAAGTGGGAGGATTTGGTTGCTAAATGGATGAGCGGGGAATGGGAAGTTTCCCTGGAAACTCTGCCAAGGACTGAGCCGGTCCAGGTCGTGGAGATCATGGAAGCGATCATCGAGGATCGGAAAGAAGTGCATGTCGTCAATGTACCGAATTGTGGCGCAATCGATAATCTGCCGGACGATGCTGTTGTGGAAGTATCCGCGCAGGTAAGTGGCAAGGATGTTCAACCACTCCACGTTGGAGCAATGCCTGAAGCGATTGCAGCCTTCCTACGCCTCCACATCAGCGTCCAACAGATAACCGTAGAAGCGGCTCTCAAGGGAGACCGTAAACTCGCTCTTCAGGCACTCGAGCTTGATCCATTCGTTGCAGCAACGTTGACCATCGAAGAAACCCCCAAGCTGCTGGATGAAATGATGTCAGCGAACATCCCATACCTCCCCCAGTTTCAGTAGGATCAAGTTTGATGATGGACGAAGCGGGATCCAAGCCAGAAACACGCGGTTCTGAGATGAATAAGAACACGGTTCGAGAAATCATGATAGAGATGCGAAAGCATCTCCAGGCGAATACAACAGAAGGCGTGAATGCTGTGATTCAATTTCACCTTGTTGGGGAAACATGCGAGGACTGGCGAGCGATCCTGCGCGGTAAACAATGCGTGGTTGAGCCAGGAACAGTCGAGAATCCGGATGCATCTTTCACTGCGGAAGCGCAGGATTTTATTCGTATGATGAATGGGCAAATGGAAGAGGTTGGTTGGTCTTTTATGCAAGGCAAGATCATCGTATCAGGGGACATGAGTGTTCTATGGAAGATTCTTGCTCAATCGAGAGCAAGTTAGTTCAAGTCGAGTCAGTTAATGTCGATCCCCATAAGAAAGGAGGCTGCTTGATCCGTAGAACATAGACACGGATCTATTACCATTTATATAAATAGGATCAATCCAGTATGTCTTCCAATAACCGAAGAGGAGAATGAAATGTTAGCGAGACGCCTGTCCACTTCAATCACGTTTCTGGTCCTACTGTCACTTCTTGTTAGCTGCGCACCGAAAACCGCAACCCCGACGGAGGAGATACCTGAGGCCACAGAGGGCGCTGCAGCTCCCACGGACGAAGTTCTAGCCGAGCCGCCAGCTGAAGAGCCAGAACTTTTACGAGTATGGATGAGTTGGCCCGAAGCCTCCGAGCAAATTCAAGCTTTCTTCGACGGCTATACTGCATTAACCGGTGTCCCGGTCGAGGTCAACACTGCCGTTGATTATACCAAGATGATCGCGGGCATCTCAGGGGCGGAAGCCCCAGATCTGATCGTGCAGGGTGATATTTACTCGGTGGGCATGTGGGCAATGGAAGGAATGATTGCCCCACTCGATGACCTCATTGCTAAGAATAAGATTGACATCGATGATATCTATGACCCACCCCTATCCCAGTGCAAGTACGAAGGATCCTATTACTGCTTGCCTTGGGGTGTAGATAATTATGCCCTCTACTGGAACAAGGATATGTTCGAGGAGGCCGGTCTGGATCCCGATACACCTCCGAAGACCATGGAGGAGATGCTTGAATTTTCCGATATACTTACCAAGACCGATGACGACGGCAACTTGCTCCAGGTAGGCTTCATCCCCGATTTCCCATGGTTCCACACCGACCTCTATTTGGCGATGTATGGCAGCACCTGGCAGAGCCCAGATGGAACCGAGGTCTGGTTGGATACCCCGGAAATGATCGCAACGATGAGATGGCAGCAGGAGTTCTACACAAGGTATGGAGCGGAAAATGTAAGCCGTTTCCTTTCCGCTGCCGGGAACTATCTAGGTGCAGATTCTGGTTTTTACACCAACAAGATCGCCATGCTTGTGATTGGCGAATGGCAGTCGGGCCCGGATTATCTTCAAAAATTCCGGCCAGATATGGATTATGGCATTGCGCCGATGCCTTATCCGGAGGATTCCCCTGAACGCGAGGGAACATCTGTATTATGGGGTACGGTCGTGATGATACCAAGCTCCGCTGCGGATAAAGATGCTTCTGCAAAGCTTATGGCTTGGATGATGTTGCCTGGACCGCAGGTAGACATGATGATCCAACTCCCCAATTTGCCCAGCAGCCGGGCTGCTGCAGAGGATCCACGCTTCTCGGAGAATGAAGATCTTGCGCTCTTCATCGACATGATGAACAGTTACAATGCGCAAAACCTTTATATGGGTCCGGTAACATTTGATATCCTGATGGCGATCATGGAAATCCAGGAAAGGGCATTCCTGGGTGGGGAAGACCCAGAACCACTTTTGCAGGAGTTCAACCAAACGATACAAGAAAAACTCGATGGTATTCTAGGTCAGTGACGAAGCATAAGTCGAACACCCGGTTTTAGCAATACAGGCTCTCCTTTCCAAAGCATCTTGGAAAGGAGAGCTTTCCCATCATGCTGGAAGAGAGTGATCTATGGAAAAATCTGGGAAAGGTCATACGCTCTCTCTAGGTCGCACGTGGTTGAGTAAAAGTATTAGAAGAAGAGAGGCATGGAGCCCAAAAACGCGTCGGAATTTTAGGACAGGGATTTTATTCATCTCGTTGTGGATCATAGGATTTCTCGCCTTTAACCTCTACCCAATCCTAGCTTCTCTATATTACAGTTTCACCGAATACCATATAATGACACCCAAGATATGGATTGGATTGGCCAATTACGCCCTGGTATTTGAAGATCCACTATTCCTCAAGTCTCTCAGTAATACGATCTATATGATCGTTTTCGGCGTCTCTCTGAGCCTGATACTGTCTTTCTCTTGCGCTATTCTTCTAAATCTTAAAATTCGTGGGCAATCAATCTACAGGGTGATCTATTTTTTGCCCTCGATCGTTCCCACGGTGGCGGCCACGCTGCTCTTTCTCTGGGTGCTCAACCCACAAATGGGCTTTCTCCATATCATGCTAGGCAAAATTGGCATTGTTGGCCCGGATTGGTTCAAGGATCCCGTTTGGTCTAAACCCGGGTTGATCATCCTGAATCTTTGGGGGATGGGACAAGGAATTGTGGTCTATCTCTCCGGATTGCAGGATGTGCCGGTTTCCCTCGTTGAAGCAGCCGAACTTGATGGAGCCTCGTGGTGGCAGCGTTTGCGATATGTGACCATTCCTATGGTTTCACCCATTACGGTATTCCTCCTGATCATGGGCGTGATCGGAATGTTCCAATATTTTGCGCAAGCGTACGTGTTCGCGGCAGGTAGCGGCTCGATGGCGAGTGTCCTTGGTTCTCCGTTGCACTCGACGTTGTTCTACAGCGTGTATTTGTGGAATGTAGGTTTCATGCAGTTGGATTTTGGCTACGCATCGGCGTTGGCCTGGATTATGTTCATCGTGATCATGATCAGCACCGCACTGTTACTGCGTTCATCGAAACGCTGGGCATACTATTAGGTAGTAAATCCATGAAAGAGGGAAACACATCCATGCATGGATTATCACCTGACACCTCTTCACAGCGATCCCCATCTTACGGATCGAGTGCTCGTATGTTCCCCCGATCCAACCGGTGGTATAAGCTGCAAAAGAAGGTTAGGCCGTTTTTTCAGCATGTTCTCATTTTTACCGTTGGTCTTTTCTTTTTATTGCCATTTCTGTGGATGCTTTCCACGGCCCTAAAATCAGACTTGGATATTTATCGCACACCACCGACCTGGCTGCCCTACGACCTAAAGCAAGTCGAGATAGATGGGGAACTGCTGCCACTTTATAACGTACAGATCGACGACATAACAAAGGAATTGGCAGCGTTGGAGATTAAGAAAGGGCAGGGGAAGTTTGTTGATCCAGCGAATCCAGAAATCATCATCGAAATGCCTATGAAGTATGCAGAGCCGATCCTTATCGTGAAACCGCGCTGGCAAAATTTTCCAGATGCCTTGTCAAAAGCCATCCGAGTCGGAACCGGGGTCTCGTTTTTAACATACATCAAGAATAGCCTGACCATTGCTTTCTTCTCAATCCTCGGTACCCTGATATCTTGCACAACCGCTGCCTATGGATTCGCCCGTTTGCATTGGCCCGGTCGCGACAAAATCTTTCTTGTGGTCATGGGCACGATGATGTTGCCATTTCAAGTTACGATGATCCCGATGTATGTTGTATTCAGCAAGATCGGTTGGACCAACACATTCCTACCACTCATTGTGCCGACATTCTTTGGTAATGCATTCATGATTTTTCTGCTGCGGCAGTTCTTCCTCACCATCCCAGAGGAGATGTGCGATGCGGCACGCGTCGACGGGGCATCTGAGTGGCAAATCTTTTCTCGGATTGTGCTTCCGTTGTCCAAACCAGTTCTGGCCAGCGTCGTTGTATTCACGTTTCTATGGGTATGGAACGACTTCATTGGCCCGATGCTGTACCTAACCGATCCTAAGTTATTTACCTTGGCGATTGGACTTCAAGATTACCAAGGACAGCACAATGTGGCTTGGAATCAAATGATGGCGGCTTCGATCATGTTTACTCTGCCAATCATCATCGCCTTTTTCTTTGCACAACGCACGTTCATTCAGGGAGTTAAGCTGACGGGGTTGAAAGAGTAGTAGAGATATTAGTAGGACCTTCAAAAGCGTATTTGAGGGTCGAATCTACGCTCGAAATATTCAGCCAAATTTTATTAGAACGTCAATGGTCAGCGATATATCCCCATAAGGTGCTAAGTGTTCTGAAATGAAATGAGCGGCACCTTTGACCAACCTTCCAAACAAGGAGGGTCCTATGAGCAACCAATACTTAATGGCTTTAGACGCAGGAGGCGGAGCAGGACGCTGCTTCCTCATAAGCACGGATGGCGAACAATCTTTCTCTGCTTATCGTGAATGGTCCTATACACAGCCCTCTGGCACAGGCCCTATGGGAAGCAACTTCAATCCGGACGCCTTCTGGGAAATCTTAGTGGCTGCGATCCAAGAGGCGCTAGCCAAAGGAGGCATCAAAGGGGAGCAGGTCGTAGGGGTGAGTTCGACGAGTCAACGCGAGGGGTGTGTCTTCTGCGATGCGGATGGGAAGGAGGTATACGCTGGTCCCAACCGTGATTACCGAGCAGTATTGGAAGGAATGCAGCTCGCCTCCGAACATGGTGAAGAGATCTACCAACGAACCGGTCATTTCCCAACCCCCATATTTGCACCAGCGCGTCTGCTCTGGCACAAGAATAACGCCCCTGGTGTCTATGAGAAGATCGCTCATCTGCTCATGATCAATGATTGGGTGCTATTCCGCCTTTGCGGGGAGTATGCCTCTGAACCAAGCAATGCTAGCGAAACGTGCCTCTACGATCTTAAAACCGGTGATTGGATGTTTGACCTGATCGACAATCTTGGACTACCGCGGGAAATCTTCCCTAAGATCCTTAGCTCTGGAACGCAGGTCGGGGTTGTCAGTGAGGAGATTGCTTCCGAAACCGGTCTTGTGGCAGGAACGCCCGTCGTGATGGGAGGCGCTGACACGCAATGTGGATTGCTCGGTTGTGGGGCCATATGGGAGAACGACATTGCAGCCATATCGGGGACGACGACACCAGTGCAGATGGTCACGAATGAGCCCATTATCGATCCTGATTTTCGCCTCTGGGCTGGAGCTCATGTCATTCCAGGTTCATTTGTACTCGAAAGTAATGCAGGGTATTCGGGTGGAGTATACCAATGGTACCGGGATTCGTATTGTGAAGTTGAGTGGGTGAAAGCCAAAGCATCTGGCGAGGATGTGTACAACCTCATGAATGCGGAAGCAGCCCTGGCTCCCCCTGGTGCCGGAGGCGTCCTGTCGTTTATCGGTGTAATGTTTATGGATGCCAAATCTGTGGGTATGCCGAAGAACGTTGTCTATTTTGGCACGACACCACTTTCTGATACTACGGGCTCGAACAAGAAACTTCTCACGCGCGCCATTTTGGAGAGCTTGGCATACGCTGTGAAGGGGAATGCGGAACAGGTCGAAAAGCTATCGGGACGGAAAATCGAAAAGCTTAGAGTCTGCGGGGGATTGACGAACGCCGATGTCTATCTAGATATACTCGCAAATGTGATGGGAACTCCGCTCATTGTCCCTCGCCTAGCGGAGGGATCCGGATTAGGAGCAGCAATCTGTGCAGGTGTTGGCTCGGGCACATACGCTGATTTTGCCGAGGGGGTGGAAGCTCTAGCCAAGGTGAGGAAGGAAATCCAGCCTGACGAGCGCTTGAGTCGGCAATATAAAACATTCTATAAACGTTGGTGCAAGACCCGCACTGAATTGGAAAGCTTGTCTTCCAGCTTTTAGATGTACAGAAAAGGAGAAACGTTGTGATTGCCTTAGTAACCGCATCATTAGACGAAGAAGGGCTTGCCGATTTGAGAAAGTATGGTGAGGTGCGGTACCAGCCGTTATTTGAAACACGCCAGATGTTGGGTGGAAGCCGCTTGGTGCGCGCCCTTGAGGGAGTCGATGTGTTCATCACCGAAGCCGATAACCTCAAGGAAGCCCAGATTGAAGTGTTGGATACCCTACAGATCATTGCCTCCTGCCGTGGAAATCCTGTCAATATTGACATTCTCGCGGCGACGAGGAAAGGTATCCCGGTCATTCATGCGCCCGGTCGTAATGCCGATGCCGTAGCTGATCTGGCCCTAGCTCTGATGTTGATCCTCGGACGTAACATTATGCAGACTGCTGCCTTACTACGCGATCCTGATCGAGGTTCTGATATGTCTGCTTTGGCTCGCGTCTATTTTGCCCTCCGAGGTTCCGAGATGTGGGAGAAGACGGTGGGGATCGTGGGGCTGGGTGCTATTGGACGCAAAGTCGCAGCTCGACTTCAACCATTCGGCAGCAAGCTGATCGCCTTCGACCCGTACATCTCCGAGGATGCTATGGCCGATTACGGAGTAAAGAAAGTTGATTTGGACACCCTGATGCGGGAATCGGATTATGTGACCCTTCATGTGATGGTCACAGACGAGAGCCGGGGCATGATCGGCGCCCGTGAGATAAGCCTTATGAAACCGACAACCTATTTCATCAACACTGCGCGATCCGCGTTGACCGATGAAGCGGCTTTATATGAAGCTTTACGTCAGAAGAAGATCGCCGGCGCTGGATTTGATGTCTTCGACAAAGAACCCCTTCCTGTTGATCATCCGTTTCTGAGCCTCGATAATGTTGTTTTACTGCCTCATATCGGAGGGGCTACGCATGAGATTACAACCCATCAAACTCAAATCGTTGTACCTGACATCCTACGATTGATCAACGGTGAAAAACCCCTCCATATTGTAAATCCGGAAGTTCTTGAGAGTTTTAAATTCAGGAAGAAATAAGCTCATGGACAAGGATTGGACTTGGAAAACGCTGCGGGTCGATCTCAAAGCGCGTGATTACTCGATCGAAGAAAGGTCAAGTGATTGGGTACGCAAATTCCCGGGAGGTCGAGCCTTTGGAGCCTACCACCTGCTTCAAGAAGTGCCGCCTGATGCAGATCCGTTGGGTCCCGAAAATAAGCTGATCTTTGCTCCTGGGATACTCACCCAAAGCAAGCTATCTGGGGCTTCCCGCTTTAGTACATTGGCAAAATCTCCGCTTACCGGGGGCTATGGAGAAGCTGAAGCCAGTGGATGGTGGGGGCCGGAACTGGTTGCTGCCGGTTTCAACGCCATCATCATTGAAAACCAAGCAGACACACCGGTTTTCCTCTGGATTCATGATGGTGAGGTAGAAATCAGGGACGCCCAGAAACTTTGGGGCATGACGAATGAAGAATGCTACGCCGAGATACGCGACGAACTCGGGAAGGTGCGTATTGCTCAGATTGGCCCGGCTGGCGAAAATCTTGTGCGCTATGCCCATATCGTAAATGAGTTGCATCATGTGAATGGTCGATCCGGGATGGGCGCGGTCATGGGTTCAAAGAAGCTCAAGGCGATCGCCGTACGTGGTTCTGCAACTCCGAGGATTGCAAACCCCGAATTATTTGGGGAGCTCCGTGATTGGCACAACAAATATCTGCTGGAGTCTTTCTATGGCAAATATTTCCGGGAGCACGGGACGGCTTCTGGTCTTGAATATCAGAATGTGATGGGAGGGCTTCCCACGCGCAATTTCCAACAGATGACCTTTACCCATGCCTCCGAAATTGGCAGTGAAGCTCTTGAGAAAATATTCCTTGAAGGACATGGCACCTGCTATGGCTGTGTGCTTCGTTGTAAGCCATTGTGTAAGGATGAGGCGGATAAAAGGGTAGTTCCCGCGCTAGGTGGACCGGAGTATGAAACCTTGGCAGCCCTAGGTTCGCTCTGTGGAGTTTCTGATTTGGCAGCCATCGTGCGCGCAAACGCCCTCGCCAATAGCTTTGGTCTAGACTCGATCTCCCTCGGTGCTAGCATTGCTTTCGCCATGGAATGCTTCGAGGCAAGTCTGCTCACGAAGGAGGATACGGGTGGTCTCGAGCTTACATTCGGGAATGCCACAGCCATGCTGACCTTGATCGAGGATATCGCCTACCGCCGTGGCTTGGGCGATCTCCTTGCAGAGGGAGCGAAGCGGGCAGCACAGGTGATCGGGCATGGTGCGGATCAATTTGCGTTACATGTCAAAGGTCAAGAATTTCCAATGCATGATCCGAGAGGGAAGCTCAGCCAAGCCTTGGCGTTTTCAGTGTGCCCCACAGGTGCAGATCATAACACATCTCCTTTTGACGACATGTACGCCAAGAAGGGCGTTTTCCTCGATAACGCTGCACCGCTTGGTATCTTGGAGCCCGTTGCGCAGGACAGTCTCGGTCCAGAGAAAGTCCGATTGTACACATATCTTCACCTCGAACGGAGCTTGTATAATTCCCTCCTGCTCTGCCAGTTCGTGGCGTCCCCGACAACCCCGCTCACCCTCACCAAGTTAACAGAGATAGTGCGGGCAGTAACAGGCTGGGATGTGAGCGAATGGGAAATGATGAAAGTAGGTGAGCGAGGTATAACCATGGCGCGGTTGTTCAATATTACCCATGGGATAGATAGAGCCGATGATTGGTTGCCAGATCGCATGTTTCAAACGATCGATATCGGTCCCAAAATGGGGAARGTCGTGRRCSCAGAATCCCTRCGAGAYGCRATYGATYTATATTATGGGATGATGGGTTGGGACYCRRAAGGTATTCCAACAAAGGCRAARTTGGCCGAAYTGGGATTGACTGAGTTGATTTCTAWCTAATGATGWCGATSACGAGAGAAGCAATCACTATTACCGAGAGCTTGATARTTTGGCTCAATYTCATGAAAGGAGCATARACNCATGGCAGGCTATGAAACCAAGGAGCAGATGCAAGCAGTTGTCGAGCGATTCTTRGCCGGAATCGAGAAGAGTGAGGCTCTTGCCAACAGGTGTAAGGGAATCAAAGTCAGCATCGGGTACGAGATCGTCGATCTTGATTTGCATTTCCATACAGAATTCATGGATGGGGTTGTCACCGGAGGGATCGGAGAGGCCTCTCCACCATCAATGGTTTTTCTGGAGACCGATAGCGAGACCTTTGACGGCATGATGACCGGAGAAATTGATGGTGCATCGGCCGCAATGTCGGGCGCTCTTTCTTTCTCAGGAGATATGAGTGCAGCCATGGGTTTGCAAGCGCTGCAGGACGATATGAATCAGATCTATCGGGATGCCAAAGCCTAAGGCGTCGGGTAACACTCTCGGAAGGGCAGCTGCGTCTTGTTGCGTGGTAAGCTCACACGTGCTTGAGGCGATTTGGCCGCGAACCAGTCATGTGCCTTCCAGACATCAATATGAACTGGATGGGCTTGCTCCCGTGGTAGAGAGTCAACACACGCGTTAGGTGCAACTTGCACTGCGGTTCCAAGATGGTATGGTTTGTCTTCTTGGATTCTAGGACATCTTCGCACTTGCTTGTGCCCGAACAATGGGAAAGATGCATGTGCGGCGATTCAATGTGGATGATATTGGCATGCCATGCCGCAAGCCAATACCAATGGCTGAATACGGGATTGTAGCAACTGAATCGGTGTTCACATTATCTAAATCGATATGCGTGTTAAAGGGAGGGAAGAATCGAAGCTGTTGAAGAGGACCAGGTCTCTCGCGTTCTGCTGAGAATCATCACACTTTGACACCAGTTCAAGGGGAATTCTGGTTAGAAGCGATTCCGTTTTGTCGTCCCGAGAGAGAACTTCTTGCGCGGTCCCGAAGGGATACTGCGGAACGCTATGCTAAACGGCTCAGGCTTGTGGGCACTTTGGTCCAATGCTTGGATCTTGTGCCTCCCGTTGATCATGGCCAAGATTCTCAAGATCATAAATCCATGAAATTTGCTTACCTACCTGGAATGAGATAAACAGGACCTGAAATTAACGATAAACCTAGAGTAGGTAAAGGAGTTCACAAAGTGAAAGATCATGAATTGAAACAGCAGCTATGTGATATCACAACAGAGCTATATTACGCGAAAGTTATAACTGCCACAGGTGGCAACATTAGCGTCCGAAGTGTTGAGCATGAGGATGCCGCTTGGATCACACCGAGTCAGATCTATAAAGGTGCTCTCGAACCCGAGCAGATGTGCCTCATTGACTTCGATGGCAAGAAGATAGATGGTGATTACAAACCCTCAGTGGAATCCGTGTACCACGGTGGAATATTCCGCTTGCGTCCTCAGATCAACGCGGTAGTCCACTCACACGCGCCCATGGCGACAATCTTTGGCATGTGTGACATGGATATGTTGCCATTCAGCACGGAAGCCATCTTTCTTATGGACTACCCTGTGATCGAATGGTATCTCGGGGGCACGAAGGAACTTGCCAAGGCAGTACTGGACAAATTCGATAAAGCAAATGGCGCTTTCCTTCGTAACCACGGATTGATCACAACGGGGAAGGATTTACGAAAGGCCGCAGACGCGACTCTAATGGTTGAACATACGGTCAATATCTTGCTCGCCTGCAAAATGGCAGGTCTTGAGCCCAGCCTGATCCAAGAGAAAGCGGTCGACTTTCTCCGGCAATTCGCGGGCGCCTTCTAGTTGACCGATGCAGGCGATTTGCTTAGCTTAGCAGTAAATGCTTTCAATGGAGAGAAATCCTGCAATTGTGCTGGGGGAAAGCGATGAGAGAAGGAGACTCGGAAGCGCTGGCTCCGCCAATTGGCGGAGATGTACCATCTACAATCCGGTACTATGCAACACTATGAGCGGGTCATCTAAGCAAGTGGTAAGGATAACCCAAGGACATGTGCCAACAAGCGAGTGAGGTGGCGAAATGTATCATATGAATCCTTCTTTCTTAGCTCAGGGAATACCTGGGATGGGGTGGCAATTCATCGTGGCTTGCCTCGTACTGGTCCTATCGGGGCTTTTCCTGCTGATCTTCCCACTGGTCAGAGTTCTTCGATCCAGAGTGCGGCGACTGCCTGTCCCACGATGGTTGTTGAGTTGGCTCGTGGGGATTGGCCTCAGCCTCATTACTGTAATCCTCGTCGATGTCTTGAGATCGAGTCTTTTCATCCGCTTTCTATTTAAGTATTACCGTGGGTGGTCTCCACTTCTCCCAATCAACATTCTTTCGCCATTAGGCATGCTCCTGGTCTTTGATCTCGCCACGATCCTGTTGGGCCTTATCGTCTACGGGATTCTCTCTGCAATCCGCCTAAGGAGGGCATAAATTTAGGTCGAAGTAAATTTCTTGAGCAAGAACAGCCATGTGTGCTGGGCGTTATACCACACCACGTATCTGTATAGACATTGACTTCCAAGCTCTTGATGGGATCATCCTGCCATTCGTGTGGAGGATCGTCTCTATTAGCACGTACGTTAGAAGCCCAAGCAAAGGGCAACTGTCTCGCCTAGCGTTATCCTGAGCCCAGCCAAGTATATAGCCTCGTAAGTGAGTCTATGAGGGTGTCCCAAGGATTACTTACCCTGGGACATTCATTTGATAGTTATCGAACACCCTGTCCTGCAGCATGGGAGGGAGGTCCCGGCTGCGGACTTCTATGTAGGAGTGACTATGCTTGGACGCATTCTCAGGCGGCCTGCTGTCATCGTGTTGTGCAGTATCAATCTGGTCATCATGATTGGCTATGGACTCATCATGCCAGTACTGCCTTTCTACGCTGAAAGTATGGGGGCAAACGGAACACAATTGGGCTTGCTCTTCGCGAGTTATTCGGTGACACAGTTCCTGCTCTCACCATTTTGGGGAAGGTTCTCAGATCGTTCTGGTCGGCGCCCCGTCATCCTTTGGGGTTTGTTAGGATTTGCTTTCACCTTCCTGCTCTTTGGCCTGGCGAATAACTTGCTGTTGTTATTCATCGCTCGTCTTTTAGGTGGAGGCTTGTCATGTGCTGCTGTCCCTGCTTCGATGGCGTATATGGCTGATGTGACTGACGAAAGCGAGCGCGGTGATGGAATGGCACTCATGGGAACATCCACCGGACTGGGCATCGTTCTCGGTCCAATAATTGGCGGTTATCTGGCTGAGGTAAGCATCGACCTTCCTTTCTTCGTAGCAACTGGCATAACGCTTTTAATCGCAGTTGCTGCTATTTTGTTTCTTCCCGAGTCACATGTTGACGACTCACGGAACAAGCAGATACGCAGTCAGGTTATAAAGCTCAAGAATCCCGATCGTCGAAGTCAGTTGGCAAAGCCACTTGGATTTTTACTGATCCTGACATTCACCATCAACTTTGCTTCGGCCAATCTAGAAAGTACATTTGCGCTCTTTCTTAAGGCCAGGCTAGGGTTTGGTGGACGCGAGGTGGGTCTTGCTTGGACCGTGGCTGGAGCAGCAATGGTTTTGGCGCAAGGCTTCATCGTCGGTCCCATGATCAAACGCTTTGGAGAGGATTCCTTGATTGTGCTTGGTTTGATCTTCAGCGCCACCAGCTATGTCTTTCTCTTGATCGCTCAGAATCTAGCCGGGCTATTATGGATCATGGGAACGATGGCGTTTTTTACTTCTGGTATGAGGCCGGCGATGTCCACACTGTTCTCAAAACGCACATCTGCTCACGAACAAGGGTTAATCCAAGGTGAGCAAAATCGTTACGCGGCTTTGGGACGGATCGTTGGACCATTCACTGGAGGATTACTTTTCGATGTCGCTGGTTCAGCCTCTCCTTACATCTTCGGAGCGATAATCTACTTCGGCAGTTTGATCGCTAGTACGAAAAACTTGAACTGGCGGAAACCTCGGATTGGTTTTCCGCTCTCTACCGATTGAGTGGATGAGCAGTGTAACTCTGATGATGTCAGCACATACATGATCAAGGATGATATCTATTGGATTTCCATAACATCCTTTTCGCGAGGCGCTGCTGCTGAATTTGAAACTTAAAACCCTTTTGTGTGATGAAGTCTGAGAGCTCGTTGTTGCGAGGTCACAGATAACATCTTCCGTTCCTCTGAGTCCCGTTGCCTGAGAACGAAGCGTCTGAAAAGGCGCTTTTTTTCTTTAGGGGATCGATAGAGGGTCGGATCCTAAGTCTTGGAGGTTATGAACCCATCAAAGACCGGGGAAGGGCGCACGTTTTTCAATCATTCCGTTTTTACACTTGTTCGTTGATTCTAGGGAATATTATTCCGCCCTCTTGCGCTACATATGGGCGCGTGCACGGGAAATCCTTGCCAGTGCGAAGCCTGCCAATGTAGTAATTCCCCCACCTAAGATCAGTAATAGGGGAATCACCGATGATCGTTGCGAATTCTGTGAAACCACGGAAATCGTTGCAGGAGGAGAAACTCCGTAAATCTGAGCCGGTACCGTTGGTGATGGGAGAGCAACTTCTGATACCAGATGGGATGGGGGCGTACTTGTGGGAGATTCGGGTGGGCAAACCAGAAGCACATCTCCTGGGTGTAGGATGGAATTCTCTGTCAAATGGTTTAGGGCTAATAACTCAACCAAATCGACTTCGTAGTAAGCTGCAATCGTCCAGGCAGTCTGACCAGGTTGCACCTCATGGTAGATGGCTCCATTCTCATCCGGCTCGCTCAATATGAATGGGACATACGGCATAGATACTTCGGGGGTTTCCTGCAAATTCGTATTGCCTGAGTACGAATCATCCGCCACCCAACCCACCATCATGACGTACCATGAGTAACCGTTCGCTTCTGCAAAACCAACACCGATGTGCTCGTAGTCGGGTGAGATCATAGCGTTAAGATGTCCCCAATCACCCTGCCACATGTTCACGACAAATTCCGGGGTGTTAATACTTGCTGTTCCGTACGCGACATTTTCGGTAGCAAACGACCTTGAGCCACCGCCATAACCTGCCGCTTGTGCCCGGTCGTTGGGCGAACTACCACCCGGTCCGTCATGCCCAATATGGTCATTGGCAGCGCTCCAATTGGCTTGAGCTTGGGCAACACTCATCAGAATATTATCTACTTCATAAGCAGGCGGGCCGTATGAGGCTCTTAGCTCGTTGACGAGTCGAATGATCTGGTTTGCTGGATCACCCTCAGCCTGTACGATGGAGTTATCGAGTAGATAGCACAAACAGATGAGCAGGCAAATGAACCATCGAGGCATAGCTCTATGAACCACGTGTGTAAATCCTCAGAATATTTAGGACGAAAACGGGATTAGCGAAGAGAGTCTCTCATTCGGACGCTTGATCCATTATATACTCATAAGCTGCATGTTGAACCCGCTTTACCACTGCGAGGGGGCTGGTCCGAAATCTGCGTAAGAATAGAGGGAAGCAGATCATCCCGCCTAAGACCTTTGATGTGCGAGGGAGAGAAGGCTCGCTGTATGAGTTGGAAGTGAGAGAGCAACTTCCTGGCAGTACGACTTTACGCGTCCATGGGTTATCAGGTGGTCAACTGAGAAGAACAATTGGAGTTGTATATATAACGTAGTACGTGATCGAATACTGCTTATTCTCTTACGAGAACTGAAGGATCGTGGTCGGACTTAATAAGGCTGAGGAAGCCCACATGAATATACGCCACTTGATAAGAATCAAACCGACCATGAGCGTTGATTGGTCGGAGGTGCCCACCTGCGTGCTGAAGTAGAGTTTCAGGATTTATTAATGTATCCACTGAAGAAAGGTCAGCTGTGAGAGGAGGAACGGTATATGTGGGGGTGTGGGCTGCGCCCACACCCCCACATATACCCCTCCCTGCTCCTCGCTGGTGGTTTTTTCAGTGCACTCATTAATACTCGGAAGATAAATCTCTTTGTCTTCCTATACCCTAGACGCCATCTACCTAGCATGCCCACTTTATCCCAGCGGATGAGTTCAGCAGCCAACACACTGATCGTTCGCGATACCCGTTCCAAAAAGGTCGCAACTCGACAAAGTGTTCTGCGAAAACAGATCATCTTCCCAGATCCATTGGAATGCAACTGGCGGCCTTAAGCATGCAGTCAGTGATATTGTCCTCAGACGAGGAATGATGATCTTAGTTGAGGTCAGGATATATCCTAAATTCTCCGAGGGCATACAATGACCTCGATGGTGGGATGAGAAGCCGTATCGGTGAGGTTGATCGTTCTTGTGTCTGGCAACCATGCATCTGGCTTAGAGTCGGTTTTCAAAACCCAACAACTCAACTAGAATTTGGAGGTCTGAGCCCGTCTCTACCGGATCGGTTTGATGTTCTTAATCGATCTCAACGCGTAGGCAAACATCCAGTTCTTCAATTCCTACGAACAGGCATCGGACTCACTTATTAGACGTATCGGTGACAAAATGCAGCCGGTCGTAAGACCCTCGAAGCCACGATGACAGACGTCTTCATCTCCTATTCTCGTAAAGACATTGCTTTTGCTCGAATTCTCCACGCTTCGCTAGTCGAGAACAGATTGGAGACATGGATCGATTGGCAAGACATCCCTCCTAGCGTCGATTGGTTGGCGGAGGTCTACGAAGCCATCGAGAAGAGTGAGACGTTTGTCTTCATCATCAGCGAAACGTCGGTGACTTCTGAGATCTGCAAGCTAGAGATTGAGCATGCTGTCAAGCACAACAAGCGCGTGGTACCTATTGTCATCAACGATATCGACCCCGGCGTCGTTCCATCAGCATTAGCATCTCTCAATTGGATCTTCTTCCGTGATGATGACCCTTTCAAACAGGCTATCAACGACCTAATCGAAGCCATCCACACCGACTACGAATGGGTTCAAGAGCATACCCGCATTTTAAACCGTGCCCTGGATTGGGAGCGGGGAGGGGGCGAGGCGGGAGCGCTGTTGCGGGGAAGGGACCTACAGGAGGCGGAGTTGTGGCTCTTGAAAGCCCCGGAGAAGAAGCCCGAACCGACGCCATTACACACCCAGTACATTCTAACCAGCCGCCAGCAAACAGCCCGCCAGCAGCGCACAGTGTTGGGGGCTGTGCTTGGGGTATTCGGGGTGGTGGTTGCCCTCGGGCTTGTGGCTTGGTGGCAGCGGAATGTTGCCGTTAGGGAGGAGAACGTCCGGACTACAGCAGCAGCGGTGGCAATGGCTGAAGCCGAGATCCGCGGCACAGCGGAGGCAGAAGCGGTATCGGAATCACTGGTTCGAGCCACGGCACAAGCGGTGGCAGAAGCTCAGCGGGAAGTGGCCGTTCAGGAGAGGGATATCGTGCTTTCGCGTCAGCTG
>DUEW01000034.1 GCA_011174845.1 Anaerolineae bacterium | reverse complement strand
CCTGTTATCACGAGGTACCCTATGGTGCTTATAGAAATGCGATCCTTTTCGAGGCCTTACTCAAGGGGGTAGATTATCTCCTCTTCTTTGATTCCGATGTTAAACCCTCGGTGTTAACCGATTTAAAGGATGGGCAACCCTTTTGGCAGGAGGTCGATTTTGTAGGAACCCACCTGACTTATCTCACTCGACCCAATGTTTTGGCCACAACGAGCGACTATTCTGGTTATTACATCATCCCACCAATTGCCTTTGATGGTTTGCGTGAACTGTTGATCGGTCTGGGCAAAGGGCATTCTCTAGGTTACATGGCCGAGTGGGATATCCATGGCTGCTTGAAACTTGGTTCACAGACACCAGCTCCTCCCGTACCCACAGAAAAACTCCTTGGTGGGAATCTTGGTCTCGATCTGAATCAACCATGGAATTTAGCTCCATTTTTCTCCACCGTTTATGAATTTGAAAATCACTGCGTAATGGGACGTGGCGAGGATACCTTGCTTGGTCAGGCATTGGCCAGGAACGGGGGACAATTGCTGGACGTAGATCTGAGGATTTTTCACGACACGTACATCGATTTCCCTGGCAAGCCAGATATCTTAAAGAAAGATGTGCGGGATCGTTTTTATTGGGCATGTTTAGGGTGGATTGGCCGAAATCCTTTCCTGACCTGGTTTCGCGCGAAAATGAGCCAGAAAAAAGATCATTTCGAAGAGGAGATGAAGCGTCAGGCTGGAGGTTTATCTGTAGGTGCTGCCAAAGCAGCAAGTTTTTTCGAGGATCCACAATTTGAGAAGCTGCCTGCTGCGATGGAAGCCTCAATGTCAGTGCTTCCTGAATCAATTGCGCGCTACCGACGATTGGTGGATGGTTGGGTTAAATTCATCAGCATATTGACGCCTGATAAACTTCCGGATGAAACGGATGATGAGTTGATTGACAGACCGTCGTTGGCTGCTTGATCAGGTGAACGAGAATCCCGTAGTGTCTATATGTTCAGAGTAACTTGCCGCCTCGACAGCCATGGTGTAGAACACTTGCTATTGAATATTGAACGCACAAGTGTATTGTTCTAAATGATTGATCTGAAGATCAACACTGTGTGTGGAAAGGAGGAAACGGTTGGATTCCGCTGTGTCATGACAGCGGTCCCTTCGCCGTAACACTCTATGAAGACCATAATGGTCATTCCAACCTACTGGGCACGTGATTCACAGACTGGCTGGAAACCTGGTGACATCATCTACGATCATCCTACCCCACTCGACCAAGAGGGCACGCTTCCCAGGACGTTGGAATCGTTAAATGTTCTGGAAGATAAGAATTTTTACCTCGTCGTTTTGGCGTGTTCGACCGCGACCGATATTGAACAAGCCGTAGAGCAGCGCGTCACCGAGATGGTACGTACCGCTAAGCCTCCGATCGAAACCTATGTTGTCTCACACTCTCATCTTCATGCTATTCGTCAAGCATTAGCGACCGCAGGTAGGGAGGATTTGGTCGATGTCCTCTCGCTATCAGGCTATGCCAACATCAGAAACATGTGCCTCTTCGTACCCTACGTATTGGGCGCAGAAGTTGCCGTGCTCATCGACGATGACGAGTTGATTGATGACCCTCAGTTTATGAAGAAAGCACGTGAATTTATCGGTAGCCGTTTCATGGGGCAGACCATCGATGGCGTCGCGGGCTACTACGTTAATAGCATGGGCTCATATTATGATGACGTGCCGGAAGAGATCCATTGGATGACCTACTGGGATCGTTTTGGTAGTAAGAGGGAGGCTTTCGATCAGGTCATCCCCGGGGAACCGCGCCTCAAATTAACACCCTTCGCTTTTGGTGGCTGTATGGTCATCCATCGTTCGCTCTTTCGAAGCGTTCCCTTCGATCCCAACATCACACGCGGCGAGGACATTGACTATGTGATCAACGCCCGCATGTTTGGATTTAAATTCTTCCTCGACAATCAACTTTACGTCCAGCATCGACCTCCTCCCAAGACCCATCCTACCTGGCAGCGCTTCCGTGAGGATATTTTCCGTTTGCTTCACGAAAGAGCAAAGATAAACGGTCAAACGCCACAAGTAAACATGACGATCCTTGATGCACAGGACTTTGACCCCTATCCGGGAGAGTTTCTTAGGGAGACCCTTGACGACAAGATCCTCAAGTCTAACCTCATTCTCGCTCTCGACTATCTCGCCAATGACAGAATTGAGGACACCAAGGAAACCATTCGCAACATCTGGCTGGCAAATACAAAGGCGATACCCAAAGATAATCCCTTTGAGACGTATCTGACCTTTCAACGCCGCTGGCGTTCATTACGTAAGTTCACCTCGCTTGAGCTGCGTGAAGTTTTCTATGACATCCTTCAGCGGGGTCAAATCTATTACGAAGAAGAGAGACGGTTGGAAGAGGCCCGGCGCGCTGAGTTTGAGAGCACCACCAAAGCGATGCGCGCTTCAACATTGGAGGGAGTTCCTTTCTTCAAGGGTTTGGCGCCTGAATATATCGAGATGCTGCGATCTATCAGTTGGCGGGAATTTTTCTCAAGAGACGAGATTCTGCTAAGAAAAGGTTCTGAAGATCATAAACTTTACTTCATCACCAAAGGAACGGTGCGCATCACGTTAAGCGACGACTCTGAGGAAGAGATGGAGTTGGCAGAAATGGGTGAGGGAGAGATGCTTGGGGAGGTGTCGATGGTCATCGATGCCCCTCACTCGGCTACGGTCACCGCCTCTGAGCCGACTGAGGTGGTCACGATCGACCGTAAGGCCTTATTTGAGTTGATGTCCAAGTCTCCGGAATTAGCTTCTCAGTTATGGCATCGATTAGCGCACTCCTTGAGCAATCGCTTACGCCATTCAAATGTGCGCTATATGTCGCAAGTGCGCGAAGCCTATGACGTGGCGGATTCTATGCTGGGAACAGGTCTTTTGGGTGAAACCTCTGACGACGAGTGATCGTGAGGTTCGAGGTTTGAATTTAGATGGGCACGAGTGAATACCTTCGTGCCCAAATGATTCCTGTATTGCTGTTTACCCCAGAGGCTGATCCTGATCTATGTTAAACCGCGAGACAACTTTAGGGGACGCGGCGTGAGTGCCCCAGGACCGATTTTCGGGTTTGCTGCGGGAGTCCTTTCGCGGCTCTTAATCCTGCTTACGATTTGGTTGGATGCGCAGACCTTATCAATCGTCTTGCCAAACCTGCACCAAGCAGGGCAAGACCATCCGTAGGCATATAGTGACTGGCAGCAGCATCGAAGAGCACTGAGGCCCGGGTGGGAAATTCATCATCCCCGGGCCATAGCACACACGCTATGCGGACGCGCGGAAGGGGTTGGAAAGCGAAAGCTAAAGGTGCCAGAGCGGTTAGAACTGTGCCCTTTAACTCCCGCGCCGCGCGATCGTAAGCTTCCACATCGCCGCTGAAAGTGCGGGCGATCACATTTCCGCTGTAACCTTGAAATGCTTGGTGGTAGAAGGCGCCATTCGGTAGTTCACGAAAGCTGATCCACCGATCGGCCATGGGCGCGCCATCAGCGGTCACTAGGTAATAAAGAAGCATGGCGGAATCGAAAGTTGAACGAGGCGAACCGTCGGGCAGGCAGCAGGCTTTCAGATCAGGCCAGGAAAGGGTGACCCTATCACCCCAGAATGTCAATCCCAGGTGGCTTCCATCATAGGAGCCTCCACAGCGGTCAGCGATGACCTCCGGTGTCGATGCCTGGATTGATTTCCGCAGCCGATCTATCTGGCGCAGCATACTTTCTTGCCAGGCACGGTGCGCCTGATCGATGAGATCGCTGTCCGGTGGTTGAGCACCGCCAGCTTTTTCCGTCAAACCTGCCATCTGATCGTGCCCCAAGTTCGATGCATCGTGGTCAGGATCACCAAAAGCAATCCATAGACACCTGTCTCGACAGCATGAAAACGTTATAACTTAACCGAGAGCATGGTTGGAAATCTACTTGGAGTTCGTGGGTATTCCAGGGATCGATCATCCTTTTGAATAAACCTGCTTGGGGCTAGTTTCCGCTTATGATGTTGCCAAGAATGTCGCCTCCGATACCCGCGATCCCCTTCTTCTCGCCGACTTGTCGAAACCTAGCCGCTGCCAAGACACGATCGGCGATTCGGGAGAAGGGGAGACTTTGCAGATAGACCTTACCCGGCCCTGTCATGCGAGTTAAAAATAGGCCTTCCCCGCCGAAGAGGGCATTCTGGAAGCCACCGATGAATTGGATGTCGTAGTCCACATCGGCCGAGAATGCTACCAGACAGCCGGTGTCAACACGCAAAGTTTCCCCAGTGGCTAAATCCTTTTCGATGACGGTGCCGCCGGCGTGCATGAAGGCACGCCCCTCACCTTCCAATCGCTGGAGGATGAACCCTTCTCCGCCGAAGATCCCCGCGCCAATTCGCTTGGTCAAGGCGACTTCGATCTCGATCCCTTGGGCAGCGCAGAGGAAGGAGTCCTTCTGGCACAAGATTCGCCCGCCGAAATCGGCCATCTCCACGGGGATGATCTTTCCCGGATATGGGGCCGCAAAGGCGACGTGCGATTTCCCGTGACCGTTGTTAAGAAAGGTCGTGATGAAGAAGCTCTCGCCAGTGATCGCACGCTTGAGTCCCCTGAAAATTCCCCCTCCGGTGGTGGTTTGCATTTCGATATCGGTTTCCATGTAGGTCATCGTGCCAGCTTCAGCACGAATCCCTTCGCCGGGATCAAGTTCGATCTCGACAAGTTGTAGATCGTCGCCGAAAATCTTGTAATCAACAACATCTGCCATCAGGCACCTCCATTGATAAAATTTAATGTCACCGAAAAAAGGTTGACTTTGAAAAGAGGATCGGTAATCTGGGGGTGCGGGATTGCGTCCGTGCCCCCACATATACCAATCTCTACTTCTCAACGGTACCTTTGATCGTGCACACATTCATAGATCTGCTCAAGTCTACCAAACTTCGAGAGCGAAACAAGATGTAATGAAGCTTAAGTTTATCCCCCGAGCGTTTTAGGGACGATTACAGATCTGGGTCGTTCTGGTTTAAGATCTCGTCGATGAACGTTTGCCACGTGTCATTGGGGATCCATATCCGTTGGACCTGCTCGAACGCCTTATCCTCTGGCCAACCCAACCGCAGTATCCGATACAAGGCCATGAAGGCCGAAACCCGCATGTTCGCGGCGCAGTGGATGAACACCTTCTTGTTCTGGTTGGCCTCCATAGCCTTAAAGAACTGTTCCAAATCAAATTTCGTCGGTCGCTCCCAGACGACCGGCAGATGGATGTATTGCATTCCGTGAGCCCTTACCACTGCTTCTTCATTCTCCAAGGCATACTCTGCATCAGCCAGGCCCAGATTGATCACCACTTCATAACCACTCTCGGCGATCGCAGCAATCTGCTGCTTGGTAGGTTGACCCGCGGTGGCGATGGATTCTGTGAGCAGTAGATAGTTGTAGATTTCTTCTAGCATTCAACTTTCCATTTGCCAGGTAAGGTGGACCGTTCTGTCACTTGGCCTCTTGCGTGATGGGAAACTCTGCAGAATGGGCATCTAGACTTTACCTCGTTCGCTGATATTCCCTTCATGATGGAATCTAAACCCAAGACAGCTAGATACGTAGTCAATCTTCTTCTTCAAGGTTTCGTTCACGAAATTGGCGGAACATTCGAAACCGACCGGCTTCGATCCTTTCCTGTCTTGCTATACGACGTCGTATGATCAGGCCCAGTGCGCACAAACTTGCCCCGAGCAACAGCGTGCGCGCATCACCCTCTTGGTTCATATACGTTACCGTGAAGACCATGAGGGAAATCAAGCCGATCAGGATCAACGCTAGACCAAAACGGTAAGCCATACAGAATGTGGGTCCTCAGACCGAGTGGAGCCGAAATTGCTCCTCCGAGCAAATAATTGACTCCCCTGAAAAAAGCCTACATGGGATGGTGGGATCGTTATATGTGGGGGTCTGTGTGCCTGCCACACCCCCACAAATACCCCTTTTCCCCATTGACCCTCGTTTTTTTCAGTAGACTCATAAACATCATCGGATCAGGGCTTGAATTTGCTCGTGCATGTATAGCTGCAAATAGTGATGGCCACCGGCGTTCTTTCCCGATGAACCGGAGCCCTTCCAACCGCCAAAGGGCTGAAACCCTGGCCATGCGCCTGTGGTGGAACCTTGAGGACGGTTGGCATAGGTCACGCCAGCTTCGATCTCGTCGAAGAACCAGGCCGTTTCCTCCTGCGTTCCATAAAAACCCGCTGTCAGACCGTATGAGCTATCGTTGGCGAGTTGCATGGCTTGTTTCAGGTTGCCTACTGGGTGGACCATGGTGATGGGGAGGAACATCTCATGCTTCCACAAGCGATGATTCAGAGGGACATCTGCCACCAGCGTCGGTTGGCAGAAGAAGCCTTTACCGTAGCCGTCTTCGGTAAGAACGTTGCCACCAGTGAGGATCGTGCCCGCACGAGAAAGTTCCTTTGTGAATTGCTTGAATTGCTCATAAGCACCCTGGTTGATGACTGGCCCCATAAATACAGCTCGATCGGTGGGATCCCCGACCTTGATCTTCTCTACTTGGTCCACCAGCATCGCCACCAATTTCTTGTACACCGGTCGCTCGATGTAAACCCGTGAGTTCGCGGAGCACTTCTGTCCTTGGAGCCCGAAGGCCGAGCGCACAATCCCGGCGGCGGCTCGATCCAAGTTGGCATGGCGGGAGACGATGGAAGGGTTCTTCCCGCCCATCTCGAGGATGGTAGGTCGAGGATAGGGTCCTTGGGTGATGGTGCGATAAATTCTCATCCCGACCTCATACGAACCGGTAAAGGTTATCCCATCGACCTCGGGGTTATTGACCAGTTCTTTGCCCAAGGTCCTCCCAGGGCCGGTTACATAGTTAACCACACCCTCAGGCAGCCCTGCGTCTCGGAGGCACTCCGCTAAAAGGCGGACGGTCCAGGGAGAGTCCGTTGCGGGTTTCATCACGACCGTGTTGCCTGCCACGAGGGCAGCGCCGACGGGGCCGCCGGTCAACGCAGCGGGGAAATTGAAGGGACTGATGACCACCCACACACCATACGGCCGGAGGATCGATACGTTGCGCGACCTGTATCCCTTGAGTGGGTCGACTCCCATCTGCACATGAAAGCCGTCGTTGGCCTCCATTTGATCACATGCATATCTGATTAACGCAGCTGTCTCCGCAATGTCAGCTAAGGCTTCCATGCGGTTTTTACCAACCTCCAAGGAGAGAACAGCCGCGATCTCGTAGATGCGTTGATCGATCTGCCTGGCCGCTTTACGTAGAAGTCGCACGCGTTGACGCCACGGCGTGCGCGACCATGAGGCGGAAGCCTTGCGGGCCGCAATCAAAGCGTGCGCCGCATGTGAGGCGTCTCCTTGCTGGAAAGTTCCCAACCTCCAGTCCGTGTTGATGGGCGATCGGTCCTCGAATTTTGTTCGGGACCTCACCTCCACCCCTCCGATGAGCATCGTGTGTTCCTGACCCATCTCACGTTTTACCCTGGCGAGACGACGTTCGAAGCGCGTGTGTAACTCCTCTGGCGGGTCGAACATCGTTGCATAGGTAAGAACAAAGGATTTGCGTTTTACATTGGTACTTTTCTTCTTCACTGGAAACACCTCCATAGTGCAAAGCACCTGGTATGTTGTCAAAGTATAACGATACCTCTCGCCATCGTCAAAAGGGCGATGTATACTGATTTCAATCTATCATCGAGTTTGGTTGAACCATTGGAGGTCGTTTGACCTGGGTCCATGATAACATTTATGCTGCCGGCGGGACTCACATTCCCTCAAATTGGGATGCTTTCGCCGACCAAACAGGTGTGACTGGGATTTTGCATCTCGCACCAGAACGCGCTGCCAGGTTTTCCGGCTCGTCACCTGAGGTGTTTCTCTGGCTAAATATAGCAGATGAGAATCAGGCCGCTTCTAGCGAAAGATTGGTGGCAGGTCGTTTCCTTTTTGAGTGCGTGACAGAGGGCCGACGGGTTCTGCTTCATAGCAGCCTCGGACGTCACCGAACACGTTGGGCATTTGTCTCCTATCTACTCTTCGCTGGGAGCTCGGTGCGTGCTTCTTTGCGCCAAGCTGCTGAACTTCCTTGGCTCTCGCCCTACCATACGGACACTGCAGCGTGGGAGGCTTTTGCTGAAACGCTGAAGAAATGTTCATCGAAGCCATCACTAACAACCAACCATCGCGCTACGACGCTCTAAGGAGGATGCTATGTTGTTTACAGAAGCCGTTTATGTAGGGATCGATCCAACGGCTGGAGTGCGACCAATGTATTACGCAGCACTGGATGCAGATCTGCGTCTCCTTGCGCTCGATAAAGGAGACATGGAGACCGTCCTGGCCTTCATAAGTGGGCTCGAAGCTGCGGTGGTTGGGGTTGGTGCGCCACAGGCTCCTAACAAGGGCTTGATAAGACAGGAGGAAGTCCGTCGTAAGTTCAATCTACAACCGGGTGGTCGAAAGTGGGGAAATTGGAGAGTGTGTGAATATGAGCTTCGACGGCGTAATCTACGAATGGACAACACGCCGAGCACTGAGAAGGCGGCTCCCGGTTGGGTGAAAATAGGATTCACTCTCTTTGAAAGGTTGCGATCCATGGGTTTCAAGTTCTACATCGCTGAAGAGGAGACGGAGCAGCATACCATGATCGAGGTCCAGCCACATACCTCTTTCGCCGTGCTGCTTGAACGTCGTCCATTTCTCAAGCGGAACCTTGAAGGAAGAATGCAACGACAACTTGTGCTGTATCTAGAAGGTCTTGACATTCCCAACCCGATGCATGCTCTAGAAGAAATCACCCGCCACCATCTCCTGACAGGCCAAATACCGCTAGGAGGATTATATGAGCATGATCAACTCGATGCTCTTGTAACCGCCTACACCGCTTATCTGGTGGGAGTCAAGCCTGAGCGGGTGGGTCAGGTGGGTGATGGAGAAGAAGGCCTCATTACCTTGCCAGTGGCGAAACTAAAAGATTTCTACCCCTAAAGAAACAGATACATCTTTGTACCCCATAGGAGGTTAAACCCTTCGTGGTGAAAGGATCCATCCATATCCTAGATCAAGATGAGGAGAACCTATGCTCCGTACAAGGATCTTAAGCACATTCGTCGTCATCTCGGTGTTGCTCTTCTTTCTACATGGACTGCGGGTCATTTTTTCCGTCATGTTCGGTATCATTTACGATCAGATTTTTGTGGGACCCATGAATTCCTGGTTGGTGGTGAGTAATGTATTGGTGATCGGGGTCTTGTTGGCGCCGAGCTTGACTCCAAAAAGAATATCAAGTAACTGGCTGGCTGGTTTTGCCCTTCTCACTGCGATGGCGCGTGTTTTCTTGTCGGTGAATGACGCTAGTGTCCGGTATTGGGGCGCACTGATCACGCTGGCCTTCGGCGGACTGTACCAGGTTGGTTTATTGAGGAAGGACCGCACTTCATACATCACGGGCTTAGTGAGTGCGCTTGCCCTTGATCAATTACTCCGGATCGCGGGGTACACCTACGACTTGAGTCTGCGCCCCGAATACTTGCCAATTGTACTGATTTGGGCGGTACTTGTGTCTGTGTTGGCCTTTTGGTTTACCCGCGCTCATGAGGAGAGTGAATCAACCGGTGGAATTGGATGGTTAGACGGTTTCGTTCTTGGTGCTTTCTTGTTTCTTGAAACGTCCTTGCTTGCGATGCCGAACGGCGTAGCTCGTTGGACCGATATCCCCTACTCGGCTGTTGCACCGCTCTTGTTGACTGTCACCCTTCTCGCAGTTATCCCGGAGGTCCAATCCCAGATCAAGGAGATTGGTGAGAGGCGAGGTATGCGGATCACTTTAGCGGCGATCTTGATCTTGGGGTTGATCCTCGGCTACTTTACAGAAGGTATCATATCCGGGTTGGTGCTGATCATTGCACAAGCGACCGCGCTCGTCTCGCTGCTTTGCGTTCTCAGCGGTGAGACCACCAGGGGGCACTTGACCGGTTTGAAGTTTTCACTCGGCTTGATCTTTCTGCTTATCTTAAACTTCTTCAACGCTTTCGCATTTACCTATCCTTATGTCTTACCTGTGATGCGTGGACTGGGTTGGGTGGTCTACCTGATCGCTGCATTGGTCGTAGGGATTGGACTGATTCGTGTTATCCAACGCTCAGAAATGTCCTCGCCGCTTGGTGACTCGGCGCTGATCGGTTTAGCCGCGTTGGCAGCGATTGCCCTCTCGATCTTGGTGGTCTGGCCACAGCCTGCTGCGCCACTGTCAGAAAGTGGCAGTCTGCGGGCTGCCACGTACAACATTCACTATGGGTACGACGAAGATTGGCACTTCATGCTTGAGGAGATGGCGCAAGCGATCGAGGCGGCGAATGTGGACGTGATTGCTTTGCAGGAGGTCGATACAGGACGCATGACAAGCTACGTTGTCGATAATGCGCTCTATCTTGCACGGTGTTTGCGCATGAACGAGGCATACCTGCCGGCGGTCGAACATTTGACAGGCATCGCCGTGCTTTATCGTGGTCCTGAGGTTCCGATGGATTATCGGCTCTTGACCAGCCTGCAGGAGCAGACAGGAATCGTCGGTGTACAACTTGAGCTTCGAGGGAAACCCCTCCATGCCTATGGCATATGGATGGGTCTGAGTGATGAAGATACGCAGCGCCAGATCACCGAGGCGTTGGAATTCATCGGTGAAAACTCTCCTGCGACCTTCGGTGGCGATTTCAACGCGATACCCAATAGCCCAGTGACGGAAGCCATTGAAGATGCCGATTTTGTCGACCCTTTTGTCGCCTTAGATATCACACCGGCGCCACCTACCAGCCCGGCGGTCAATCCAAAGGTGCGCATTGATTTTGTGTGGTTGCGTGATCTGATCCCGTTGCGCGCCTGGGTATCGGATTCGTTGGCCTCGGATCATCGCATGGTCGTGGTGGAAGTGGCGTTTCCGTGAGAGGGAATTCATATTTCAGGGATAGCTCAAGGTAAAACCTCGTGGGTTATTCCTGAGATATTCCTGGGGTTTCGTGCGATATCGCGAAGAAAATGATGCCTACCAAAGACGACAGTTATCCTTCGACAGGCCCAGGATGACTGTCTCCTTGATTAAGATGGCAAAATACCTCCCTCAGCATTTATCTGTAGCCGCAGGCTTCAGCCTGCGCATCTGCGCACCCTAAAGGGTGCGACCACATGATAAAGCCTATCGCAATCCCCTCATAACAGTCGGCACCGACAACCCGCTAGAGAGACCTTAGGGGATTTGAGGGAATCCAAGCCAAAGCTGTCCTAAATGCTAAGGCGTGAACAATGGCACGCGCATCACCTTCCATTGCCCCTCGATTTTGGTGACCGGGCATGCGAACTGCCAAACGGGGGTGTTGATGCCGGATCGCCGACGCAGCAAGCATTCATTTCAAAGCGCGTTCCGTCCTGTTGCACGAACACAACATGGCAAATGTTTCATGTCACATTCTCGGTTAGCTACTGGCGAGGTGTTTGCTAGCGTTGATTGATCGCTAGCCAGCATCATGTATAGTCGGTTAGCGATAGACTGACCAAAATTCCACAATACCCAGGATCATATCCAAGAGCAAGGCCATGCCCCCGAGCAGCAAGATAGATTGAAGTAGTTTCCCATACTCCATTAGATTCGCCTGTTGCATAAGGAGAAACCCCGCCCCACCGCCACCAACCAATCCGGATCCCAGGGTGGCAAATAAAGCAAAGAATAGTAGGGTCCGCGCCCCACCCAAGAGACGTGCACGGAGGGTCTGTGGAAACCAATTGTCGAGGAACGCACTCATCGTCATAGAACACGCTACTAGGCTGATCGTGAGCCAAACCATTACGATAGCGGTTGGGGTTCCGATCCCTAGCCGAATGGCTAGAAAGGGAGACCACACAACCAAGATGAGCAGAAAGAGCAGTGTGCGCCATGGGACCAACGCAATAACAGTACGGCGATCGTTGGGCAAAGCGCTCACCAATCGGCGTAATAGACGGGCCATGAAATAGCCAGTTCCACCCCCGAGCGCCAAGCTACCGATCCAAGCAACCAAAGTGATCAAAAGGTGATCCGTAAAAATGGACATTTCCCTTCATTTTTCCTTGGACTAATAGTTAATATCAAAATCCACCTAACTCATCTTGACCCGTGGTCCTTTCCTTTGCATCACATACAGCCATTATCTGACGCCGAGAATACGAAAACGAAGAATTCCTGCTGGGGTTTTTACGAGAATTTCTTCTCCTGCGTGTCGCTCCAGCAACGCTTGCCAAGGGGAGTTTCGTAGGAGATCGAACCCGCTCTTGAATTTGCCTCCGAAAAACCTACGATCATGAAATCTTCGGGCTCTCTATTTTCCTCTTGGACGACAACCTTACTTCCGATATGGGCGACATCAGGGAGACCGATTGCCTCGATTGCCAGCGCACATTCGAGTGTCCTCTCAATTGCTTTGATGCGTCCTTCTACGAACGACTGTTCCAATTTGGCCGCCACGTACGCAGCGTTGTCATCCAGATCTCCCGTCTCCTCCAATGCATCGTGGATACGATTCGCGACATCCTTGCGCCTTGCGGTTCGCTAATAATTCAGCTCATGCTCGAAATTCGCCAAGCCATTTGGTGTCAAGTAAAGGATCTTGTCTGCCATATCATATATTGATATCTAGGAGCTTGACCTCAGGGTTCGAAGCTGGGCCCTCGATGGGATCTATGAAGGCCCAATCCAGCTGAACCGGTGATAACCGGATCACAACCAGAGCGGTCTTACAAGATAAGCAGATGACACGATCCCCTAAGTTTGGCGTTGTTTCTATCTGAACCTCATGATCACATTCAGGACAGGCGCTTTTTATCATGCCACTTGCTCCACTAACCGCCAGATGAAGGTTTCATCTGAGTTGTGAACTGTTATGGAGAATCTAAAGATGCTTGCTATAAATGGTGTACAAAGATTGCCGCAAAATCGTATCAAGCTTCTACTGAGACGACCAAATTTGTGGAGAAATGAAAGCAGACCCGGAATACAAATTGGGATTGTCAATACTCACTCATTCGATTCTATTAACGAATGAGAATTGATTGACGCCTTGCGGTGAACTTATGATCAATAGGTATCAATGGTGAACCGATAACCAACACCGGGGATCGTTTCGATGAAGCGATCAGTTTCGCCATTCGTTTCAATCTTGCGACGTAAGCGGCTTATCAAGCCGCGTACAAGATCCTCGTTCCCTTCACCTGTGTAGCCCCAAACACGTTCAACCAGGATGTCCATTGGCACTACCTGTCCTCTGTTTGTCATTAAGGTGTACAGGAGCCGAAATTCAAGCCGTGTCAATCGCTTTGGATTTTCTCCAACCAACGTCACTGTGCGGTTGGAGGGATCCAAAGCGATTTTATCCAATTCAAGTGTTGGCAACACGAAGGCAGGTACGGTGTTCGAACGCCTTATCAAGGCGCTGACTTGAGCAGATAATTCTTGAGGGGACACCGGGTGTCTTAAAACAGCATCAGCGCCTTGATGCAGCAATCTACAAAAGGTCTTTTCGGTGAGAGACTCGACCAACATTAGCAGTGGGACCTGAGCGATCGCTCGTACTTCTTCAACCAGCTTCTCTGGAACTTGACCTTCTGGGACTGCGATAATCATGAGATCTGCGGGGTGGTCTGTCCAACTCTCAAGAACCCTTTTCGCGTCCGAGCTTATTGCAACGGCCAAACCTGCTTTCCTGAGGATGAAACTCAAAATTTCTTTCTCATCCGCATCTTCAGAAATGATTACAGCTTGCATGATTCTCCTTCCTCAAATCATTGAGCTATCTGTCGAGGACCTACTGACAAGAATACCTCATTGTGTAGAATTGTTGAATAGAGAAAGGATTGTGAGGTTCATTTCCATCTTGTTCCAAATCGATTATTCATTTCTCATGTAGCTGATTATTTAGCTAATGCGAAAACGTTTAATGTTTGCAACCGCACGATAGAGCATTTATCATCGTCGCACGTCATTAATGAATCAAGGTGTACGCCTTCTCCAGATCCTGGTGACCTTCCGCTTCGCCGGCATTTTCACCTGAAGAGGTGCTGCGACCTTCAGTTTCGCACCACAATACCAGCAACTTACTTGTTTTCCAAGTTTAACTTTTTCGTCTAATTTGATTTTATGTTTGCAGTGAGGACAAAACCCAATAGCCATTGAATCATCTCCGTTACTCAGATTTCAATGCCTCCTATGGGTGAAGCGTTTCCACTCTTTGCACCAGATACACACCCGGAGGGACACCCAGCGCCTTCCAAGAAGACTAAATTCAATCCCGTCGAGCGATGTGGCGTAGATCGTATAAATCCCTCAGGAGCTATACAAGGACACCTCCCAGAGAATTAACTCAATCATTGCTATGTTTGCCGTCAAAAAAAAATTAAATAATATGTCGTTATTCACCCTCGACAAATTAATAGTTGGTTTGCACCATTACATCCGACAATCCCATCATGGGTGTGATGGGATTGTCTAACAATATCAATGTCTATTCACAATTGTGCTTTTGTTGTTATCTCAAGAAGGCGAATGATGAATGCTATCCTTCGTATTCGGCCTCCTCTTCCCAATGTTCCTCATCTTCCTCGTAAATCCAATCGAGTTCTATCGGGGATAATCCAATGATATGAAGGTCCGCCCAGCAGTTTTGGCAGGTTACCTTTTGTCCTTCGTGAGGATTTTCCCCGACATTGACCCTAGAATCACATTCAGGGCAGTATGCATACATCTACCACCTCCTCAGGTGAGGGTAAATAAGTGTTGTATCTTATCGTTATTCTTTACAACCTATCTATTGAAAAGGCGTTTGAATTGCATCCAAATCATGTCCCAAAAAGGAGGGTCTGTTTGCGTATTTTTGAGAATACGCAATGCATTAGAAGGACATCTTTCTGCTGTGAACAATCGAATGAATGAAGCCATGAAGATGCTAACGATCATCCCCTCGTTGTTCATGCCTATCTCATTCTTGGTTGGGTTCTTGGGAATGAATAGCTTCCAGCCTTCGACGCCATTAGGTGTTTGGATAAGCAGTCACGTGCTTGTGCTTACTTTAATCGCAATGATCTTAGTTTCTACTGAGCGGGGAAGCATTGCCCTCTGTAATAAGAAGTAATCCTCGATACGCACAAGAGTCTTCCTCTATAGATTTAATAACTCATCCTTCACTCTAGTACAACTTTAAGAGAACATCTCAACAGTATTTTCGTCGAGGTGAAATAAGTTTATTCAAGGTATTAGCGTAATAGCCACGGAATGATCGGTCTTCCGTGCATGATGTATTTATTCAGCCTGTGGCTTGGTTCAATACCTGGGATCAAAAATAATTCAGGACCATGGAATGGTCCTGAAGGAGAAGAAATAACTCATGAAAACGCAAGGTTATCGAATCGCTATCCCGATCGTCTTGATCAGTTTGGTCGGTGTGATGCTCGTGTTTGTGATCGCATTATTGATAATGAGAGGTCCAGATGGTTGGTTGTCCTTTCTTCAACGTTCACGAGACACATCACCCCAACCGGCGAGCACCCCGACAGTCGAACCGGCATCGATCGTTGGGTACGTATGGCACGATCTCTGTGCCTCGGGGGTCGAAGGTGAGTCTCCTTATGCTGAAGCTCCTGTGGGGTGTATCCCTGCGAACGTCAGCACGGGGTATCTGGCAAACGGTGTTCTTGAAGCGGGTGAGCCAGGTATCGCTGGCATTACGGTCAATCTTGGGATCGGACCTTGTCCTTCGGTTGGCCTGACAAGTGCCGTTAGCAACAATGATGGGGCCTACATGTTCTCCCATCTCGAGCCTGGCACATACTGTGTTTCGATCGACCCAATTGTTCCTCAAAACGCTAGCATTCTACTGCCGGGTAGCTGGACCTACCCTGTTCCAATGGGTGGTGTATCGGTTGCGACAGTCACTGTTGAGGAAGGTGAGAACAAGCGCGACATCAACTTTGGGTGGGATTTTCAGTTCCTCCCCATTCTGCCGACGCCTGAGCCGACCACGACCCCAATTTCCACACCAATGTCGGTTTCCACAGCAATACCGACCGGTATTTCCTGTTCGAATAGGGCGACCTTCGTGCAAGATGTCACCATTCCCGACAACACCAATATCGAACCTGGCAAGGCTTTCGAAAAAGTATGGCGGTTGCGGAACAACGGTACGTGCACTTGGACCATGGCCTACAATCTAGTTTTCCACAGCGGCCACGCCATGGGCGGACCAGTTTCGGTCCCCATTCCTATCGATATCGCTCCAGGGAAGACAGTTGACTTGAAAATTAAAATGGTTGCGCCTGCAACCAATGGAACCTACCGCGGTAATTGGATGTTGGCGAATACAGCGGGAGCGCTCTTCGGTATCGGGGAAAATGGCGATAAACCCTTCTGGGTGCAGATCGTCGTTGGTCCTGTAGGCGCAGGCGGCCCATTGAGTTGGCGCGGCGAGTACTTTGGCAACCGGAGCCTGACGGGGACACCTGATCTGGTGCGCTTCGACACTATGATCGACTTCAATTGGAAGAACAATTCTCCGGCATCTGTGCTGGACGCGGATAACTTTTCCGTGCGCTGGACGACGAAAGCCGAGTTCGAAGCGGCCACCTATCGCTTCAGTGTCTTGGTGGACGACGGAGCCCGACTCTATATTGATGATAGGCTCGTGCTGGATTCCTGGATTGACGGCACGGTGCGGGAGGTGACTGCTGAAGTTGCGTTGGTAAAAGGGTCGCACACCCTGCGGCTGGAATATTATGAACACAGAAACGACGCACGCATCCGTCTCACTTGGGAGAAAGTCTCCTCCCCAGCTTTCCCTGATTGGACAGCGAAGTACTGGAACAACCGTAACCTGAGCGGAAATCCTGTGTTGGTCCGTAACGACGTGGAGATCGATTTCAATTGGAGGGAAGGCTCGCCCGCGGAGGGGATCCCTGTCGATAACTTTTCAGCTCGCTGGACGCGCGAGGTCAAGTTTGACTCCGGGATTTATCACTTTCTCGTCCGTATGGATGACGGAGCACGACTCTGGATCGATGATCAACTGGTCGTCGAAGAGTGGATAGACGGCACCAACCGTGTGGTAGAGTTCGATCTTTGGATGGCAGAGGGTAAACACGATTTGAAGTTGGAGTATTACGAACACAGCGGTGAGGCGCGTGTACGTCTGAGGTGGACCAAGCTTGAAGCCCCGACCTATTCGGATTGGGAGGGCGAGTATTGGTTTACCCCCAATCTAAAAAGCGATTGGGCGTTGGTGCGCAACGATCAGGAGATCAACTTCAATTGGAGCACGAAATCCCCCGCGGTTGGTATTCCTGATGATGGCTTCTCTGTCCGGTGGAGTCGAAGCGTGGAGTTCGAGTCCGGCGAGTACCGCTTCTATGCTCGATCGGATGACGGGATTCGTGTCTATCTAGACAATAATCTCATCATCGACCAATGGCACTTGAGCGGGGGCACAGAGGTCTACACAGCCGACATGACCTTAGCTGGAACGCA
>DUEW01000033.1 GCA_011174845.1 Anaerolineae bacterium | reverse complement strand
TGCGAATCTGATCGAAACGTTCCTCAAAGGTGATGTCCTGTTTGTCGTAGGTGAAACGTAAGGTATCGAGCAAATCTGGAACGGTGAGAAATAATGTGGGCACACCACGTGATACACACTCGTTGGCGATGGCAGCAGCTAGATGGGTCTTGCCACTACCGTAGCCTCCTTGGATAAGCAGCCAACCATCCAGTGTTTCGGTGAAAGCCTGCGCCTGGTTGAAGGCCCGTTCAATCGAATCCTGTTGTTGTTGTCCCAAGCCAACCCGACCGCGCGGATTAAAGGTATTAAAAGTCAGATCTTGTAATTCATCGAGGTGGCTGATACTGAATAACCGTTCACGAACGAGCGATTGGATATCTGCCTGTCGACAAGTGCAGATCTCGATTCGACCGAAATCGGGATGACCAAGGGGCAAATCTTTTCGTAAATATCCCGAACCTTTGCAGTGTGGGCAGTTAGGATCGCCTAAGGCTGATCTGACGCCATCGCCACCTTCGAACTCTTGATTAGTCACCTAGTTCTCCTTTGAGGTACCGGCGGCGAGCTTTTTCAGTGTCTCCTCGATCTTCTTGGGCATCTCTCCCTCTTGTACGCCAATCCTCAAGTATGGCCTCAATATAGCGCCACTTGCGGACGTTGTTCTCTACAGCGATGCCGATAGCCTCCTCGATCCAGGTAGGTGGATAGTCAGCTTCGGCTTCTCTTAATCTCTCAGCGATCATGGGTGTGAGCGGGCCGATGTTCTGCTCGTACAGGATATAGATATTGGGACGTTCGATTTTCAATTCAAGCGGTCTATCCCCTTCTCCACTTGGTAGCCATTCGCCACGTTGGATCCCCTCTAATGCAGCACGCCCTTTTGGAGTGTTGAGAAAGAAAAAGGTCTCCGTTCCATCTTCGAAATCGATCGATGCTTGAAGCAGTGTTCCTCGGGCGACAGCACGTTCGAGGGCATCGTCAAGAGCATCGACCGGTTGGATGTTTGGAGAGCTCAGACTATCGAGCAAGATTTGGTCGGAAACCATCTCGCCGCGCCTCAAGTAGAGAAATTGACTTTCACGCTTGGCAAGCGCCCAAAAAGCATAGAGTGTGATCTTCATTTCGCCGAGATGGTCAATGGCTGGTAGCAGCTCACTGAAGAATAGGTTGGGGATGGGTGTCAGCTTAAATTTGCCCTCAGGGAAACCAGGGAAACCCGTCTGGGATTTCATGCTTCTTATCTTGTAACCTCTCGTGGAGGGATCCGATCCCATGTACCTGCGATAGATCTGGTTCGCTCTATTGGATCATTCAGCGATTGCCAGATCAACCGGTCGCGTAGCGGCGTTCTCGAACTTGGCTAGGGCTTGCCGGAAAACCAATTCAACGCTACCGACAGGTCCGTTGCGGTGTTTGGCGACGATGATCTCGGCGATATTTTGTTTAAGGGTGTCTTGCTCGTACTGATCCGGTCGGTAGATGAACATCACAACGTCGGAATCTTGTTCCAGACTCCCTGACTCTCTCAAATCCGATAGGATCGGGCGCGGGGGTCGACGTGATTCGACCGCCCGTGAAAGTTGCGCAGCCGCTAACACTGGGACCTTCAGTTCTCGCGCAAGTGCTTTCAGGTTGCGTGAGATATAAGAAACCTCTTGAACGCGATTCTCGATTCTCACATCGCCGGTCATGAGCTGAAGGTAATCGACAATGATCAGATCCAACCCGACCTCCATGTGTAAACGGCGGCATTTAGTATGGAGTTGGAGTGGGGTTATGGCTGGGGTGTCGTCGAGGTAAATGTGAGTATCCCCCAGGACGCTGACCGCTTGGGTGAACATGGGCCATTCATCATCGTGGAGGTTTGCTAGCCGGAGACGTTGAGAGTCGATGCCAGTCTCTTGTGCAACAAGACGCTGCACAAGTTGATCGTTGGACATCTCGAGGGAGAAGAGGGCTACATGTTTCTTGTGTAATTGACTAGCGTTTTTCGCCACGGAGATGCAGAAGCCTGATTTGCCCTGTCCCGGTCGACCAGCGATGATCAACAAATCACTTGGCTGCATACCGCCTAAAATACGGTCAAGGTCGATGAATCCGGTAGGCACACCGATGGTCTCACCACGATGGCGGGCAAGGTAATCGATGCGGTCATAATACTCACTGAGGACTTGACTGATCGGTAGTAATTGATGGGTGAGTCGACGCTCACTGACACCGAAAATCGCTTTCTCGGCGTCGTTGACCACATCTTCCACGGGTGTCCCGGATTGAAACGCCAAGCGGGCAATCTGGTTGGCTGCTTCGAGTAAGCGTCGACGGGTTGCGGTCTCCTCAACTACTTTCCCATACGCTTCAGCATGTAAAGAGGATGGAACATTGTTGATCAATGCTGTCAGATAGGCGGGACCACCGATTTCCTCAAGTCGTCCCTGCCGCTCTAGTTCTTCAGAGACGGTCAAGATGTCGATCGGAAGACGTTGTTCGTGCAGGCTGGTAAAGCTTTCCCAGATCCATCTGTTTCGATGTAAGAAAAAATCGTCACCGGAAAGGAAGTGGGCAAGATCGTAATAAACTTCTGCATTGACCAATACGGAGCCAAGAACTGCCTCCTCGGCCTGTCGATCGTAAGGAGCCTCCTGGCTTTTACGACCATCTCCAGAGGGTTCAGGGCTGGGCACGGAGGATGGATACTCGCTCATGGTTGGTTCGTTCCAGATCGGTTGTTATGGTTGCTCGGTCGGTAGTATGGCATGGGATTGTTTCGAAATCCCAGTCTAGTACAGGCTAGAGGAAGAAGAACGAGTTATGTCGCAGTGGATCAGTTGTTATCGGTTTCAGGAGATTCCAGGTCATCGAGATCCAGCGTATCGACAAAGTCTTTGAAGACCTCCAATCGCTCGTCGCTGCCCTCGGTAGCCTCTTCTGTCTCGACATCCGGTTCTGGTACAGAGGCAGCCTCTTCCATTACGGACTCGGCAACAAAAATCGGGACATGAGCCCGTACAGCCAGAGCTAAGGCATCTGAGGGGCGCGAGTCGATCTCCAACTCTCGTCCATCTACATTGATCACAATACGGGCGTAAAAAACATCGTCGCGTAATTCGGTGATATTGACGCGGAGCACCTCGGCTCCTAAGACCTGAAGTACATTCCGCAGTAGGTCGTGTGTCAGTGGGCGAGTGACCTCTAGTTCTTGTAAGCTGAGGGTGATGGCATCCGCTTCAAAAGGTCCAATCCAGATTGGGAGGAAGCGTTCTGAATCCATCTCCCGCAATATAATGATCCTTTGGGGAGACATAAGGCTCACCCGGATACTATCAATGACGACCTCAACCATCCTCAAGCCTCCACCCGTACCACAACAAGGAATTGGTGGCATTCTAACACACGGTATAAGGGCCTGCAACCAAATAGGTCACCTTTGCTGTATCCCTTGCTGTGGATCACTGCCGCGGCATGTGGATCATTATTCATTTTTGGTAGCGTGACTGCGATACTCTCCTTTCCACATATTAATTGAACAGCGTATTGAAAATCGTGATACATCTGGTCACTTGACCCTGACACTTACGATTTCTGCTATCATTCGTGTTCAAGGGAGATTGCTTTTCTAGGAGGTGCTGATGTTAGAAGCATTCTTTTCGCCTCGAGGCGTCGCGGTAGTTGGGGCCTCTCAGAACCCAACAAAACTAGGCTATGGAACCGCTCGAAACTTAGTGGTCTCTGAGTATTCGGGGGCCTTGCATTTTGTGAATCCTCGAGGTGGACGGTTGTTTGATCAACCCATTTATCCCAACTTGGCAAGCGTTCCTGATCCGGTCGATCTGGCGATCATCATGATCCCTGCCGTATCGGTGCCTGGTGTGCTTGAGGAGTGTGGACAGAGGGGCATTCGGTTTGCGATCGTGGGCGCAGGGGGTTTTCGTGAAGTTGGTCCTGAAGGGGAAGCGTTAGAAGAACGTTGTATGGAGATTGCGCACGCTCATAAGATCCGCGTTCTTGGACCCAATTGCATCGGGTTTTTAGATACTCACCTTCCTATCAACGCCACTTTCCTACCCTTGCCAGGACCGATACCGGGTGACATCGCTTTTCTTTCGCATTCAGGAGCTATCTGCGAGGCGGTGATCGACTGGGCACGTGGTCAGGGTTTTGGTTTATCGCGGTTAGTAAGCCTTGGAAACCAAATGGATCTCAACGAAGGTGATATGTTATCGGCAGTCGTTACCGATCCAAATACCCGCGTTGTAGCGATGTATATGGAGGGGGTGGGCGATGGCCCGATCTTCATCAAGCAAGCAGGAGAAGTAACAAGAGAGAAACCGGTGGTTGCGATCAAGGTTGGGCTCTCAGAGGCGGGGCGTGCGGCGGTGGCCTCCCACACTGGTGCCTTGGCAGGAAAGGACGTGGCTTATGACGCTGCCTTCCGCAAAGCGGGTGTGATACGTGCTCGACATAGCGAGGAGATGTTCGGTTGGGCGCAAGCGTTGGCTTGGTGCCCCTTGCCATCTGGACCCAACATCGCAGTTCTGACCAATGCTGGTGGCCCGGGAGCGATTGCTGCAGATGCGCTCGAAACCGAGGGTTTACATTTGGCCAAACTGACCGAGGCAACCCGGGAACTACTGAGGGACCTTCTACCGGCAGCTGCTAGCTTACGCAATCCAGTTGACATGCTTGCTGGTGCTGGGCCAAGAGAATACGCGGACGGATTACGAGCTCTGCTTGAGGATGACGGCGTTGATGGCGTGATCGTAATCTTGCCACCTCCGCCAATGACCACCGCTGCGGAAGTAGCAGGTGCGATCATCCCGGTCATTCGTTTAACATCAAAGCCGGTGATGGTAGCGTTGATGGGTGACGAGCTTATCGTTCACGCCGCACGCTTGTTCCGTCAATCACATATCCCTGATTATCGCTTTCCGGAAAGAGCTGTCTCAGCCATGCGAGTTTTGGTTGAAAGAAAACGACATCTTGATGCTCCAAGGGAGATTCCCCCTGACTTGGATGGTATCCATCTTGAGAAAGCGAAGGAATTCATCGAGCGAGCCGAGATCGGTGAGACGGGGTTTGTGGACTCGACCGCCTCCACCAAGGTGTTAGAGAATTATGGGATTCGAATACCTTCCGAGAACTTGGTCGAGACATCAGAACAAGCGGTGGAGGCCGCAAATCAACTTGGTTATCCTGTGGCGCTCAAGGTTGTCGCTCCTGATATCCCTCATAAATCCGATTTTGGAGGCGTGGTTCTCGATCTACATTCACCGCAGGCCGTAATCGAAGGTTATGAGCATATCCTCAGGATGACTACGGCAACTGTTCCCGAGAAGCAGATTCGAGGTGTGTTAGTTCAGAAGATGGTTCCCCACGGGCAGGATATCATCGTTGGTGTTGTGCGGGATGACCAATTCGGTCCTCTGGTGATGTTTGGTTCGGGAGGAGTGGAAGTGGAAGAATTGGAGGACGTGACCTTCGCTCTAGCGCCGCTTACTTATCACGAGGTAGAGAGGATGTTGGAGTGTACTTGGGCCGGGCGGCGTTTGCGCGGGTACCGGAACTTACCTCCAGCAGATCGAAATGCGGTGATTGAGGTCCTCTTACGTTTAGGGCAGTTAGCGGTCGATTTGCCGCAGGTTATGGAAGTGGAGATAAACCCTTTACGCGCTCTTACAGATGGAGACGGTGCACTAGCGCTTGACGTAAGGATGCGTCTCGAGAGATAAAGGGTCGGATTAAAACCTGGTGTCTCTATTTCGAACCTTCCTGGAACCTCTGAGCTTCCGGGAAGGTTTTGCGGTTTTGATACTTGGTGGGGGCCTGTAGATAAAATGGCTACAAGAGTTTCTTCTCGGCGGCGAATTGTAGCGGAATTTCTAAGATGAGATGCGCAGGCGAAAGCCTGAGGCTACATTTATTACTTAGACGGCATCTTAAGATAAACGCGATTTGTGAGGAGTTTTCAGGACGAGAAGGGATACCTCTTTTTCAGGGGTGAGACCCTCACCAAGTATTGGACGGTGAAATCTAAGGCACACCACAGAGTCAAGTCAACGCCTTCGCAATCGTGGCAGCGACATGAGCATTGTTCTTCAGAAGCTCCAGGTTTGCTCTCAGGGTGGAGCCTTCAGAAAGTTCAGCTAAGCGATTGAGCAGGAAGGGGGTTAGTTCATTTCCGATGATGCCAGAAGCGAGAGCTTCAGATTCAGCTTGCGCCAAATTTTCTTCAATGATATTTCTTGGAATGGCAGCTTCTTCGGGACACGGCACACAAATTAAAACACCGCTCTCGATTCCCATCCTCCAATGTGAACGTAAGAAGGTCACGATCTCTGCGAGAGTGGTTAAGCTTTCGCTGACCGGCAACCCGCTGCTTCTGCTGAAAAAAGCGGGAAATTCATCGGTTCCCCAACCGATGACGGGTACGGATGCCGTCTCGAGCCATTCGATGGTTCGTGGCAGATCGAGAATGGATTTAGCGCCAGAGCAGACCACTGCGATCGGTGTGCGGGCAAGCTCAGGCAGATCAGCTGAGATATCTCCGGATACGCCGCGATGAACACCCCCAATGCCACCGGTAGCAAATACTTGAATGCCGACTGAATGCGCAACGAAGATCGTGGCTGCCACCGTGGTGCCTCCGCTTTGACGTCTGGCCACTGTGACCGCGAGATCACGCCGACTTACTTTCCGCACATTCTGCGACAAAGCCAACCTTTCGAGCTCTGCGTTAGAAAGACCCAAGCGAACGACACCATCCAATATAGCGACCGTGGCAGGTTGAACGTCTATCGATAAAACCTCGGCTTCCATCCGCCGAGCAAGATCAAGGTTTACTGGTCGAGGTAAACCGTGTGTAATGACGGTCGACTCCAGCGCTACGACCGCTCTTTTACCTTCCAAGGCATCTGCCACATCTGGATGGACACGAAGCCACTCGGGTATCTCAAAAGGCATCCTATATCACCCTATAATGATGTTAAGAAAGGGATCAGGGATAAGGGACCAGGGATTAGGAATCTATCTCTCCAATACACTAACCCTGATCCCTGACCTCTAATCCCTGACCCCCGTTCTTTAATCCCCAATCCCTTCATCTCAAACCATCGTAAAGCAATTCAATTGAAAGGTTGGTTGCTACGGTGCCAGGCGAACGCAGGGTGAGCGCAGCGGCCGCTAAACCCAAGCGAACCGCTTCGTCTAGTGGGATATTGTTGAGTAGAGCAAAGATCACAGCTGCGGTCAAAGCGTCGCCAGCGCCTGTCGGATCTACGATTTCTGTTTGAAGCGCTGGCACGTGTCCACTGCTATCTGTGCCAGCGTAACCCAAACCGAACTCGGCCATTGTGATGATCGCAATATCGACGCCTTGCGAAACCAGATGACGAGCGGCGTCGATCGCCATATCTCGATCGGCGTGAGGAACAGGGTGGGGGCACAGAACTTCAGCCTCAGCTTCGTTGGGTGTGATTAACCATAAACGCTCTAGGTGAGGGATCAATGTAGACGCAAGACTGACAGAAGTCGGATTGGCGGCGATCGGGACCTTAGTCCGCCAAGCGAGGGAGATGGCTGTCCGAAGAGTTTTTGGAGGGAGGTTAGCATCGACAAAAAGGGTAGAAGCTCCTTTGAATAACTCCCTGCGCTGACGGAGATGTTCTGATGAGATTGAATCGATGACCCTCATGTCGTCCATGCCTAAGTGGAGGTTCCCCTGATTGTCTAAGATTGCCAAATAAGTTCCCGTAGATTGGTCTGGAACGACTAAGGTATGTTCTACGTTCACACCAGTTTCTGAGATCTGGGAAAGTAATTGTTTGCCTTGAGGATCATCACCAACAGCCGTGATGAGGACAACGTCCATGCCAAGCCGGGCTAAGTTCTCGGCCACGTTGCGCGCGACGCCGCCAAATGACATACGCAGATTGCTTGGGTTGGATGTTCCGATGTGGAGGTCTGCGGTAGCTCGTCCAACAATGTCCAATCCGGCAGAGCCTATGACTAATACATGCCCTTCTGAAGGCAAAGATGGGATCAAGCCTCGTCCTCTCCGATTTCTCTCGACCGGATTAAGAACCGGATGTGATCAAGCACCGATACGATGTCAGGAGGTGGCTTCAAGTCTTTTTCGCTTTCCAGTTGGTGGAGCATTAACTCCATTTGTTGTTGGAGGTTGAATAAAGTCTCGAAGCAGCGGTAGGGTTTCGGCAACTCCCCATGTCTCCAAGTTCTGATTATTTCTTGAACCCCCTCGGCTGTCCGTTCGCGCAGACGACGATCGTGCTCTCGTGCCTGGTAATCTGTTGAGGAATAGAGAGTAGCTCGTTGGAGATCACGCCAGGTAGCGGTCAGCGTTTTTGCAGGGCCGGTTTCTCCAGGAGCTGAAGAGGGTTGATCGTCACGTACTTCCCAAGTGCCTACACCAACCCATGCGAGCTCTAATCCCTGATCTTTTAGACGTTGTTTCAATTCCTCGGTGTGGAAGTGTTCGGTGAGCTGGCGACGGGGGATCTGAATGAGAGACCCATAACTAGTAGATGGTTCAGCACTGTCTTGGACGGGTTCTCCCTCTGCTAAAGAGCGAGAAGGTTGTAGAGCGAGAAATTCCTGAATGGTGTGATGAGAGACGAAGGATCGAATTTCCCGACTCACGATTTCAGGGAGCAACTCTACCCAATTGCTCTGCCCTTCGTGTTTTACTGCTTGCCCATAAATCAGGCGACGAATGCCCTCCTTGGTGTATGGATAGGGATTTTGTAGGCTACGTTGTTGGTCACCGCCATAGACCCGGAAGAGTATTTGTGCATCACGAGCATAGACTTCTATGCCATCACGCGTCACAGCTCGTACCTCATTGACTTTGCCTAGTTGGTCTCGTAGATCGATGACGCCCCTGATTCGTTCAAATCCCTCGATGAAAGGTCCTGCTGTTTCATGTACATTCGTCGATGATCCATATACTTTCGGAATCCCGTCCTCGGTTTCAAAAACGGCTGCGTAGCCAAGGTGAACAACGACGTAACCAGGCCCGCCAATTCGAAGCAGGGGATTGTGTGTATGGAGGGCTTCCAGCTCGTTCAGATCCCCTCGGTTGATGGAAAGTCTCGGATAACCTAAACCGAAGAGGGAACCGAACAGGTATGAGGCAGCGATCCAGAAGGAGTCAAGCTCAAAGAGGTCGGTTAAGTAGAGCGATCCGATGAAGAGACCGGTCAAGATGGCGACCATGACAGGGAGAAGATGAATAAGAACTTGGGGGTGGAAGAAGGGAGCGATGGTGTTGATCACGATATAAGCAAATGAGGGTAGGCGCTCCTGCCAATCAACAGGGATATCGCCCGGGAAACCGGCTAGCCAAACCAGCGCGAACCAGTAGACCACAAAGGATGCACCCATCAGGACGAGGCGAAAGCCCGCGCCAGTTCTGTTTCTTCCAAAGAGCAGGTCAAATAAAGGTCTAATCAGAGACCATAAGGCGTTGGCTGGGCGAGTGTAAGCGCTTTCGCTCATCCTTCACCCCGTCTGTCCAGCTCCTGGCAGTTCTCATCTAATGCAGATAACTCGTCCATCATTTCATTGAGATGAATCACTAGGTTCGCTCTATCAGCCACGAGGCCGGGTTGACTGCAAATGCGGATTGCATCATCAACGATTGACTTGAGCGTGTCTCGAATGTTGAGGGCGCTGCCTTTTGCTATTTGCTGTCGCAGCTCGGAGGTTAATTCGCGCACGAGGGTAAGATACGCTTCTGCTTCTCCTCGATGGCGTGCTTGTTTGGCTTCCTCTTTGGCTTCTGCAAGCGCTTCCTGTACGCCTCCGGCCCAGGCCTCCTGCCAACGTAACATTCGTTCTTTGTGCACATCATCAGGGAGATAGAGGCTGGTGATGCCACCAACGTTTAGCACGCGTATGCCGCGCGAAAGCAGCACATCGTATTCACGACTGGGTTCTAATCGCCGTCTGCCGTTTTGCTCTCGGGTTTCCACTGTGGGGGAGGTCAGTCGATTCTGAATTTGTTTTTTAAGCTCAAGCAGTGGAAGCACATCAGTCTTCTCTTGACCTATCAACTCAAGCAGGGTTTGCTCTTTCACCATTTCACGCCACAAATCGATAACAAGGCGCAAAGGGAGTTCCGTCCACGGTAGATCTTCGAATTCACTATAAGCATGTCCATAGACGGCTTTTTCTGCCGCTCTCTTATTGAACTCATATGGCGGCAGGGAAGCATCACGGCCTTCACGCGGTATACTGCCGTGTCCTGGATCCAGCATGAAGGTTACATTTAGATCTGTGGAGACGGGTATCCCATCACGTGTAATGGCAAGCGAGTTGACCTTATCCAGCTTGGCCGGTTCTCCAGTGGGAGGTGTAAAACCTTTCGTCGAACGAACTTGCCGGCGAAGGTCGATTGACTCAGCTCGCCATTCACCACGGTTACTGAAGGTCACACCAGGACCAACAGGTCGAGTGAATTGGATGTCCGTCCGTAATACGGCAGCACTAGCGTGGTCGATAAGAAAAACGCCGGGTGCTCTACGCATACGCTCACCGTGGGCTTCTCTAACTTCACCGTTACGGATAAATGTAACCGGTCCTCGCTCGCCGACCATAAAACCGAGTAGTCGGCGGATTACAGCCAATCGGTCTCGTTTTTCTCGGACCGGCATAACAAATTGAGCCGTGAGGCTGACCATAAGAAGTAGAACGAGCAACCCTAGATCAAGATGGGTAAGGACTGTGCGGGCTATTGGTGATCCCAAACCGAGCAATAAATATGCATTAAATGGGATCCAAGCGCCCAAGATGAAAAGGCGGATAAAGGCTGCGATAGTCTTCTGTGGCTCTCCGATCCAGAAGAGCAGGTTGGCGATGAAAAGGAATAGGATAGTGACGGAGAAGAGCCCCAGAATCAGAATTCCGTCGGAGAGAAGCGAACGAGGAACAAAGGTATCGAATGAGGCGCGCAAGGCCCAATAATAAATACTAGAGGCGAAGATAAGACCAAGAAAGGCCACAAAGCCAGTTCGCCGGTGAAGTGGGAGAACATCCATCGCTTTGAGATTGTATCCCAAAGGTGCGGTGAGGCCAACTGGGATTTGAAGTTAGCACAACCCTACGATGGCCCACCTTACGAAACGTTTCCCTTTTTGATTGTAGCGATCATGTTCTAGGACATCTGATCCGAATATGGGCTTGCCTTACTAGCCCTTACGAGATACCCTAGAGATGAGGTGCGTGACCACCAGCTGATGGATTGGGAGTGGATAGATGGTTACACGTCAATCAGAGTTGCTTCGTGTGCTTGGGTTGCTGGCGGAGGAATTGCCTAGCCCCCACTGGGTCGCTCTTGTAGATAGTGATGGTTTGGTTGTGGCCTGTGTCCCTGCTGAACCACCGATAAACCCGGAGCGAATCTCTGCGATGACCGCAGCCTTTGTGATGACGGGTGATCGCGTTCTTGAAGAGATCGAGGGTGGCCAATATCGTTACTCCAGTATCTCTGGTTCGAAGCTCCAGTTATTAGCTGTGCTCCTTAGCGAGGATCGTTTCCTGTCCATCGGGATAGGCCCGGAGATTCCACCGCGTACCACCTTCAGCCTACTCAGCCGTAGAGTACCTGAAATCATGCAGGCTCTCCAGATGCGTTTCACTACCGATTGATGTAAGAGTAGCAACAACGAGCTGTACATTCATCACCAGTGAGGGTGTACTCGCGAAGGTTCCGGTGTCAAATGCCCATCGTCCAGTGAACAGACCGCTCTTTAAGTTGCTCCTAACAACGTCTCTCTCCTCCTAATTATCTCGTGAGGCGAAAATGGAATACCAATCTTATATCTATGGGAAGAATCATTGGCTTCTCGAATCGGATCTTAAGGTCATCCTAGAGAAATATTGGTCGGATTTCAGGGATCATCAGGAAAGCCTGAAAGAATACGGAGCTCTCATTGGAAGCAAGGCGTACGAAATTGGCGACCTTGTTGACCGGCAAGTGACGCCTACGCTCCTCATGCATGATCTGGAAGGACGCCGGATCGATCGTGTTCGGATCAGCCCAGCCCATAGGGATCTATTAAAGCAGCTTGCACTGATCAATCGCCCACCCTACGAGGGTGGGTCATGGCATCATCATTTCACGTTGGGCTACCTGTTGGCTGATCCTGGTTTGTACTGCACGTTGATCGTCACCAATCAGACGGCCTATGCCATACACAAATACGCCCCGGAGCATGAAGCGTGGTTCAAGAATTTGCTCTCGGGTGATATGTGGGGCGCCACGTGGATGACAGAGACTCAGGGTGGCAGTGATTTAGGTGCCAATACCACAGTAGCCAAGCTGGAGACCGGAGTGTGGCGTTTGTATGGCGAAGAAAAATCCTTCGCCAGCAACGCTGGCCTTGCCGATCTCGCTTTGGTCACGGCTCGACCTGAGGGCGCGAAGCCAGGTCCGAAGGGATTGGCACTATTCATCGTGCCGCGCCTATCGCAAAGTGGGGATCTAAACTTCACCGTACGCCGTTTCAAAGCAAAAAGCGCCACTCGGGCAGTCCCAACTGGTGAGGTGGAGTTGGAGGGAAGCGAAGCTTATCTCGTGGGAGAAGCTGACCAGGGGATTTATTACACGCTGGAAATTCTGAGCGTCGCACGGTTGGCCAATGCTATCGGAGCGATGGGTCTGGCACGTAAAGCTCATTTGGAATCTCTTTTCAGAGTCCATGCTCGACACGCATTCGGTCAAGCGTTGGTTGAACATCCACTTGTACGACGGGATCTGACGGATTTGGCAGTACGTGTGGCGGGAGGGTTAAGCCTTGTCTTTCACACGATCGACCGATTCGATAAGGCATGGCAGGATCGACCACCTTATACTTCTGAATACCACTATGCTCGATTTCTCTCTCACCTTGCTAAGAATCGCACTGCGGACCATGCGGCAGAAACTACAAAATTGGCCATGGAACTCTTCGGTGGTCTCGGTTTCTTGGACGAATATGCCGTCGCACGACTACATCGGGAAGCGCTGATCACACCTATTTGGGAAGGAACCAGCAACATTCAGGCTTTAGACATGCTGGAGGCGATGCAGAAGAAGGGAGCTCACGAACCCTTCCTCGATGAATTCATCCCCCTTTTAGAGAATGCGGGCACTTCCGAAGCCCACCAGGCACGTCAAACGATGGAGATGACACTCGGACGTCTCGGGGACCTCGGGGCTGAGCAAATCCAATGGCATAGCAAGGATGCTCTTGCCCGACTTGCAGATTCGGCCCAGGTTGCTTTGTTATATGCATTAGCTGAGATAGGGGGGGAACGGTACGCAAAATTAGCCGCGCTCTATGCTTTTCGCTTTTTACTCAACGAGTCTTATCCGGATTGGGCATATGAGGACGAAGAGATATGGCTTCCAATCGATGTCGATTCCTAGTTTGGCATGATCGAGGGGAACGGAACGCCATCTAGGTTAAGCATAGGTGAAAATTCGGTAGAAAAGATTTCAGTGTGAGTGCGTTTGACTGAGCTCACTTTGTTTGTTAACCAAGTGTGGGAGGTAGACCAGCGATTGAAAAAAATTAATGGTTATGAAATCTTAGATGATCACATTTTCTTGAGAAGAACACTATTTCATTGGATTTCAAGAGAGTTTCACGTGGTCACATCGGATAGTTTGCGAATATCCTCCCAGACATAACCTACTTCAGGTAATAAAACACCTCCGATCTCAATTTCACGTTCGGCCACCATTCTTCCCCCCAGTTTTTCATAGAAACCGCGCGAAAGATTCTCTTTAAGCACCCATATCAACAAGGAATGAAGCCCTTCTAGGATCAGTTGTTGGCAAATAACGGAAGTTAGACGCCTTCCGATGCCTCTATTGTGGAACTCCTTGAATACATGGATGGCGTATATTTCACCTTCATATGGATACTCACCTGTTCGTTCAGCCCCCCCGGTTACAAAACCCACAATCTCTCCACCTGGACCCTCACCAACGTAGATCAAACCAGGTGCTTCAGAAGCTGTAATTCTCTCGCGCCATACCCCTTCCGCCTTTTCGTAGGATAGCTTTTCTAGATAACTGTCCGGAATGATGCCTGAGTAGGTAGATCGCCATGTATCAATATGAACTTTCGCGATCCCAGGGGCATCGTCAGGGCTGGCCTCGCGAATGATAAATACTTCTTCCTGCATTAATTCACTAATGGGTCATGGAATATCGTAATGATAAGTTCAATGGGCGAAGGGATCAACGGTCAACCTGTTAATTGTAGGCATAGCTATCAATAGCGTATCATGGTTCACAAGCTGTTCGACCCGGGGTATTGTAATAACGAATGCAAGACTATATATAAGGTTCTCTACTAAATTATGTGGGTAATTGTCATTTCTCTTCATTGACATCACTCAGAGCGGATCAGGATACAATGCCCGATCCAACACATGTCTCACCTAATTCTCCAGCAGGTCAGGCTCCCATGCCGTTCGGTTGAGCTCACGCCGAAGCCTGACCGTTGGCGGCATGGGAGTCAGGCTTACTTCTTTTCTACACGCCTGGGAGGGAGATGACCCATCTATTTTATTATGGCTGTTCATTCGTTGATTGAAAGAACCTATGAACCGCTGAATGCATCCGTTCGTAACTATGATGTCAACAAGGCTGTGTGTTATCTCTTTAAGTAAGGATTAATTACACAAATGGATGGTCAATTATGAGGAAAATCATCAGCACCACCTTCTCCATTGTTGCCCTCTCGTTGGTCGTTTTATCCGTGACAGGCTGCGCTATGACTCAGAAGGTCGAACAGCCAACGCCTCCACCAACGCAGACAGTGATCGTTCCAACCGTGACTCAGGTCGCATTGGAACCCACAAGTGAACAGCTTTCAACACCATCGCTTGAACCCTCTATAGCTGATATCACGAAGCAATTGGAGGGTCTGGCGATCGATGATTTCTTCGAGGAGTCATATAAGCAGTTAATCCTTCGAACTCCTGAATATCTCACCGCAATAGGTTTGGCTGATGCATTTGGTTTTCGAAACGATCGACTCAACGATCTCTCCGATGCTTACCTGCGGGAAACAGCTGAATTACAGGTCGCAATTCTTGAACTTCTACATGGATATGATCGGTCTGAGCTATCACAGGATCAGCAATTATCGTTTGATGTCTACGAATGGTATTTGGACGACCTAGTTCGGGGTCAGGAATTCATGTACTACAACTATCCTATCCATCATTTTCTTATCAGTTATCATGATGAGTTGATCCGACTTTTCACGGAGTATCATACGATATCCAGCAAGGAAGACGCGGAGGACTATGTCTCTCGCTTATCCCAGGTTGATGACCAGATAGCACAGCTGCTCGATGGATTAGATCGGCGCGAGGAGATCGGTATTATCCCCCCGAAGTTCATTCTTCTGATGGCGAAAAGTATCATGGTTGGCTATCTCGGGATGCGTTCCCCTGACCCCAGCGAAATCAAGGGCGAATCGCTCTCGGTGTATACCACTCTTCGAGAAAGCTTGGAGGGCATTGAGGGGCTTAGTGAGGAAGAGAAAGCGAACTTGCTTGAAGAAGCAGCTCTGGCAATAAAAGAATCCTTCATCCCGGCGTATGTTGATCTGTTGGCATACCTTGATCACCTCGTTACCGTCGCAACCGATGATGCTGGTGTGTGGAAGTTCCCTAATGGTGATGCATATTATGCGTACATGCTTCGTAACCAAACTTCAACCGATTTAACTCCCGAAGAGATTCATAATTTAGGATTGTCGGAGGTCGCCCGTATACAGGATGAGATGCGCGCAGTTTTTGACGAATTGGGTTACCCACAAGATTTGGATCTGGCAGAGTTATTGGACCGCGCAATTCAAGATGGCGGTTACTATGACATCACGACACAATCAGGTAAGCAAAGACTCATTGAGGCGTACGTGGAGATGCTCGAAGAGGTGGATCTGCGTTTGGATGACTTTTTCGATATTCGACCTCGTGCGGAGGTTGTCGTTATCGGAGAACCGAACTATGGAGTGGGTGGATATTATGTTTCTGCTTCGATGGATGGCTCACGACCGGCAGCCTTCCACACCGGAATAGGGGGGTCGAGGGCGTACAAGTTTAACATGCCCACTGTGGCCTACCACGAAGCCGTTCCTGGGCACCATTTCCAAATCGCCATCGCTCAAGAAATGGATCTTCCACTCTTTCGCAATGATGTGATCCTTAACAGCTATGCGGAGGGATGGGCACTCTATGCGGAAAGGTTGGCATGGGAGATGGGTCTGTATGATGAGGATCCTTACGGCAATATCGGACGACTTCATCTTGAGTTGCTGCGTGCCGTGCGGTTGGTAGCTGATACCGGGATTCACGCCATGCATTGGAGTCGGGAGGAAGCCAAGGCGTATATGAATAGAGCTCTTGGTGATCCATCGGGCAGATGGTCTCACGAGGTCGATCGCTATATCGTCCTCCCTGCTCAAGCTACCGGTTATAAAATCGGCATGCTGAAAATTCTGGAGTTGCGTCAGGAAGCGATGGAAGCGCTAGGCGATCAATTTGAGATTAAAGAGTTTCACACGGTCATCCTGGGTAATGGCAGTATGCCGCTTGAAATCCTTGAACGAGTAGTGCAAGATTATATCGATGCGAAACTTGTCTCTGAGTGAATCGTTACAGCATTTCCACCGACCAATTCTTTCGGGGTAGAGGTCATGAAAAAAATACACAAAAGATCCCTCATCTTGGTCATGCTGATCATTGCTATGTTGGTTACTGGGTGCAGCACTTTCGGATCCACAACTCAGCCTACGATCATGCTTACGTCGACGACCGAGCCACCGACTGCAACCGTAATTCCATCCTCCACGCATACATCAGAGCCTACGGATACACCAGAACCGACGGATACACCTTTTCCTTATCCAACCACAACTATCGAGGAGCGGGGCGTGCGTATCACGATCGTTTTTAACAATATCCCATATGATTCTCGTCTGACAACATCTTGGGGATTTGGTGCCTTTATTGAGTATGATGGTCATGTCTTGCTTTTTGACACCGGTGGGAGTGGCTCCATCCTCCTAGACAATATGGAACAATTGGGCCTTGATCCTCAACAGATAGAGGTTGTTGTGCTCTCCCACATCCATGGTGATCATGTCGATGGGTTAATGGATCTGCTTTATACAGGGGTAAAGCCGACGGTCTATCTACCCAAAGCGTTCCCAGAAACGTTTAAATACACTGTGAGGGTTCACACCGATGTGGTAGAAGTGAGAGATCCGGTTGAGATTCTTCCTGGTGTGTATTCCACGGGTGAATTGGGTACGATTGTCGAGCAGGCGTTGATTGTGGAAACGGCAGAAGGAATCGTCATGATCACTGGCTGTGCCCATCCGGGCGTTGTACGGATGATACGCAAAGCGAAGAGCATTGTGGAAGGTGAGGTAGCTTTGGTGATAGGTGGATTTCACTTGGAGGGTACCAGCCGAAGTCAAATTGAAAGTATCATCGAGGATTTTCGCAGTTTAGGGGTAAAGAAAGTTGGCCCGTCCCACTGCACGGGGGAGGTCGCCATCAGCATGTTCGCGGATGAGTATGGCGATGATTTTCTCGAAGCTGGCGTAGGGAGAGTGATCGTTATTGGTCCTGAGCCGACCGAATGATCATGTTTAATGAACAGTGGCGCGAGCGTTCTATAAACAACGATCGCATCATTCCTGGTGATGTAGTTCCTCAGTCTTGAATTTGTATTACAAGAATCCACTTCGCTTCTTGTTCTCCTGTGTTAAAGTCTCCGATATATGTCCTCGCTACAATTTGGACCGTCGATAAGGGGATTAACTCACTGCATCCACAATGGCTTTTACTCGCTCAGGGGATGTTCGGCGGAGCATGTCTTCCGGTAGGTTTGTCCCGCCTCGAAAAGTGATCTTCGGGTTGTGGTATCGCATAAGGCTTTTAACATCTTCGGCAGCGGCGGATCCGACATGGATTTCTATCACACCGCTTCTTTCAACAATCTGCCTTGCGTTGTGGGCAGTGATTCCAGCGCCGGCCATAACAATCATTCGATCCGCGGCGTGGTGATTTATCTTCGTCAGGAGATCTAATCCTTCCAGGGCTGAGGCCGCTTGACCTGAGGTGAGAACTCGGTCGATTCCAAGATCAATCAACGCCTCTAGCGCTTCAATTGGGTCGCGCGTCATGTCGAACGCTCGATGGAAGGTCACGCTCATGGGGCGTGCTAGATCGACCAAGACTTTTATTCTCTCTGCGTCGACAGTGCCGTTTGGGTAGAGTACACCGAAAACGACACCATCAGCAGCGGCTTCACCTGCTGTTTCGATATCCCGCTTCATGACTTCGTATTCAGCCTCGGAGTAGCAACAGCCTCCCCCTCGAGGTCGGATGATCACATTCATGTCGATGTCGAGGTTATGACGAACAACTTCGATCGTACCTAGACTCGGCGTGGTTCCGCCCTCCAGTAGATTCTCGCAGAGCTCGATACGATCGGCGCCACCCTCCTGTGCAGCGATCGCCGATTCGACGCCGGACAGACAGATTTCAACTTTTATGCTCATCATCGGCTCCTGGATTTTTTGATCGCAAGCTCAGTTTATCGTGAATGATTCCGACTCTCATGTCATTCCGAAGAACGAAGTGACGAGGAAGCCCTATGATGATACTTTAGAATTCGATGAATCATAGGGATTCCTCTCGCCTATCAGCGCTCGGAATGACAAACTTCTTCTATCATTCTGAGGCGCACTTCGGCTTTGCTCAGTGCCTTTGGCTCCGCGCCGACATCGTACCCGAAGGGTGAGAATCTCGTTGTTTGGATAGAGCGTTGTATGAATTCGTAAAACAAGATTCTTCGGCGGAGTTTATTTCTTCGACAGACTCCCTTCGAAAAGGTCAGGACAAGCAAGATGGGTTTAGGTGGACTCACGACAGGGTGCGGAGCAGGCGGAACAAACCATGTCGAAAGCCGCCTCTGAGCATGCTGAGCCCTTCGACCAGCTCCCCTCGGCAAGTTCGGGACAGGCAGGACAAAGCCCGTCGAAGCATGCTCTCTGGCTTCTACGACCGACTTTCGTACGACGAAATCACGGGTTTCTATCAAGCGTGTCCAGTCAAATGATAATGTTACCGAGCGTAAATGGTTCTGTCATTTGATAATGTTACCGGGATATCCTCTCCTCTCATGGAATCATGTGAAGCGATCAGCGTTTGATAGACGTCTTGA
>DUEW01000032.1 GCA_011174845.1 Anaerolineae bacterium | reverse complement strand
CGTGGTACACCACGGGTTGCCCTACGTCTGCTGCGCCGAGTTCGAGACTACGCGCAGGTTCGTGCGGATGGTTGCATCACTCGTCAGGTAGCAAAAGAAGCATTGGCACTGCTCGAGATCGATGACCTTGGTCTAGACACCGCCGATCTCAGCGTGTTGGAAACGATTATCGAGAAGTATCAGGGTGGACCCGTTGGTTTGCAAACCATTGCCGCCTCGATCAGCGAAGAACCGGACACCGTGATGGATGTCGTCGAACCTTATCTGCTTCAGCTGGGATTCATCGATCGCACACCACAGGGTCGCGTGGCGACTCCGAGCGCATACAAGCACCTCGGTCTTGAACCACCGATCAGCCCTCAACAACGTCTCCCTGATCTATGATCATATTTGACCGATGTTCGATCTGACTACTCTGGCTCGTTGGCTTCTCTTGGCTGGGCTTGTTCTCGCTGGCATCGGCGGGTTAATTTGGGTATTCAGTCGCTTAGGCTTGCCTATAGGTTCTCTACCGGGTGATATTCGATTCCAATCCGATCGATTCACCTGCTTCATCCCGTTGGCCAGCTCGATTGTGTTGAGCATCCTCCTCACACTGCTTTTGAACCTGATCTCCCGTATATCAGGCAAGTAAACCGTGCACATCGCTGACTTTGACTACCACTTGCCGCCAGAAATGATCGCTCAGCGGCCTGCTGAACCGCGAGATTCCTCTCGACTGCTCATTTTAGATCGTGAACACGGAAGCCTCAGTCATCACATCTTTCGTGATCTTCCACATTTCCTCTCGCCAAGCGATGCTTTGGTGCTCAACGAAACGCGCGTCATCCCAGCTCGTTTGCGCGGGCACAAGAAGCAAACCGGAGGTCGCGCGGAGATCTTGTTGCTCAATCGCTTATCCTCTCGGACATGGGAGACTCTCGTCGGCGGCAAAGGAATTGGAGTCGGACAAGAGATATCGATAAGTGAGCACGTGGAGGCAGAAATCGTCGAGGATCTAGGATGGGGACGTAGGATCGTTCGTTTCAACCAGCCGATCTCGACCATGCTGGATCTGATCGGCGAAATGCCCCTGCCCCCATACATTCACACACCACTGAAGAGACCCGATGAATACCAGACCGTCTTTGCTCGCCATTCTGGCTCCGCTGCAGCGCCCACTGCCGGCTTACACTTCACACCCGAATTGATAGAGGAGATCGAACGCAAGGGTATAACGATCGTCAAGATCACCCTCCACGTTGGCTTGGACACATTCTTGCCGGTTAACGAAGAAGATCCTGGAGAGCACCCGATCCACAGTGAATGGTGTCATGTCTCTCCCGAGGCCGCAGGCAAGATCAACACGGTACGTTCTAATGGTGGTCGGATTATCGCCGTTGGTACGACGACGGTGCGCACATTGGAGACTGCTTCAAGGTTATCGCCACCCGAGCATGAAGTGTCTCCCTTCGAAGGCACCACAGATCTTTACATCTTGCCAGGTTTTCGTTTCCACGTCGTAGACGCGATGGTCACGAACTTCCATTTACCGCGCTCCACCTTATTGATGATGGTCTCGGCTTTCGCTGGGCGTGAGAGAGTGTTACAGACGTACGAGATCGCGATGAAGGAGGGCTATCGCTTCTACTCCTTCGGTGATGCGATGTTGATTCTTTGATAGACAATCCATTCTCCATGGAACACTTGCTTTCCTTGTTCGGTGGTTTGATCCAAGAAGGTTGTAGGGGCAATTCATGCCGTCTCGTACCCCGTTCGGGCCGCGAGCTCGATCTTCACGGGGCGAACGGTTCGGCCCACCGGGGCGAGACGGCCGGCGTGCTGCCGGCTGAAAGTGCCGAGTGTTCTTTTCGGCATCTCGCGGCACGAACGGTGAATTGCACCCACTTAGGGTTGGATCGTATACACTCTTCCCGCCCCTTGGCCGTAAACCTCAGGGAAGTACACCGCCCAAGCGCGTGGTGGGAGAATACGGTACTCGCCAGGCAAGACCGCGCGTATCAAATAGGTATATTGGTAGGTGCCAGCGGGCAGGTAATCCGCGAAGAGTTCCAATCGATCATCGCCAAAGGATACTCTGGTGAACCACCACCCTCCCCAGCCGCCGCGGAGCAAATCGGCTTGAGCCAAGTTGACCGGCGCCCCTCCAGTGGGGGTGGTAAGCAACTGGGTATCGACGGGTTCCATGCCGGCAGGGTAGGGATCCTCCACCACCAGATAGTATTGCTCGGAGGGGACGATCAGTGTCACGCGGGCGAGCAGATCTTCGCCAACGACGGCCGAGGGAGCGGGAGGACACGGATCTTCAACACCGCCACAGAGACCATCGTAGTGGAAGTATTCATGCTGGACAGTGAGGCCGCGCGAAGTTGCTTGTACCTCCTCAATAGGTCGGTAGACTGTCAAGTGAGCTGTATAGTACAACGCCCCATCGCCAGGACCACGACCGATGGCTAATTGATTGGGTTGATCAGCCAGCAGTTCCTCGATGGGTGTCGTTAGTTCCACAGCTGAGAACAATGCGCCAGGTGAGGCTGTCCCCGAGGCCAAGATCTGACCATTGAGCAAGAGACTGTAATCGTAGTTCGCCTCCAGGCCTCCGCTGGCCTCCAACCAATCTGTCAGTGCGAGGAGAGCCCAAGCCGTTTCGTGTGTCGAGGACCAGGCCCCGTCCCGCGCTCTACCGGCGATCAACCAGCGAACCGCGCCCGTGATGAGTGGGTTGTCCCCGTCCAATGCAATCAGTGTCTGGAGGACGTGTGCTGTTGTACGAACGGAGCTGCCCATGTTCCGACAGTCGATCGTCTCATCCTCCCAATGCACGCCGGTCGCGGAGCGTACTGCGGCGGCTTCAAAGTCGGAAAGCAGGGGAGGGATGAGAGCGTCACCTGGTGAAAGCAGCCCCAACGTCTGAGCGAGCAGCGCCCGAGCCCAAAGGTCGAGCTCTCCACGTTCTGCGGCCATTTGACGCGTGGTCGTTAAGTCGCCCTGGCCAGCGATGGCCAACGCATACAGCACGAAGGCTTGACGATTTTTCACCGTCGGGTCCTTGAGCATGGTGGGTGAGACGATCCCGGCTAAGAGATATTGGACTGCGGAGTCGACCATCTGCTCGTTGACTTCCACACCGGCCTCTCGTGCAATTGCTAAACTGTACAGGACATAGGCCGTCAGGTAGGGATTTGAGGGGCTTTCGATCCACCAGCCCCATCCGCCGTCACTCGCCTGATGGCTTCGCAAGGCCTGCAAACCGTCGTCGAGGGTGCGTCGTAGACGACCCTGCAGCGTCGGATCATCCAGGCTAAGCTCTTGCAGGGCACGGTAAGCCGCCAAGTTGGGCAGGAAGCTTGATACGATCGCTTCGGTTGAGTAATACACCGGGTACTCTAGGACATCCAAAGCCGTGTTCATTGCCGAGCCTAAAGAAGGATCAAGGGTGGCCGTCAATTCGCCCTGAGTGGCGTCGTATCGGCGGGGCAGGCTGATGGCCTCCACACGTTCACCAGCGGTTTCGATGATCCCAGCTGTGGCGACAGTGTCTGGAGCGCTGTAGCGTAGAACAGGCAGGGCACCGCCCTCAGCGGAACCAACCGTGGGTTTGGATGCGTCCTGCAACCCGCCTCCGGCAACGTGGAAGGTCAGATCTACAGTATCGACATCTTGTATGGTCACACTCCATTCGAATCGCATCTGACCCTGGGCAGGCACCGTGGCGGTGTGAGAAGGCGAGCTCGTGATCTCGGCGCCGCTTGCTAGCAGTTGGCTCTCCACCGTCAGGTCATTTAGGGTGTTGTTATGAACGACCGCCGCGACGCTGGCAGCGTCACCAGCGGTAAAGAATCGTGGCGTTACGGGACGGATCAGCAAGTCCTTGATCGTGACCAAATCCACGGTTGTGCTTCCAACCAATGTGTCCAGAGTCACGCCACGGGTGTCCATACGCCAGGTCGTCAGACTATCAGGTAGCGTCAGGCTTACCTGGGCTTGTCCAAGGCTATCGGTCACCACGGAAGCGTTCCAGTACGCGGTGTCAGGAAACTCGCGTCTCACTTCGTAAATACCCATTTCGCCCCCACCGCCCCCTATGCCATCGGTTGGGGCTCCCTCTCGAACGCCTTCTCCGCTTTTGGCCAGTGATATTCCGGTGCGTACCCGCAGTGGCTGGCGACTGTAGAACGCCTCGAAGGGGCTTGGGCTGTTAGGTTCGGTCAATGAAAGCACCGCCAGGTCGGCCAGAGCGAAGGAGAACTCGGCTTGAACCGGTTGGCCTTGCGCGTCAAGGGCCTCTAATTGGTAGGTGATATCTTCCCCAGGACCGGCCCGCGTTCGATCGGGCGTGAGCTTAACCTGCAGCGCTAGAGCGTCGGCAGCTACGGGTAGCTCGATCATTCCCACTGCCAGAGAAGCTAGACCGTCATCGATCATGGGTCGAATGAGGACGACAGACAAGTAGACATTTGGGGCGTAGATGTCTTTGATCGGAACTTCGAGGATTGAATCGGCACCTTCGATTTGGGTCACCTGGTGGAAGAGCACCTCTCCCCTTTCGATGGTGACCAAGGCCGTAGATGCTTCCTGGAAAGGTGACGGCACGAGGATCCTGGCGACATCGCCGGGCTGGTATGACTCACGATCGGGCACCAAGGCCATCCGACCGGCGGGTGGCTGTCGCCAGAGGCCGACTCCCTGGCCGGATACCCAGATGGTGAGTTGCCCTTTGGTTTGGCGTCCGGCTGGATCCACCCCTGTGGCGCTCACCCGGTATGTGCCGCCCTTCTCGGGGAGGAAGCTAAAGAGGAACGACCCGTCCTCCCCTGTAGGTCGAGAGACCTGGTTGACCAAGGTGGCGTCAGATTCCCACCCGATCTGTCCTTCGTCATCCACAACTTGCCGCCAAGTTAATCGCTCAACGCGAATGTCTGTCTCCTGTCCAGGGACTGGGTTCCCTGCCCAATCAACTGAGTGGAGATTGATAATCGCAGTCTCGCCAACGCGAAGTGCGTAGCGGTCCGGCGAGAGCGTCAAATAGACGGTGGCTGGATGCACATCGACCGTCGTACGACCGCTCACTGGGAAACCGCTGCTGTCAGTAATCGTGGCTTCGATCGTCATCTGAGCCGGGCGACCCTTCTCTAAGGTCGTAGGAAGGGTGATCAGAAGTTCTCCGTCCGATCCGGTTACGCCATCGCCGTGAGCAGAACTCTCAAAGCTGGTGAAATATTGTGGGCCAAGGGCGAGGTCGAACCAATCGGTCGCTCGAGCAAGCGCGGGAGGGTAGAAGGGATCAAACCAAGCTACCCATTGGACCTCCGCATCAGCCACAGGCCCTCCGAAGAAGTATTCAGCACTAATGGTCGCAGTCAACGGGTCTCCGCTGGCAACTTGAGAGGCCGAGGGCTCGACAGTGACTGTGAATTCAGGTTTACGATATGCAGCGACATCGAAGAAAACTGACCCGTACTCCGTTTCGATCGAGTAGCTTCCCAAATCCGCTGCTTCACTGAGCGTATGTTCGCCGTGGAAGGTGCCAAATTCGGATAGCGAAGCCGTCTGGGTGTACACGATCTCGTTTCTTTCATCACGCATGGTGACATTTACGCTTGTCATATCGGGGAGTAGGTACCGGGCTTCGGATGTCTGGCGGTGTACGCCACGGAAATGGACGGTCTGACCTGGTCGATAAATGGGGCGATCCGTGTAGAGATAGGTCTCGTAATCGGGTTGGAGTGTGTCGAAAAGCCAGAGTCCATAGTAGTAGGGCATGATGCCGTCGGACCAGAAATTTCCAGTCAAGCCGAATAGATCTTCACCTGGTGAACCGCTGATGACAAAAAAGGGCGTGTATGGATCGTCTCCCATCGGGTTGTAGAGCGTGAGCATGCCGTTACTGTCGGTCACGCCGCGGCCGATTTCACCTCCCACATTATTGAGCAATCGCACGGAGTGATCGGGGAGAGGTTGACCATTCGTCAGATCAACGACCCAGATAAAATTCGTCTCGGTCGTCGATTTGATCACCAACTCTACTCTGCGTATGAGTACTAGTTGGAGTTGAGGTTCCTGGTCATCGTTGGGGATGTCGAGGGAGAGCAGATAAGTCCCAGAAGGTAAAGGGGTGTTATACAGCTGGACCGTTTCCCAATTCGTTTTGTTGGCCTCTCCGGTCACGTTCACAGGCCACCTACGCAGGAGCTCGCCACGCGGTACGGCACGGTAAAGACCGGATTGGATCAACTCGAAGAACTGGTCCATGGTTAGCCGGTAGAGCTCGAGATCGAGACGGTAGGTGTTCCGATGACTGACCTCAATTTGCTGGGGGCCATCGGTTGTCAGGGTTAAGACCGAGCTGTAGCGGGTGAAGCGAGCGCTAGGCGGGAGTTGGGAGGTGCTGAAGTTGAGAATGAATGGACCCGTCAGCGGGGTACCATAGGGATCGACGGCTGCCTGGTTGATGCTCAATTGGTATGCGATTGAGGGTTGGTAATCGCCATAGACCACGAGCGTGTTCTCTTCCGAACGCCAATAGGTACCCAGATTCTCGATCTGGGGTGAAATCTGAAGCGAGGTGAGCAAGCTGGCTTGGTCCATCGGTGCGTTGAACTGAATCTCAACGGCGGCGTAGGTGGCCTTAACGAGGTCTTCACGTGGAGAGGAGCCGATAATAGCTGCTCGGGGAACAGTCGTGAAGGAGGCCTGAAAAGTCGAGGTCAAGCTTGATCCACCGGCGCTGCGGGCGCTAGGAGCCAGACGCACATCGTAGCTTACGTTGTAATCCAACAGATCACTTGGTGTGAAGATGAACCGGGTTTGGCCGTCATTCCATTCGTTGGTTCCTGGGATCCGCGCTTGATCTGGGCCTGTCAAGGTGAAGGCTTGCTCCACACTGGCAGTGTCCATCATTTGGTTGAAGACGAGCGTGATTGAACTGTCGCGGGCGACGCCCTGATCGAAGGGCATCGGGGTGAGGGATTCCACCTCCGGGGAGGCGGTGGTGAACGTCCACGAATAAGGTTCAGCCAGGATGCCTCCGGTGAGGTCGGTCAGGCCGGCTTCGATTCTCGCGCTGTACGTTATGCCTCCGGGGAGTTGGGGGTCCGGTCGGAAGAGGAAGATGCTGGTGTCGATCCATTCACCTTCTCCGGAAACCGTCGGTTCGAGAGACAGCGGCAGAGGAAAATCACCTTCCAGTTCGAGGGGGACGACAGGTCGGCTGAAGACGACGGTGATCGGGCTGCCCGGGTTGACACCGACCGTTTCTGGTTCCGGCAATACCTGGGTTACTTGGAGGTTCTCAACCGTATGGATGTCGATCAAGATTGGCTCGGTCAACGCCAACCCAGCCATTGAGCGTGCCTCGGTACCTACGCTAATTAGGTAATCGGTTGCGTATTGGAGGGGTTCTGAGGGTTGGACGCGAAGGGTCCGATCATCGAGCCAATCAAGATAGGTTTCCACCGGAGGGTCAACTTTAAAAGCTGTTTTCACCGAGGGCGTATCCATCGCCTGATCGAAGAAAAGGGTGAGCGCACCGCGAGGTGCGAACTCGACGCCAGGAGGCGGAAAGGATTCAACCAAGGTCGGCGGCAAGGGGGGTAAAGGAGTAGGGCTGATGACGACCTCTGTTTCGGCAACCCCTTCCTCGGTGCTTGGAGGAGCCTCAAGCCCTGGGAGAGAGCAGGCGAGCGCGGCGATCAGAAGTAAATTGATTGGCAAGAGAAGGTTGCGTTTTGACATCACCCCTCCGCTTGGGAGACTTACACAATCCGGGATCCAATTCTTTAGCTATGATGACACGATTATACTTCGCTTCAATAGCCTTGGGACGAACCCAAGGTTTCCTCTCCCTTTCGGGGAGAGGGCGGGGGTGAGGGTGAATGTGGTCAGTCAATTGTCCCTCACCCTAACCCTCTCCCTCTCCGTTTTATGAGCACCGGAATTATGAATAACGCCTTGAAATTGCAGCTGGGAAGGAGTGCGATTAAAGGTACATCCGCAACTTGAATCAAGAGAGGTTAACCCTTGTGGGTTCCTACGTCGGTTATTGGCTCCTCAAGGAAATTCTGGTTGCTGGAAGGTCAGCAGCCATGAACCGGGGAATAACTCGTCCTCATCCCCAACACAGTCCTCGGCCATCAATCCGGTGATCGGGGTTTCTGATTTCATCACTTGCACAGTGTAGATCGTGCCTTCGGTCATGGCGAAATCCCCGTATCCCAAGCCGAGTTCGGGTTTGAGTCCAGTGAAAAAGTGATCCTGACCGGTATCCCAAACCACCAGGACTTCAACGCCGGGCACCGGTCGTCCCGCTGCGTCGATGACCACCACTTGGATGAGAGGAGCGTACAAATCGGGATCGCATACTTTCTCTTGGTCCAACAGTTCAAATGGGGCGCCGGGCGTGGGGGTTGGCGTTCTTGTCGGAGGCGGGAGGGGGGTCCGTGTCGGAGTGGGTGTATGTTTTGTGGGAGAGGGTGAGACGATCCTCGTTTGAGCAGGGACGGAAGCCAAAGGCGTCGGACGTTCACCTAGGGCAGCAGCCATGAGCGCTAGGGCTCGAGTCTCAGATTGGGGACGGCTCATTGCCAAACGCTTTTGGGCTAATTGGCTAAAGGTGGTGGCAGGATTGGGCTCCTGGAAAATGGCGATGCGTGCTTCTGCGCGGCCAAGATCGCCGCTGTAGGCATAGGCAGAGGCGATCAGAGCCAGATAGTCCGACTTAAAATCCTCTCGCAAGGAAGCGGGTGAGGTCTCTACATACTCGACGGGGTTGATGACCCAACTGTAGTAGAGACCAATTGCCAAACCGATCACTAGGCCCAATAGGATGGGTAACCAATCCTCGCGTTTCATGGTCCGCCGATCTCTGGCGAGGGTGGAATCGAACGTAGTTGAATCGCCAACCGATTGAGTGCTTCCAAGTCTGGGCGGCCGAACTCTTGTTTCAGGGCGTAATCGATGGCTTCTACTACGATTTCGACAGGCGGTTGAGGCCCGAGGGCGGCCAACCGTATTTGAGCCAAGTCAAGATCGCCGTCCCCGGCGTAAGCTTCAGCGACCATTAATACGTAATCGGTGCGGTAATCTTCGCGCAATGAGTCTGGAGCGGTGTCCACGTATTCCACAGGACGCAGGATCCAACCGTAGATCAGACCAACTACAAGGCCGATGATCAGACCGGTGATGAGGCGAAAGGTAGTTGAATTCATGTTCTGATGACCCTATGTACTTGCGGCATTTTGCCACAGAGAGCGATCGACCGCAATAGACGAGAGAGTGTTGGAAAATCATTGTCGCAAGGAGGATAAGAGGTATATATGGGAGGGGTGGGCGAAGCCCCCCCATATATACATTATCATCAAAGTGGAACGAATCGTTTTTTTTAGCAATCTCATAGACGCGTACGACCCCGGTAGGTTCTCTCAGGACCGGGGTCGCCTATGCTATAATCGCTGATGCCGAAGGTGGGAATCGAACCCACACTCCCGAAGGAACGCGATTTTGAGTCGCGCGCGTCTGCCAGTTCCGCCACTTCGGCGTATGGCAAGTATAGCCAAACGCTCGCGGGCGGTCAAGTTTCCCTCTCGTTTTTAGTAAGGGGGAGCGCTTTTTATATATGATGCGTCTGGGAATCATTGGTCTACCACGATCTGGAAAAACCACTCTCTTCAACGTGCTCACCGGGGAGGACTTGCCAACAGGTCCGTTGGCCGGTGGGGGTCGTTTTGATGTCCATACGGCTGTGGTAGATATTCCCGATTCGCGCCTGGACGCGCTCAGCAAACTCCTTAAACCCCGCAAGACTACCTATGCCAAGGTAACCTATGCCGATATCGGTGGTCTCCAGATAGGAAGCGGCCGTGAGGAATTACCCGGCCCTCTCATGAACCAATTGGAGCAGATGGACGCATTTCTACACGTGGTTCGGGCCTTTGACGATCCAACTGCTCCCCATCCCCTCAGCACGATAGACCCAGCCCGAGATCACATGGCAATGGAGACTGAACTCCTATTGCATGACATGCTGATGGTGGACCGGCGTCTGCAGCGCTTGGCGGAAGAACGCCAAAAGGGTGCTCGAGATCACGGAGTGATCGATCGCGAGATTGCGTTTTTTAAACATCTTGGAGCGAGCTTGGATCGCGAGCGCCCCTTGCGAACGCTCGATTTCTCGATCGAAGAAACGCAAATATTGTCCGGCTTCAGCTTGCTCACTCGTAAGCCAGTCTTGGTGTTGATCAACCTCGAGGAAGGAGAGGCGATTCCAGTTTTGGATGTGTCGGATGGCGCGCAGATGATAGGCATTCAAGCTAAGCTTGAAATGGAAATCGCCCAATTAGCCCCTGGCGAAGCGCAGGCTTTTCTCGCTGAATATGGTATCGAGGAGTCGGGAAGGGAGCGGATCATCCATGCCTGCTGTGATCTGCTTGAATTCCTTTCGTTTTTCACCTTCAATGAACAAGAGGGACGTGCTTGGACGTTGCGTCAAGGTAGCAGCGCGTTAGAAGCTGCCGGGGCCATCCACTCGGATATGGCCCGCGGTTTCATCAAGGCCGAGGTGATCGCCTGGGACGAGTTGATCGCTCTTGGGAGTATAGCGGAAGCACGAGCGCAAGGTAAATTACGGCTAGAGGGCAAGGATTACAAGATGGCGGACGGAGAATTGATTTATATTCGGTTTAGTGTTTAGCGGCTTTAGAGGGGTTTAATGTATTAACGAGGAACGGGGATCAGGGACCAGGGATTAGGGAACAGGACAACTGATTCCTGATCCCTAATCCCCAATCCTGATATCTTTATCCCTGATCCCTTATCAACAAGGAGAAATCAATGACAACTGCAAAGTACAAACTAGAAGAATGGAGTTTGGAGGATCTGTTCACAGATATTGATTCGTCGGATATGCAGGAGACCCGCGAGAAGCTTGAGGGTATTGTTCAGAACATTGAGAGTGTACGCGCCAAGCTTGCGCCTGATATGGCAGAGGGGGAATTCGTCAAGATCCTTGACGATCTCGAACAGGCGACGCGACTCATTAGCCGCCTGTATGGGTATGGACTTCTTCGCTTCACCGGGGATACGCAGGATCAGAAAGCACAGACCTACTTTGGCCAAGTGCAGCAACTCTTGGCCGAATTCGAGAATAGAACCCTGTTCTTTACATTATGGTGGAAGAGCTTGGAGGACGAGCAAGCTGAGCGCTTCATGTCCGCTTCTGTTGACTATCAATACTGGTTGGAGGCGGTCCGCCTTGAGAAGCCATACACCCTCTCCGAACCGGAGGAGAAGGTGATCAATATAAAGAACGTTAATGGACCGAAGGCACTTTACAATCTTTACGAATCGATTACCAATCGCTATACATTCAAATTGGAAGTCGAGGGTGAGGTAAAAGAACTCACGCGAGGTGAGCTTGCGGTCTATGTTTTCAATCCCGATCCTGATCTCCGAGCAGCAGCTTATAAAGAGTTGTTTCGCGTCTATGATGAGGATGTGACTGTACTAGGTCAGATATACCAATACCTATTGCGCGATTGGCATAGCGAGAACCTTGGCTTACGAGGCTACACTTCGCCGATAGCAGTGCGAAATCTGTCTAATGATGTGCCGGATGATGTTATTGATAGCCTGCTCGAAGTTTGCCGCACGAACGCGCCTCTCTTCCAACGTTACTTTCAATTGAAAGCGCGCTGGCTGGGAATAGACCAACTGAGACGTTATGACATCTATGCTACTGTGGTGAAGACTGAAAAAATCTATGATTATTCCGATGCTGCCCAGATGGTATTTGATAGCCTCCACCAGTTTGATCCGAGTGTGGAAAAGATGGCAAAGCGAGTTCTTGGTGAGCATCACTATGACAGCGAAATTCGCAAGGGCAAGCAAAGTGGCGCCTTCTCTCTCACAATAGAACCTGGCCTGACACCCTGGATAAAGCAATCATACCAGGGGCAATTGAACGATCTGGCCACCATGGCTCACGAGCTTGGCCATGCAATCCACTCCATGCTCGCTGAACATCACACCGCACTAACGCAAAGCCCGAGCCTACCTCTTGCCGAGACGGCTTCGACCTTCTGCGAGATGCTTCTGACAGATTATCTATTGGACCAAGACCCCGACCCGGAAGTGCAACGAGATCTGCTTTTCCGACAAATGGACGATGCTTACGCCACTATCATGCGTCAGGCTTACTTCGCCTTGTTTGAGCGATCGGCGCACGAGAAGGTGCATGAAGGAGCCTCAGTGGATGATTTGTCACGGGTCTACTTTGAGAATCTGCAAGAGCAGTTTGGGGATTCGCTTGATCTCACCGACGATTTCCGTCAGGAGTGGATCGCGATCCCCCATTTCTTCGATCGTCCATTTTATGTGTATGCGTATGCCTTCGGACAGTTGTTGGTGCTTTCGCTTTACCAGCAGTACCTCCAAGAAGGTGAAAGTTTCAAGCCGCGCTACTTGGAGATCTTGGCGGCAGGCGGCTCCGCTTCGCCGGTGCGCATTCTTGAGCGAGCTGGGATCGACATTCGCTCCGCCGATTTCTGGCAGGGGGGCTTTGACGTTTTGGAAAAGGCTCTCGAACGGCTGGAGGCGATCGAGATCGTCACATAGCCTGACAGACAACGACATAACGCAGACTTCCGGAGCCTTTCAGGATCCGGAAGTCTGAAGCTCGTTCGGCCTATTGTTTTAATATATAATGAGAGCACCGATGAGGTCTGCCCTCGCAGTCATCTTTGTGTCGATAACTGTTGGACCTCGGAGGTCCCCACTTGCGTACGATGTTGTAGGAGCAAGGGATGAGTATACGATTCCCAAGGCGGCGAGGCATCTATGCGGTTTGGGCACGAATCATTCGCAGGCTGACCGTCACCTCCGGCTCGCATCTCCCTTTAAACCTGTGTCTAACGATATCAATCAGTGCACTCCTGGTCGTCTTAGCCCTTCCCCTAAGCACTGTCGAAGCGCAGACGCCATCCGGCTATTCCGAGTATTACATCCCCGGTGGGACGGAACAGTTGTGGAACATTTATGTCAATTTGGATAACGATCCCGTTTTGCTATCGGCGCAAGGTATGCATGCCGTCATCGCCGTTACAGCCACGCTGGATGACACCACGGTCTATTATGACCACTGGGAAGATACCTACGATTTTGATCCCAATAACCCCATCGTCACAGCCGATGAGACCTATGTCCTTGACCAGGGTAATGTACAGGAATTTGAGAGCAGCAATATCCCGATCCCGCGTGGCACGTCTACTTACTATGATGGTCGCGATCGTATTTATGTGGCCGGTGGTCCGGTTACAGTTACCCGGGCAAGTTGGCCCGAATCGATCGGCACGGTCTTTTCCCTAGCGTGGGAGATCTATCCCACCAAGCCGTTCCTGACCAACTATACCATCCCAGTAGGTCAGGATTTGGCTGGTGCGCCGTATAACTACGATGACTTTGACCGCGTTTACGTCATCGTTCAATCGACTACCAACGGAAACAATGTCAGGATCGATGATCCGCTGACGGGTCCCTCGCCAGATGTAGATGTTGTGCTTAACCAAGGTGAGCTAGCCCAGCTTTACAGCATCAACCATGGGACCATAGTTGCCGCCGACGATCCAGTCCAGGTGCAGTTCATCGTCGGTCAGGCTCAAAGTGGCAACGCATCGGAAGTGCGCGGTTTCAGCGCCGTCCCCGATAGCCTATGGGACACCGAATATTACAACCCCGTCAGCGGCTCCAGCGCGGGGAATGTCGATCTCTATCTATATAACCCCAACGCCTCCACCATCACGATTAACTATGAGGACACAAGTGCTGCGGGCAGTTTTACCGTCAATCCCGGCATCACTCGTTCCTATTCGGATGGTACCGGTCATCTGGTGCCGTTGAATTCAGGGGCTTATCTGCAATCTGCAAATGTCTTCTGGGGTATCGGTTCCGGGGACACCGAATCGCCCAACTATGATTGGGGCTTCAGCCTGGTGCCCGCCTGGGCGCTGGAGGACCACTCCTTTTTGGGCTGGGCTCCCGGCACATCAGAAGCGGTACCTGCAAGCAACGGCTCGCCCGTCTACATCACGCCGTTGCAGGACGAAACGACCGTCTATATTGATTACAGTCCCACGGACGGCACGCCCAACGTTACATACACGTTGAACCGCCTCGATTCCCAGAAGGTTTTCGACCCTGACAACGAGAACACCGGCATGCATATCTGGGCCACCGGCATTATCGCTGTAGCTTGGGGTGAGGACCCAGATACCGCCAGCACCGGAACCCCCTATCTCGACCTGGGTTACTCAACCCTCCCCCTGCCAGAGAACTGGATGGACGTGGTCCTGGGGATCGATAAGACAGCCGATCCGACGAGCCTGCCGCCGGGTCCGGGTCAGGTTTCAACGTTTACCATTGTAGTATCTACCTTTGACTTCCCGGTGGATGCTGTCGATGTCATCGACACCCTGCCCCCAGGATGGGACTACGTATCAGACAGCACCACCATCACCTTGCCGGACAGCACTGTCATCAGCGGGGCAGCAGCCGACCCGATCGTCTCGTTGCCGGACCTGACCTGGGATCTGAACCAGGATATGGGGATCAACGAGACCCTGACGATCGTTTTCGATGGTGTGACCACGGCGGCTGTTTCCTCTGGGTATAACCAAAATGATGCCCAGGCAAACGGCACCCGTTTGGGAGGCGCGCAGATATTCACACCCATTGACAGCGCTTTTGTCTACATCTCCGCACTGACCATCGATAAGGACACCAGCACGCCTGCTGTTGAACCGGGCGGCGTGGCTACATACACGATCAGCATCGTCAATGGCACCGATGGAACTATAACCAATGTCACCGTTGCGGACGATCTTCCGCCTGACTTCAGCTACGACAGCGGGAGCATTACAGAGGTCAACGCGACCCGTACCAGCACCACCGATCCGACCCCGGGGGATACCTCCCTCGCATGGGGAACCTGGGACATCGACGCGAACGGAAGTATCACGATCACCTTCGACGTGAATGTAGATATTGGGGCCGCAGCCGGGACCTACGATAATACCGCCTCCGCTGACAGTACACAGACAGGCCTCATTGATGATAATGGCATTTTAGCGCAAGACCCGGACACGCCGCCTGACGAGGATCCGGAGGACGATGAAGATGTGACCATCACCGACATCCCGTCCTCGATCCTCGTGACCAAGACCGCCAACCCGACGACCTTACCCGAGCCGGGGGGGATGGTGGTCTTCACCGTGCGGGTGGACAACACCAGCGCGGTGGACACGGTGACAATCGACAGCCTGACTGATGATATCCACGGGAATTTGCACCTTCAGGGCACATGCTCGGTACCGCAGGTGATCGCGGCGGGTGGCTTCTAYGARTGCACCTTCAGCGCCAGCGTGACAGGTRCGCCRGGCTACAGCGAGACGGACACCGCCACTGCTTCCGGAACGGACGATGATGGGGTTCCGGTGAGCGATGACGACGACGCCACGGTGWCCATCACCGATGTKGCSTCMTCSATCCTSGTGACGAAGACSGCSAATCCGACGAGTTTGCCTGAGCCGGGKGGRACGGTGGTCTTCACCGTGCGGGTGGACAACACCAGCGCGGTGGACACGGTGACRATCGACAGCCTGACYGATGATATCCACSGGRATYTGSACSKKCAGGGCACATGCTCGGTACTGCAGGTGATCGCGATGGGTGGCTTCTATGAGTGCACGTTCAGCGCCAGTGTGACAGGGTCTGCAGGCGACACAGAGACGAACACCGTCACTGCATCTGGCACAGACGATGACGGAAATCCGGTGAGCGATGACGACGACGCCACGGTGACCATCGTCGATGTCAGCAAATCCTTGGACGACACCAACCAGACATTTACGACAACGCCAGATGTCGCTATTGGCGAAATTCTAATCTATGAAATCAGCGTGGTCATACAGCCGGGAACGATGGCCAGCATGACCCTGACCGATGTCTTTGATCGCGGGTTGGCGTTTGTGACGTGTGAGAGCATCACGCCTTCGCCAGCGACCCTGACGACCACACGCGGCGACTTTGACACTGTGTGCAATACGCCTGCTGTAAGCACAGAACCTGTTAGTAGTTCGAATCCGGCGGATCAGGGGCGTCGCGTCGAGTTTGATTTCGGCGATGTCGGCAATCCCACCGCAAGCTCTGGGACACTGACCCTGCGTTACTGGGCGGTTGTGCTAAACAACATCGAAAATCAGCGCGGCGTCAGCTTGAACAACAGCGTTGACTGGCAATGGGTCGGCGGCTCGCTCTCCTCCAGCGCGTCTCCGGTAACGATCGTAGAACCCGACCTGAACCTAACGAAGGTCGCCTCGCCCACCGTGGCCCTGCCCGGTACGACGATCACGTTCACGCTCAGCCTAGATCACGACGCAGCGAGCGACACGGACGCGTTCGATTTGACCCTGCAGGATCTGGTCCCGAGTGGCTTGACTTATGTGTCAGGATCCCTTGCTTGGACCGGTGTTGGGCTTTCCCCAACTGGGCTTGATGATACCGCTGCCCCTACATTATCCATCACGTGGGATTCCTTCCCGTTGGGGGAGAGCAGCGAGATTCGGTACCAGGCCATATTGGGAAGCCTTCCGCCAGGAAGTAGTATCACCAATACAGCCTTCCTTCAGTGGTCCAGTCTACCCGGGGATGTGTCGACGTCTCAATCGACCTGGAATTCCCTCTCGACGGAGCGCGATTATGACCCCGGCGATCCTGTAAATGTCTACGGTCTGGGCGCGAGCGCTTCGATCAGAATTCCCCGATTACCGGACACGGGTTTTGCTCCGGGACGAGTTACCCAACTGCCTCCAATGCACACGACATCGATGTATCAGGAAATGGGTGGCTTGTGGCTCGATATCCCCACGCTCAACATCTGGGCTCCCGTCGTGGGGGTTCCCATGGGCGACCAGGATTGGGACCTGACGTGGCTCTGGGATCGGATCGGTTACTTGGAAGGGACCGCTTTTCCGACCTGGCCAGGAAACACCGCCCTTACGGCCCACGTCTATCTTCCATCGGGAGAACCCGGTCCTTTCGTTCGGCTTGACGAATTGAGGTGGGGAGATCTCGTAGTGCTGCGGGCGCATGGCCAGCTATATATTTATGAAGTACGCCAGTTGCGATATGTCCATCCGAGAGATCTCTCGGTGCTGCGGCATGATGAGTATGATTGGCTCACGCTGATCACCTGTTCTGGATATGATCAAGTGAACGATCGCTATCTGCGTCGGGTGGTGGTGCGGGCTGTGTTGGTGGATATTCGGTAATCCTGGAAGGCGTTTTTATAGATAACATCGTAGGGGCGCACTGACCGGGGAAATCACCCCTGACCGTGCGCCCCTATATGAATTATGCGTAGGGGCTGGGTTACCCCGCCCTTGCGTCTGTATAAATTCAGGTGGGACAAAGCTCCCCGAGGGAGCTATTTTTGGCGGAGAGGGTGGGATTCGAACCCACGGTGGCCCGCAAGGACCACAACGGTTTTCGAGACCGCCCCGTTCGTCCACTCCGGCACCTCTCCGCGGTCTGAATCGATTATAGCGCGGCCCGTATCAGATTTCCACTTGCTCCCCCAATTTGGGATAGTGTATTTGAGCAAGGCCAGCGTCGCTCAACTTTTTACGAAGCACCTGTGCCGGTCCTGGTTCGCCGTGGACGAGGAAAACGTGCCGCAGACGATTTTGCGAAGCCAATGCGTACTTGATCAGGAATTCCTGACCGCCATGCGCTGAGAGCCCGTTGATGTTTGTTACCTCCGCTTGCACCCGGTGCTTTTCTCCGAAGATCTTGACCCTCTTTTGGCCCTCGGATAAGCGCCGTCCAAGCGTGTTGGGTGCCATCCAGGAGGTGATCAGGATGGTGTTGCGAGAATCATCGATGTTGTTCCGTAGGTGATGCAGGATGCGGCCAACTTCAGCCATGCCCGAGGCCGAGATGATCACAATCGGTCCCTCCATCTCGTTGATTGCTTTGCTCTCCTGCACGGAGCGTGTGTAGGTCAACAAATCAAAGCCGAAGGCGGAGCCATGGGGATCGGTCTCCATGAAAGCGAGCGCTTCTTCGTCAAAACATTCGGGGTGAGCCCGGAAAATGTCCGTCACATTGATCGCTAATGGGCTATCGACAAAAATGGGGATGCGGGGGATATCTCCGCGCTCGATCATCTGGTGCAGGTAGTACACCAAAGTTTGTGTGCGTCCAACAGCGAAAGCCGGGATGATGACTTTACCGCCGCGTTCCACCGTTCTGGTGACGACGGCCTGTAATTCTTCGTAGGCCTTCCCCGGCGGATCATGTGAACGGTCGCCGTAGGTGCACTCCATAATGAGATAATCGACCTCGTTTGGAAGCTCCGGATCGCGCAAGATGGGCAGCAGGGGTCTCCCGATGTCTCCGGAGAACATCAACCGCACTTTTCGATCGTGCTCTTCCAGATCCAAGACAATCCCCGCGGATCCCAGGATGTGGCCCGCTTCAACCAACTTGGCAACAGCGCCTGGCACAGGTTCGAAGGGCTTTGTGTAGTCTTGGTGTAGCAGTTGTTTTGCCGCCCGTTGTGCATCCTCCATGGTATAGAGCGGTTCGACTGGCGCCTTCCCGCGCCGAGCACGGCGCTTGTTCAAAAATTCAACATCCGCCTCCTGGATGTGACCCGAGTCGCGGGTCATGATGTCGGTAAGTTGTGCTGTGGCGCGGGTGCAATAGATCGGACCGCTATATCCTTGCCGAACCATGTTCGGTAGATTTCCGCAATGGTCGATGTGCGCGTGTGAAAGGATCACAGCATCAACGCGTGAGGGTTCAAAAGGAAAATTTAAATTACGCTGATAGGTCTCCTTCCGTCGTCCCTGGTATAGACCACAGTCGAGCAACAAGTTGCGTCCGTTTACACTGATCAGATGACGTGATCCAGTAACGGTTTGAGCAGCTCCATGGAAGGAGATCTTCATTTGACCCTCGCTGGTTTAAATCTGTCAGCCCCTGAGGACTCTGAGAATATCTTGGCCATACGCCTTGAAGCGCCAGTCGAGAGGGGCCATCAATTTACGCAGAGTTTCCGAGTCATGGGGCGCGGATTGTGCGATATTAAAGAGAATTTCGCGGGGTAGGATGATGTCGGATTCCACCTTGCGCTCGCGAGCAACCTTTTTCCTCCAAGCGCGTAGGGTTTCGTACCGGACACGGACGATCTCATCCATGGGCTGGTGTCTGGGCCGGCGGGGAATGGGAGCTTGACTGCCTCGCTTGATTGCCGCGAGGATCCCTTTGCCATGGCGTCGGATTTGACCGGGAGTCATACCTGGCATGTTCTCGAGCGCTTTTAGACCTTTCGGTGACGCCTCAGCGAGGGCTAACAATGTTTTGTCAACCAGGACTTTGAAGGGAGGGCGGTCGAGACGACGTGCCTGCGCGTCTCGATACAGGTAGAGTTCGCGCAGGATGGCGATCTGTTTCGGTGTGAGTTTGCAAGTATTTGAGATGCGCCAAAAACCCTTTGGATCAAAACCATTTTCATGTGCGTTAACATTGGCCAGATGCTCACAGGTCTCTCGGGCTTCTTCCCAACGTCCAACCGTATGTAGAGCCTTTACCAAATGATCACGGAGAGGCAGCAGATAGTGGGTATCCAAACGCGCATAGTCGAGAAGTGCAGGGGGGAGTGGACGTTTCCCCCAGTTGGCTCGTTGGTAGCGTTTACTGATCTGGATAGCGAATTCTTCAGCCAAGACGTCCCGCAATCCGCTTCGCTTCCTGCCGAGCGTGCGGGTCGCCACCCTCGTATCGAACAGGTTGTTGAAGTTAAAGCCAAAGTCGCGCTTGAGGCACATAACGTCGTACTCTGCGCCATGGAAGATCTTCTCGATTTTTGGGTTGGCGAAAAGGGCGTCAAGCTGACCTATATCAGGCAAGGACAGGGGATCGACGAGGAAATCATTCCCGGGGATGGAAAACTGGATCAGGCAAACACGCTCCTTGTAGGCATGTAAACTGTTTGACTCGGTGTCGACAGCTAGACGAGGTTGGGAGTAAAGCGTCTGCACTAAATCCTGAAATCTTCTTTCCTCCTGAATCAATTTCGGTGCTGGGAGTCTTGGCGGAGTCATGGACTAATTATACCTGCCCCATCGTCCTTGTGGGTGGGCTCGATAAGCCCCAACCCAGTCATAGGGAGGGGATTCAACCGGGCTGTCGTCCGTCGGTATGAATGCTCAAGCCCTGGGCGATAATGTTGGACAACTTCACCGTAGGGGCGGGGTTACCCCGCTCCTACCCTGGTTCGTAATTACTCGGGTCAGGCAGAATCCCAATGTATTAGGAGTGATGGATGAGATCTTGCCAATGAAGCTACCTCCTATGGAGCAATGCTCAAATGAACATCTGGTGTAAGAAGGTGATAATTACGGGTAGAATAGGTTTGTATGGTCGGAAGTAGATTTACTCGGGTGATGCCCAGCAACAAAAGATTTCGAGATGGAATGGAGATCACGAACGTTCGTCGTATTGCTTATGGCTTCAACATGAGCGTGATATTACGATATCTTTTCCTCCCTCTAATACTCCTAGGCGCTCTTATGTCGACCTCTGCTGAAGCGCAAACGGAGGCCGAGATCGATCGCCTGGAAGTCTCTTTATGGCCAGAGTACGATCGCTCTGCTGTTCTGGTGATTTATCGGGTGCAATTGTCTCCCGAGACTCCTCTGCCGGCCATTGTAAGTTTGCCAATCCCAGCCGGGGTGGGTGAACCGCACGCCGTCGCGACGAGATCCGAGGGAGGAGAACTGTTGCTGGCAGACTACACCCGTCAGGTGATGGGTGATTGGTCGATGGTCACCGTTGTGACAGATAGCCTCCACGTGAGATTGGAATACTATGACCCCCTCACATTTGTAGGTCAGTATCGGAGCTACTCTTTCATCTGGCCGGGAGGACTCGACTTGGGGGCCTTCCTCTACGAGGTTCAGCAACCACTCGGGGCGAGCAATCTGGGGATCACACCACCGGGGGAGGCATCGGTAGGGGAGGATGGGCTTATTTATTTTAAAAAGGATCTGGGACCTCAACCCGTTTCATC
>DUEW01000031.1 GCA_011174845.1 Anaerolineae bacterium | reverse complement strand
TTTCGGTGCCGCTGAAGGTGCGGCTACATCGCGTCACAAGTGGTGCCCGAGCCAAGATTGAGGCGGCCGGGGGTACGGTGGAGATCATTCCGCAATGAGGTTACCCCCCGCTATCTATAGGAGCTTATCATGAGACGTTCAGCATGGCGTTTCTTATTCTTTTCTGCCGATATCCGCAACCGATTGTTGCTCTCCATCATGCTGCTTATCCTCTACCGCTTGGTGGCCCATGTCCCTGTGCCGGGTGTCAATCGTGATGCCATTGCCGGCGTTCTTGGTGGCCAGGGTCAGACGCTTTTCGGCTTGTTGGACCTCCTCTCCGGTGGTACGGTTTCCAATTTCTCCGTGTTGGCGATGGGCGTGTATCCCTACATTACCGCTCAGATCATTCTCCAATTGGTGACGCCGCTCATCCCGGCCCTTCAGCGACGGATGGAAGAAGATCCTCGAGAGGGTCGTAAGTGGATGGAGAAATGGACTTACTATCTCGCGGTCCCCATGGCCGCCCTGAATGCAATCGGTCAAATCCGTCTCTTTCAACAATATGCCATCGGACAAGGCGAGAGTGTCTTGACTTATCAGCTGGGGTTAAACCTTAGTACCTTCACCACGATTCTTAGCATGACGGCTGGTACGATGTTCGCTATCTGGCTGGGCGAATTGATTTCCGAGTACGGCATCCGTAATCAAGGGTTATCTTTGATAATCTTCGCCGGCATTGTTTCCCGTATTCCTTCTAATCTTGGCCAAATACTCGTCGATCAAGAACAACGCGGCTCGCTGCTACTCTTTGTACTATTGATCATGATCGTCACGATCTTTGCCATAGTCTTTGTTCAAGAAGGTCGTCGCAATGTCCCCGTGATGTACCCGGGTCGGCGAGTGGGGCACCGAATGTCCATGCCGGTAAAAGGGACATTGCCCTTGATGGTTAATATGGCTGGGATGATCCCTCTCATTTTCGCCCAATCTCTCCTGACCTTTCCTGCGGTTGTGGCGCAATTTTTCATCGGTTCAGCCAACGCGACCGTGCAGAATATCGCTGTGTGGCTTCAAAATACCTTTGGCGGGATTAGCAACACCTATTGGGTGTTGTACTTCCTATTTGTGGTAGGGTTTACGTTCTTTTACACGGATGTCTTGTTCGCTCAACAGAATTATGGTGAAAACCTGAAGCGTTCCGGTGCTCAGGTGCCTGGTGTGACCAAAGGGGTTGCGACACAGCGCTATCTGACCCGGGTTTTACGACGGATTACCCTTCCAGGTGCTGTTTTCCTCGGTATCGTTGCCGTGATGCCGTTCCTGGTAGGACTTGTTTGGCCGGTCGGAGGTAAAAATACGGGATTGTTGTTGGTCTCCTCAGCCGGTTTATTGATCGTCGTTGGCGTGATTCGGGATGTTTATCGTTCAATCGAAGCGGAGCTAAAGCTTCGAGGCTATGATCAAGCCTTGTTGGTCCGATAGGTCAGGGAGTTGATGGCGACCTATCTCATACTATTGGGTGCGCCAGGTGCCGGGAAAGGCACGCAGGCTGAACGTCTATCGCAGACCTTGAAGGTTCCGCACATCTCTAGCGGGAATATTTTCCGTGAGAACCTTAAGAACCAGACTGAACTCGGGCAAGTGGCCAATCGTTATATCTCAGAGGGGCATCTCGTTCCGGATGATATAACGATCGCTATGATCAAAGAGCGGCTCGAGCGTCCAGATTGTGCAAGAGGTGCTCTTCTGGATGGGTTTCCGCGCACCCCGGCTCAAGCCGAGTCGTTGGAAAGCATCTTGGCACAAAAAGGAGCTCGACTGGAAGTTGTGCTTTACATTAAAGTGCCGCAGGAAACGCTGATCCACCGTTTGTCAGGACGCTGGATGTGCCGCGCGGAGAATCACGTTTTTCACGAGGAGTTCAATCCACCTCAAATCGCTGGTGTCTGTGATTACGATGGTTCTGAACTCTTTCAGCGGGAAGATGATCAGAAGGAGACCGTAACTGAGCGGATCAGGGTTTACCTAGAACAGACGGCTCCGTTGATCAATCATTACCGCCAAAAAGGTCTGTTGGTGGAAGTTGATGGGAATCAATCGATTGATGAGGTTACCGAAGCCCTGATGGCTGTCTTGTCAGTAGGAGCAAACAGATGACCCAGCGTCGTGGGGTGGTGATTAAAAGCAAACGCGAGTTAGCCTTGATGCGTGATGCAGGGAGGATCAACGCCCTAGCTTTGGCAGCAGCGGTGTCTGTTATCCAACCCGGTGTAACAACCGCCGACGTGGACGCTGCGGCTGCGGAGGTACTGCGAAAACACGGAGCTGGCTCGGCATTCTTAGGTTACCAAGGGCCGTACCCATATCCGGCTGTGACGACGGTTAGCGTGAACGATGAGCTGGTGCATGGTATTCCCGGCAATCGACGGCTAAAGGAAGGCGACATTGTAAGCGTTGACTGTGGTTCCGTGGTCGAAGGTTTCGTCGCCGACTCAGCCATCACCATTGGGGTGGGTGAAATCTCGACAGAAGCCCAGCGGCTGCTCGATATCACCGAACAGGCGCTCTTCGAGTGCATCGACAAAATGCGGGTGGGGAATAGGACTGGGGATCTGTCAGCTGCCGTACAGGAGTACGTTGAAGCCAATGGTTATAATGTCGTGCGGGAATACACAAGCCATGGAGTTGGACGGAGTATGCATGAAGATCCACAGGTGCCCAATTACGGTAAAGCAGGTCGAGGTATGCCGATCAGAGCTGGGATGACCATCGCGCTCGAACCCATGGTGTTGGCAGGCGAACCGGAAACAAGAGTTTTGGCAGATCAGTGGACGGTAGCCTCCCGAGACGGCCAACTTACGGCTCATTTTGAGCATACAGTTGCTGTGACCCCAAACGGACCATGGATTCTAACCGTGCTGGACAAGAATCTGGACGAGGAGGGGTTGATTCGGTATAATCAATACTTTGCTGGTCGGTTGAGCCCGGCTGCCGGCTGAAGGAGTTGGTAAACATGAAAGTTTCATCTTCGGTTCGTAAGCGTTGTCCGAAGTGTAAAATCGTGCGGCGCCGTGGCAAAGTATATGTGATTTGCGAGAATCCGCGTCACAAGCAGAGACAAGGATAGAATGATGGCACGTATTGAAGGTGTGGACCTACCACGCAACAAAAGGGCAGAGATTGGCTTGACATATATCCATGGGATCGGGCCGACTACGGCCCGAAAGGCGCTTCTTTCCGCGGGGGTCAATCCGGACACGAAAGTGAGAGACCTCACCGAGGAAGAGATCACGACGCTACGCGACTACATTGCCCAGAATATCATCGTCGAGGGGGACTTGCGCCGTGAAGTGCAGATGAATATCAAGCGATTAATGGAGATCGGTTGCTATCGAGGCCTACGCCATCGACGAAGTTTGCCAGTGCGGGGTCAACGAACACGCACCAACGCACGAACCCGCAAAGGCCCGAAGAAGACCGTCGCTGGTCGTGGTCGAAGACGTGGAATGAAGAAGAAGTAATCAAAGCAGCAGAGCTTGACGTGCCCTAGGTGAGAGGGATTCCCTTCCATCCCAGCGGCTGCGAACATCGGGGTCGTCAAAAGGCGCTGTTGCGATATGCGGAGAGGACAGGCGGATACGTATGGCAACGAGAGGAACAGGTTCTAGACGAGGGGCAGCCCGCAAGGCGAAGCGGACGCTTTCACATGGTCGGGCGTATATTCATGCTACCTTTAATAATACGGTCATCACCATCACCGATACTCAGGGTAACGCGGTGGTATGGGCCAGTGCTGGCTCCGCGGGCTTCAAAGGTTCGCGTAAAAGTACGCCATATGCTGCACGACTTGCGGCCCAACAAGCCATAAAGGACGCACAGGATATCGGATTACAAGAAGTGGATTTGATGGTCAAAGGCCCTGGCCCTGGTCGAGAGGCTGCCATCCGGGCGATTCAGGGCTCCGAGATAAAAGTGCGTTCAATCAGTGACATTACGCCGATCCCACACAATGGCTGTCGACCTCCGAAAAAACGCCGCGTCTAGATCGAGGAAGGGATTAAAATCATGGCGAAGTATACAGGACCAATTTGCAAATTATGCCGACGTGAAGGCGAGAAACTCTTTCTCAAAGGTGAGCGATGTTTCACACCGAAATGTGCCTTTGAGCGCCGGAGTTATCCTCCGGGCGATCATGGACGAGACGCCCAATTCCGACGCAGACGGGTTTCGGATTATCAGCGGCAATTGCGAGAAAAGCAGAAGACACGTCGTATTTATGGTGTAACTGAGCGCCAATTTCGACGTTATTATCGGTCGGCCATGCAAAAGAGGGGCTTGACAGGAGCAAATCTCCTTCAGATGCTCGAACGGCGTTTGGACAATGTTGTGTATCGGCTTGGTTTCGCGGAGAGTCGATCGCATGCCCGTTTGCTYGTAACMCATGGACATTTCAACGTCAATGGTCGTCGGACCGATATCCCCTCGATGCTTGTYCAMTCTGGTGAYAASATCGARGTTCGKGARGGTTCRCRYRAKCGTACKTATTTTAAAGRACTGCCTGAAATCGCGGAAGCYAAGACCGCACCTCATTGGTTRGAGCGTGATSTTAAAGGCCTCAGTGGGCGTGTCATGCAATTGCCTGARCGYCGGGATGTTGATGCMACKCTRAATGATCAATTRATCRTTGAGTATTATTCGCGTTAACGYTGNACWGGCTRWGGGAWGATGCTCCGCYCTGATCATCAACTTGAAATGYYAAYGAGTTCRGCRATGAACATGTCAAACCTGCTCAACAAMGAATGCATTTGCAACGTCGCARCACGTGGTCTGAGAATGACGGAGGGATAAAGTGGTCGTTACCACAAACATGGTCATGCCTAAGATYGAGCGAGAKGCTRTCGCTCAGAATTACGGCAARTTTATTRTYAGTCCRCTCCAAAGCGGATACGGSATCACCGTAGGCAATGCRCTACGGCGTGTACTCCTTTCGTCTCTGGAGGGSGTTGCGGTRACCTCGRTACGAATCACCGATGTGCCCCATGAATTCTCTGATATTCCAGGCGTTCGAGAGGACGTATTRCAGCTAATGYTGAATATCAARCGWTTGCGCATGATMCTTCATGATGGCGATTCCGCTCGATTGCGCCTWGAAGTTMARGGYGAGGGYGTMGTGACRGCAGCGGACATCATRGCRCCRGCYGAGGTCGAGATCGYCAACCCGGAAYTGTATTTGTTCACCGTGGATGATGACAAGGCTCACCTCGARATCGAAATGAAYGTGCAAAGTGGTCGYGGCTATTCGCCRTCCGATGAGCGTGGTCGGTTGCCAATMGGCGAACTTCCRACRGATGCGATYTTCAGTCCGGTTCGYAGGGTGAATTWYGAGGTYGGCAGRGCGCGCGTCGGACAGGACACCAGCTTTGACCGKCTGATGATTGARATTTGGACSGATGGYACGGTCAAACCTGAGGAYGCATTAAGTATGAGYGCRCAGATMTTRATGGCKCATCTTCGRGATATCGSCGGAGTRACTGAGGAGAGYCTGTTGCTCGCWGCWGCTGAAGARGAAGAGCCRAGATTGGCGAGTGAAGTCTATGAGATTCCGATTGAAAAYCTTGAYCTYTCTGTTCGYGTWTTCAATTCGCTCAAACGCACTGGKATAACAAACGTGGGAGAAATCCTCGATATGCTGGAGAGGGGTCCTGAGGCGATGCTCTCCATTCGAAAYTTTGGTGAGAAGAGCCTGCARGAACTCAAAGAGCGATTGCAAGAGAAGGGTTAYCTTGAGGAGGSKASCGAAGAGGAATCTGAGGCGGYGGWAGAGGCGAAGTGAGGACGWGATGAGACATCGTRTAAAAGGGAGTMGGCTKAATCGTTCGRTGGGACATCGWAATGCTCTRCGGMGGAACTTRATMTCGGAGTTGTTYCGCCACGAACGKATACGCACYACWCGAGCAAAGGCTACGGCAGTTCGAGGYGCAGCKGARAAATTGATCACTCTCGCCAAACGTGGCAATKCTGTCGAGGARRCATCCMGAWCAGTTCATGCTCGTCGTCTGGCAGCAGCCCGTCTCAACGAYCCTGAGATSGTGAAGAAATTATTYGATGATATCGCTCCTCGSTATGTCGACCGSCCGGGTGGCTATACAAGGATCATCAAGATTGGRCCACGAKYTGGYGATGCRGCTGAGATGGTRTTGMTCGARTTRGTTGAAGAATAAWCAGGMTTNTRGGTYRTGRSGTGAGTTTACAATCAAAGCGTTCGATTGAGCTTGCGTCAACATTTTGGACCGAAGTTTCGTACGAACGGTCCATTCAGGCGAGCGCCTAAAGGTGCGCGCCGATGGCAACTTACAAATCGATCATCGCGTACGACGGCACCGATTTTCAAGGCTTTCAGCGACAAGCTGAGGGATTACGCACAGTACAGGGTGTGCTAGAAACTGCACTGCGCAATCTCGATTGGCAAGGGCGGTCGATCGCGGCTGCTGGTCGAACGGACGCAGGTGTTCATGCTCGAGGGCAGGTGATCGCCTTCGAGTTAGAATGGCGCCACGAGGTCAGTAGTCTCGCAAGAGCGCTCAACGCGAACCTCCCGTCAGACGTAGCAGTGTGTCATACCGAGCTTGCTCCACAGGGTTTTCACCCTCGCTTCACGGCTCAGAAACGACGATACAGCTACACGCTAATAATCCTGCCGGTGCGCGATCCATTGCGTGAGCGTTATGCGTGGCGAATATGGCCTGAACCCGAATTGGACGCAATGGAAACCGTGGCGACTATATTGGTTGGGCGTTACGATTTCGCCGCCTTTGGCCAAGCGCCCATCGATGGTGGGCACACGGTACGTGAAGTATTCCGAGCTCAATGGAGCCAGAAACGGGAGGTATTCACATTCGAAATCGAAGCCAACGCCTTTCTTCAACATATGATCCGTCGTTTCGTTGGAGCCATGATTGAAGTCGGGGCGGGTCGTTTGAGCGCTAAGGATATTCGAGTTCTCTTGAACGATCCCGGACTTCGTTGGGAAGGAAGGATAGCTGCGGCTCAAGGTTTGTGCCTGGAAGCGGTGATCTACGAGTGAAAGCGACTTTTACAACGAAAGATCTTAGGCAAACGGAGCAGCTTGAGATACGTTGCTAAAAGCCAACCACGAGGTTCGTGGTGAGGAGTCTGAAACGTGCAGAAAACGTATTATCCAAAACCAAGTGAACTGACGCACGATTGGTATATGATCGACGCTGACGGTCAAAATCTTGGTCGATTATCAACCCAGGTAGCGCGTCTCCTACTTGGAAAAAACAAACCTCAGTTTACCCCAGGAGTGGACGTTGGGGATTTCGTGATCGTTGTTAATGCTGAAAAAATCGCAATCACAGGCAAGAAGCTTGATGACAAATACTATTACCGGCACTCGGGCTATCCTGGTGGAATGAAGCAGATTAGCCTGCGGGACCAATTGGTCAAGTTCCCCGAACGGGTTATAAGATCTGCGGTTTGGGGGATGCTCCCTCACAACCGTCATGGTCGTAAGCTGATGAAGAAGCTCAAGATCTACGCCGGTCCTGATCATCCCCATGCAGCCCAAATGCCCAAGCCATTGGTGTTGGAGGCTGATCGTCAAAGCAATTGAACGGATTAAGATAGAAAAAAGGCATTATTTGTCGGAAAGATGGAGGAAGGTAAGGTAAATGGCAACACAATACTATGAGGGCGTCGGTCGTCGTAAAACGAGTAGCGCCCGGGTACGGATTACTCCGGGTCATGGAAATATCATCATCAACGACAAACCATCTGAGGAGTATTTCCCTCGTGTAGGGGATATCGAAAAAGTCCTAGCACCCCTACGAGCCGCGGAAATGGAAGGCAGGTTTGATATCACCGTCAAGGTGAGCGGCGGGGGAGTCACTGGCCAGGCGGGTGCTGTTTGCCAGGGTTTGGCGCGCGCACTTGTGAAGATGGATCCAGATTTACGCTCACTTTTCCGAGAAGGTAGGTTGTTGACTCGTGATGCGCGCATGAAGGAGCGTAAGAAACCCGGCCTCAAGCGTGCTCGTAAAGCGCCGACCTACACCAAACGCTAGTTACGAAGTTTGGGGGGCGATGCCCCTACGATTCTAAAGGTAAAATGGGTCGGGGAACTTTCGTTCCCCGACCATTCTTTTCAAGTGGAGGGAGTTGTGGCTGGAAAGATCACGGTCGTTGGTTTGGGTTCGGGTGATCCGAAGCTGATCACGCGTGAGGCGTGGGAGGTGCTCTCTGATGCTAGGGAGGTCTACTTACGAACGGGTGATCATCCTGGGGTTACTGGCCTCCCTCGTGGGTTAAAGGTGAAGACCTTTGATCACCTCTATCAAGAGCTGGATGATTTTGAAGCCGTATACCAAGCTATTGTGGCAAAACTCATCGAGCTCGCGGATCGTCCAGAGGGGGTCGTTTACGCTGTTCCAGGCGATCCAACAGCAGGCGAAGCGACTGTGCTCGCACTAAAGCAAGAAGCTGATGAAGTTGGATTATCAATGCGTGTTGTACACGGCGTCAGTTTTATCGAAACGTGTTTAGCCATGATTGGGATCGATGCGCTTGATGGTCTACATATAGCAGATGCTCTTGCTCTAGCTGGCGGACACCACCCATCATTTTCTCCCGATTCTCCGGTCTTGATCGGTCAGTTGTATTCCAGTATGGTAGCCGCTGATGTTAAGCTCACCCTAATGAATCAGTACCCAGAAGATCATCCTGTCAAGCTGATTCACGCCGCTGGAACCCCTCGAGCCGAAATTGAGACTTTATTGTTACACGAGATCGATCGAAGTTTGAAGATCGGAAGCCTGACGACTCTTTACGTACCGGAGCTTCCAATAAAATCCGCTTTCGAAAGTTTCCAGGAGACCGTGGCACATTTACGAGCACCGGATGGGTGTCCATGGGATCGGAAACAAACCCACAAGACCTTACGTACACATCTCTTGGAGGAGTCGTACGAGACCTTGCAGGCGATTGACGCTGATGAAATGGCGGCTTTGCGCGAGGAATTAGGTGATCTGTTGCTCCAGATCGTACTCCATGCGCAGATCGCCACCGAACAGGGCGAGTTCACCATGGCGGATGTGATCGCGAGCATCCAGGAAAAGATCGTTCGGCGCCATCCACATGTCTTTGGAGGAGTGCGTGTCGCCGATGTGGAGCATGTCCTACACAATTGGGAGACTCTGAAGGCAGCCGAGCGTGAGCATGAGGGAGAAGGGAAGGGTCTTCTAGACGGGGTTCCGCTAGGCTTGCCTGCGCTTTCTCAAGCGGCAGAGATTCAAGAACGTGTGAAGCGGGTTGGATTTGATTGGCCGGAAATGGAAGGTGTTTTGGCAAAAGTCATCGAGGAACTCGAAGAGGTGGGACAGGCAACGGAACCCGTAACACAGACGGCTGAAATGGGGGATCTGTTATTCGCCGTCGTGAATTACGCTCGTTGGCTTGGGGTGGATCCTGAAGCCGCATTACGGGAAGCAAACCTCCGCTTTCGACACCGCTTTGGAAAACTAGAGATGGCTGCGAAAGCAGAGGGTAGAGAATTAACCGGGATGTCATTGGAAGAGATGGATACTCTATGGGAAGCAGCCAAGGATAACGAAGGGTGAGTGGCTCCCTTGTTCGGGGAGTTAATGTTGAACATTGACTTGGATTTAGGAGAAGTGCTGCGAGCGAAGCATTACTGTGATGGGCTTACACTTTAAATTGTAGGGGCGGTTCACGAACCGCCCCTACAATTTTTAATGGGCTATGGTTCAATCCTAACACTACTTCTGAAGATCTCACGCTGCTCGGATAAAGGGTCTTATAAATGGGTAATGTTTTTGTTCTTGAATCGCAGGGTCTATCTATAAAGCACGTTCGTGCAGCTCCTGTACCACCCCGGGTTGTTTTTCTGTAGCCGCAGGCTTTAGCCTGCGTAACAAAGCGCACCCTAAAGGGTGCGGCTACATTGGATAATATGTCCCCGGGAGGTTACTTATAATCTAAGATCATCGTAGGGGCTGTCTAAAAAGGGTATTCGACAGCCCCTACTGATAGATAATTAGAAGAAGGTGAATGGGCAATTCACCTTTCGTGCCGCGAAACGCCGAGAAGAACACTCTGTACTTTCAACCGGCAGGCCGACCGTCTCGCACACCGTTCAGCCCGTGAGCCCCTATGATAATACTTTGAAAGTTTTGCTCTGCCTTATGGGTTGAGCCCCCAAATGATCAGCCGCCCGTCTTGCGAGATAGAAGCCAGAAAGTGTCCATCGGGTGAGAAGTCAACCCCACGTATGGCTGCGGAATGGCTGCGCAACACATTCAGTTGTTCACCAGTCACCACATCCCACAAAATCACCGTTCCGTCCTTGGATCCCGATGCTAACATCCTTCCGTTGAGTGAAAAATCGATATCGTAAACCCAATCAGAGTGCCCACTGAGCGTTTGTAATTCCGTTCCACTGTTCACATCCCACAACTTTATTGTGTCATCCCACGAAGCTGAAGCCAGTATGCCTCCGTCAGGCGAAAAAACAACCTGCCATACTGCAGCATCATGCCCTCGCAGTGTATGTAATTCCTCACCCGTTTCGACATCCCATATCTTCACCGTCTCGTCGGCTGATGCGGAAGCGAGCAGGCTACCATCCGGTGAGTAATCTATGCCCCAGACCCAACTGGTGTGACCAGATAGGCTACGTATCTCCTCCTCAGTGTACATATTCCATATCTTCACCGTTTGGTCTTCCGAACCAGAGGCAAGTACTCCATACTCGGTGGGCGAAAAATCCACACAGGTCACTTCACCATCATGCCCAAGCAGCGTGGCACCGGGAGAGGGGAACCCCCAGATCCGTAAAGTCCCATCCTTTGAAGCGGAAGCTAGTGTAGCCGCAGTACCACCTTTGAGTGCGACACGATAAACCCAATCCGTGTGCCCCTGGAGTTCACGTAAATACTTGATCAGGTCGGTGTCCCACAGTGACAGCCTTCCATTACTGTGTCCTACAGCAAGCAAGACCCCGTTTGGGGAAAAGGTTACATCTGTGGCGTTGCCTACTCCATGCTGCGTAAGGATCTGAATCTCGCTCACTTTTTCAGGTTCAAGAAGGAGCGAAGCAAGATAACGGTCCGGTTCAGTCGGGACGCCCCACAATTGGACGATCCCATGTTCAGACACCGTGGCCAAGATCCGACCGTCGGGTGAAAATGCCGTCGCTTGGATCCTCTCTTCTGCATCAAGACCATGGAGAAGATCCCATGTGGTGAGGTCTAAGAACCAGAGATCGTCGTGAAGCACGGTCAGCATGCGCCCATCCGGTGAGAAAATCATCTGTGTGGCTTCCAATGACAGGATAATCTCCCCAGTGTTGAGATCCCATATCGATCCATTGCCAATGGCCAGCATGTTCCCATCCGGTGAGATGTCGATTTGGGATGACATCGGCTGACCCATCTTAGTAATCAACTCGCAATTGTCCACATTCCATAATCCCACAATTCCAAAATAGCCACTTGCAACGATCGTTCGCCCATCCGGAGTGAAAGCCAGATCCTTAACACCTTCACCTTCGACCTCGATGGTTCTGATCTCCTCACAACTCGGGAATTCATAAAGAATCATCCGACTCAGTCCGCACATGAAGCAGTCTTTTGTGCCGATAACAAGCAGGTTCCCATCTGGTGAGAAGGCGATGCTGACGGACATAAGCCAACTCGGTTCAAGCACCCGGGGTTCATCTATTACGTCCAGTTTCCACAAACCTACCGCACCCACATCCGAGGTGTTGGATGTGCTGTCTTCCATCACCGCTGCCACGAATCGACTGTCGGGAGAGAACGCAAACCCCGGGTGGGTGACATAACCACCCTCCAATAAGCCCTCCGACCTTGGTCCAAATAAGGTGTTGAGGGTTTTATAAACCTTACCCTGCTCAAGATCCCACAGGATGACCTCCCCCAGGCTTGATGCCACGCCAAGGATCCTTCCATCGGGAGAAAAAACAGGGTCTGAGGGTCGATACCCACCTAGATTGATGGTGAACCTGGCGAGCGGTCGGAGAAGAGCGACATTTCTTGGCGTGATGATCTCTAAATCCGGAGGAAGGATGGATGAGGAAATCGGAGTAGATTCAGTTGTGGCGGGTTGCTCGGGGAGCGATGTCCTGGTAGATCCGAGAGGCGTAGAGGTTTGAAGTCTATCTGAAGGTGTAGGGGTTTTGACTTGTACGGTATGGAAAGCGGTCGTAGTGCCCATGGCCGTTTCAGTGGTTTCAGGTATGACCTTCGTTGGGGTTGGGGTGAGATCTGTGCCAAGCCCTCCGCAAGCTGCGTAAAATATTGAAATGATCAGTATGAAAGAGAGATACGGGATGATATTGACTCTATATCGAGGCATCATGACCTATCCCTCCTTTCTATCATGGAAACATTGGGCTGCATTATATGCTTATTCTGAGGGATATGCATTGAAATCCCTCGATCCTCAAACATTCTTCTCTTGTGAAACGCGGGGCAGGCAGGACAATATGGGCTCAGGGTGACTGTCTTGAGAACGAATTGGAACATCTGCTTAGCGGTGGCCGAGTTTATCGAAAGGTTGCCTTAATGCAACATCTGGGTGGTCTTCTAACCAGCCAGATGTTTTGAAGTGAGATTCTGTTTAAAGCAGGATTTCAGACTTTTAGAGCGTCTCCACCACCATTATGGTAGCTCTAAGGTCCGTAATTCTCGGCTAAATACTTGACCAGAGCTTCCTTTTCCTCGTTGTTCAATTGTGCGCCCCTTCGAATCATACTGGAGACTGATTGCTCCCACTGTTGCAGTGACCACATCTTGTTCGTGACTCGATTTAGATTATGACAGGCAGTACACCGTTGCTGTAAGAGGGCTTTGCTGTCTATCGGGGAGGGAGGCACGGTGGGTTCTACTCCCTCTGGGATTTCCGTTGGTTGCTCTACTTTGGGAGGTTCGGTAGGTTGTGAAGTTTCGGTACCACCACAAGCAGCCAGCAATCCGACGGTAATAAGCATTGCGATCACAAATGCCCATTTATTTGAGTGCATTTTCATCTCATTCTCCGGTTTGATGTTTTAGCTGTGACTAATGGTTCACACAGGACGACCTGAGCTTGCGAGTGTTACCGTTGTTTCAAACAAGGCAATCTTCGATCCCATCGCAAGGGCTTTTTTCTGTTCATTCTTGCGGAACCATTTGTAACGTTCACTCTATGAATTCTATTACGGAAATATTGTACCAAATTACTCCAAATATCAGTAGAGATTGATGAAATGACTCGACGAAGTCGGTCATTACCCATTGGTTGATTTGGACATGATAATATGTCCCTTAGGTGTAGGGGCAATTCACCGTTCGTGCCGCGAAACGCCAAGAGTCTTTCTCGGTATAGCGTGGCACGGACGGCGAATTGCCCCATCTACGCGGGGCGAACGGCCCTCACTTAACTTCAAGAGGTTATGCTAACGCACTCGTAATTGGGGATTAAAGACCTCGTCCAAGGCACGTCCGACGAGGTAAAAGGCACTGCAAAAGAGCATGATTGCCAACGCTGGAGGAAGGATCACATGCCATTGTCCTTCGAGGGTAAACCAGCGGAAGGTCTGCTGCCCAATCCATATCATGGTCCCCCAACTAAGGTAGTAACGCGTGCGTCCAAAATAGGACAGTAGCGATTCCGTGAGGACCGCACCGACGACCGTAAAGACCGCGTGAACGATCGTCAAGGACAAGAGCCCCGGCAATATGTGCTTCCTGATGATATGACCGCCACCGCCACCAGCTGCGCGTGCGGCTTCGATGAAGGGCTTGACCTTGATCTTCAAGGTATGGGATTTGACCACGATCGTCTGCCCTCCCAGCCCAGTCACGATGCCATAAGCGATAGCAACCATGGGCCACTCCAGACGAAATAACAGGCCGAAAATTAGCAACAGGATCGGTGCGGGGAGGAGCACAAAGACATCTGAGATCCCCATGATGATCGCGTCAATTACCCCACCGAAGTAGCCTGCCATTCCACCAAGTAGGGTCGAGATCGTAACAGCAATGATTGCGGCGATAATGCCAACGGAGAATGATGTTTGTGTACTGATGAGGAGCTGACTTAGCACATCCCGACCGAAATTATCAGTACCGAGCAAGTGCCGCCAAGACGGCGTTGTGGGGTGGGGCATAATGGCGGTATCGAATCCGACGAAGGGGTCGAATATTGTGGGGTGCCAAAGGGTTTTCATGAGGATCGGGTGAGATAATGCCATCAGCCCAAAGATGAAGATCATGATCAATCCAAGTCTGCCAAGAGGTTGTTGGATGAAAAGATCCCAATGGGTGTAGAACCACCGGCGGTGAACCCAGCGATGCAATAAGTAGGTGCGAAGTTTTTCTCGAGTAGAGACCTTGGATCCTTCTTCGAGCATCGGGTCATTCCACTCCTATATATCGCACTCGAGGATCAAGGTAGGTGTAAAGGATATCCAGCAGGATATGAGCAATGAGGGCAAGAATTCCGACCATCGAAAGGATGCCTAAGATGACCGGGATGTCTTGATATTCGATGGCGTTAAAAATAATCTCCCCCATAGCTTGCCACATGAAGACTCGTTCGATAACCAAACTCCCAACTAAGATAAAAGGTAGATTGAGCGCCAGGCGAGTGATCACCGGCAGGATAGCGTTCCGTGCGACGTGCCTGTCGCGAATCACTTGATCTGGAAGTCCTTTAGCCCGTGCGGTTAACACATAATCCTCGTGTTTGGTCTCCAACATGGCGGCGCGCATGATCATCATCGTCTCGCCAAAGGAGAGTAGAACTACTGTGGCTAAAGGTAATGTGAGGTGAGCTAAGACATCGAGCGCAAGATAGCTTAGTCCTGATCTCGACCACCAAGCTCCAATGCCAAAACCGATGATCACTATCCCACCTGCCTGCGATGTCCAACGCCAGTGATTTGTTTTAATCGATTGGGAGGCACGCCTGACCACCAAGAAGGCACCGCAAGCAATTACGCAAGTTACCACCATTCGTGCCAACAATGAATCAATCATCACGGGCGCATTGAACCATACATTCGGGTTGACAAGTCTTTGATAGGGAAGCCACCCTAGATACCAACCGAAGATGTTGATCATCACGAAACCCAGCCAAGGTGCAAAAGAGGTATAGGTCGCAACACCACCTAATGTCACTCCAAATTCGACCCATCCACCCCGACGCCAGGCGATTACCTTACCCAACCAGATACCCAATAGGTACGCAAGAATGGCTGCAGAAAAGAAGAGAAGAAGGGTTCGAGAGATGCGACTGAAGAGGATTTGGCTGACGGAAGCAGGCCAGTTCTGGAATGAGACTCCTAGATCAAATTGGAGAAATTTACCGAGCCATCGGAAATATTGAGTCCAAAGTGGAAGGTCCAAACCTAGCTGCCGCTGCATAAATTCGCGCCATGATGGTCCTGCCAGTGTGAAAGCAGTAACGTCGTAGGGAAGGGCGTGGATCAGGGTAAAGAGTAGTGATTGGAAGAGGATTAACGCTACAAATGCTCGGACCACTCGGCGGATGATGAATTTGAACATCGAGGTCTCTAGGTCGGAATAGGTATGTCAGCTTTTGCGTTTATTGACTTGATTGCTTCTGACAGAGTTACTCCTTCAGCCAAGTTGTTCTATAAAGATAGAGAGGGTCAACGACGGCTTGAGAGCAGGTTACCTACAAATATACCTGTTTTTAACGAAAATGGTTCACGCGGAGGTAGGATGTTCAAGTCATACCCCAACCAGTTGTCATACATGGGATTCTGCGAAGATGCACAAGCTGATCTTTAAGAATTACGGCAGAGCCGTGTCCTGGAATATCCTAGAAAAAGGAGCACCCCCAGACCTGAGGGGGGCAAGCCCGGGGGCGGTCGCAACATTGACCCGAAGATCAAGTGACGACGCACGCATTAAAACATTATCCATAGATATGAGCAATAGGCAATTTGTCCCTTCAAATAGCTGTAAAATGTCACCAAACAACAATTTCCGAGATGCGGTTAACCTCTTTCTAGTGCATCAAGGATTTCAGCACTGTGGGTAGCTGGTTTGACATTTTTAAATACCTGAACGATCTTGCCAACTGGGTCGATCAGAAAGGTTGTACGGTGGACCCCCATGTATTCACGGCCCATGAATTTCTTCAATCCCCAAACTCCATAAGCTTCGCTCACTTTGTTTTCAGGATCAGCCAATAGAGTGAAAGGCAAAGTGTGTTTGGCTTTGAATTTGGATTGCTTGGTCACGGTGTCGGGGCTAACACCTAGGATCACGACGCCCTTTTCTTCATACTTGCTGTAGTCATCACGTAAGCCACAAGCTTCTGTCGTACATCCAGGTGTGTCAGCCTTGGGGTAGAAGTAGAGTACAACGTTGTTTCCTCTGAAGTCACTTAGCCTGATCGGTTGGTCAGCATCAGAGAGTAGTTCGAAATCGGGGGCCTGTTCACCGGCTTCAGGTATAGGCATGGGGCTTCCTCCATTGGATCATGATGTGATTGATATGTCTTACAGTTGATAAGAACTTGTCGATTGTACCCCTTCTAGAACGTCCTGTGTGAACCTTTGGTGGAAGTTGATATTATGCTCATGATCATATCAGAATCTTAATCCAATGTAGGGGCGGTTCGCGAACCGCCCCTACATTTTCATATGCGTCTATTGGATAAATCGCAAATGGCTAGCGGCACGAACGGTGAATCGCCCTTACGCATTTCCTTTGCCACATTCGGTCTAGGAGTATGGGCTATTTCGAGGGGTTTACTGTTGAGGGAGGAAGTGGATAAGGGATCGGGGATCCGGTGTCTGAATTAATGGCGCCAATAAAACCTGATCCCTTCTCCCTATTCCTAACTCCGTTGATGCAGGAGAATCGGAAATTCCCCTTACCATTCATTGCTAAATGCAGATTAACCCATCTCAGCGATGATCTCGCCCATAGGCGCGGTGTCGTAGCCGGCCAAGGCGTCAACCGCTTGGCGAAATTCTGTTTGGTGGAGCAACTCAAGCAGTGGCGCCAACTTCGGGCTTTTATAGTGTTCGAGGGGGATCACCAAATCGAAGCGCTCGTCATAGAGTGGAACGAAATCGAGCTTCAATGCATCTGCCGCGGCCCGGATACCGAGCCCGCAATCTGCAGCTCCAGATGAAACTGCGGCTGCCACTGCCAGGTGGGTGTACTCTTCCCTGTTGTATCCAACAATATCCTTTGAATCCACCCCAAGTTCTCCAAGATGGTAATCCAATAGAATTCGTGTACCAGCGCCTTGCTGGCGATTGATGAAGGAGACTCCCTCCTTCACCAGGTCCACTAAGTCCGTAAGGTCTTTAGGGTTCCCTGGAGAGATCATCAGGCCTTGCTCGCGCATGACGTATCCCACGACGAGGACAGGTACGTCGGGCAGGTACTTCTCTATGTACGCGAGATTGTATTCTCCACTCTCGGGATCGAGAAGGTGACTCCCGGCCAGGTGAGCTTCTCCTCTTCTGAGGGCGACCAGTCCGCCAAGGCTCCCTAGGTTTGCAGAGCTGAGACGAGAACCATATTGGCTTAAGAATTGGGCCATCAGATCAATTGTCATATCATGTGACCCTAGAACGAGAATGGTGCGTTCGACATCGGCAAGTGACCGGTAGAGACGCACGGTAACGGTCTCGCCGGTTTGGAGACCTTGAACACCAGCAGGGATGAGCACGATGCCGTCAGCGCGAACAAGGGAGGTGATAACTCCCGCACCTCTCGATAGAGGGGCTGTGATCATCCGCTCACCAACACGTCCGACCGTGACCCGCAAATACTCGTCATCACCAAGCGACGAACGTACCTTCCGGGTGAGGGTGGCTTCTATCGTTTGTGGTTTAAAAGCTGGTCGACCAAGCCAACGCGCTAACAATGGTTCGACGAAAATTTCACCAGTCAGGGCAGTGGAGACTGGGTAACCGGGAACGCCTATCACTGGAACGAGGGCAGGGAGTTGATCACTCTTCTCAAGTGTGCGCTTAACGACCCCGAGGACCACCGGATGACCTGGACGAACCGCTACGCCGTGAACGAGCAGCTTCCCAAGACTCTCGACGACTTTGGCAGTGTAGTCCTCCGATCCAGCTGAAGATCCGGCGTTGACCAGTACCAGATCGTGGCTGGTTGTCGCCTCCGATACGACCTTTTGGATATGTTCAAAGTCATCTGGTACGCTTGGGAATCTTGTCGCTAAACCGCCCCAGGTTTGGACCTGGGCGGCGAGGACGAGGGAGTTGTATTCGATCGTTTCTCCCGGCTTAACCTCCGAACCGATCGGGACCAATTCCGTACCTGTAGGGATGATGGCAACACGTGGCCGTCTCCAAACACAGATCGTATGATGACCACTACCAGCGATGGCTCCAAGATCTACTGGACGCAGTTCGTGACCAGCCGGTATGACCAATTCAGTAGCGACCATGTCCTCGCCCATAGCACGCACGTGGGTCCAGGGTGCAAGTGAGGCGCGAATTCGAATCGCACGTTCTCCATTTTCCTCGACAGGTTCAACGTTTTCGATTGGCACCACAGCGTCGGCCCACTCGGGCATTGGATCGCCGGTATCCACATAGATCGCGTTGAGATCAACTTGAAGTGATATGGGTGTTCGATCACTAGCACCGCTCGTATCGGTTGCGCGTAGGGCAAAGCCGTCCATCGCTGCTGCGTGGTAGTGAGGCGAAGACAGGCGCGCCCAAACAGGTTCTGCCATCACACGCCCAAGTGCTCCATCCAACGGGACTTCCTCCGCCTGCAAGGGCTTCCACAGTCCTGCTGCTTCAAGCGACTCGACCAATGTGTCCCAAGCTTTGTCAAGGGGGATATCGTGTAAATAGATGTTTTCCAGTTGGTGGCTTTCTTTCATGGTGAAGCAGGACCCTCCATTAAGACCTGAATTTCATCCGGTTGCATTGCTGAGAGTTTTCGAAGAAACCTCGTTGGTTATACCCTGCAGAGACCCTGTTTGGGCAGTATTGGCTATAACAACCTGACCTCGACCTCAGCGCCCGCCGCCAATCCGGTCGCTTCGGGAGGGATGCGAACCAGCCCATCCGCGCGGACAAGGGTGAAGATCAAGTTAGAGCGTCCAAAAATCGGTTCAGCCTTTAGTCCATCTTCTGTTGCATGTAGACGTACAGGCAGATAATCTTCACGCCCTGCTTCGGAGGCCACATTGACTGACATCTGTGCCGATACTTGCGACACGAGTGCTGGTCTCTCGATTCCCGTCAAACTTTTGATCAAAGGCACAACAAACAAACCCGCTACGACCAGCGCGCTTACTGGGTTGCCGGGGAGACCAATCATGGGTACACCATCGGCGACAGCCAAGATGGTGGGTTTGCCAGGTTTGATCGCGATCCCATGTACAAGGACGCCAGGTTCTCCCAAGGCGCTTAGGACATCAACTGTTATATCCCGCGCGCTGACAGACGAACCGGCAGTGATGATGACGATGTCATCCTCAGCATGTGCCCGCTTCGCCGCTTCTAAGAGAGCATCGTAACGATCAGGGATGATGCCACGTGTAACCGGTTCGCCCCCGGCTCGGGAAACAAGCGCGCTCAGGGTGAAGGTGTTGATGTCTCGCACCTGACCTGGACCCACCTCCACATCAGGCGCTACGATCTCGTCGCCGGTGGAAAGGATCCCAACCCTCGGACGGCGTGCAACTTTGATATCGATCACACCGAGTGCCATCAACCCACCGATCTCTTGAGGTCGGATCAGCACCCCAGCTTCCAAGACGGTATCGCCAATCTTAACGTCTTCACCCTGCATGAGGACATTCTGTCCCACAGCAACGGGCTTTAATACCTCAATCTCCCCTTCACGAACCAGTTGTGTGTCCTCGATCATCACCACGGTGTCGGCGCCATCGGGGATCATCCCTCCGGTATGGATCAAGGCTGCCTGGTTGGGACCAACGACCAATTCAGCCTCAACGCCCATATGGATCTCTCCGATCAGGTTGAGGTACGCAGGCAAGCCAGGGCTGGCGCCGTAAGTATCCTTCGCGCGAACGGCGTATCCATCGTGGGTCGATCGATCGAAGGGCGGCAAAGGATGTGGGGCCGTCACAGGTTCGTGTAAAACGCGATTCAATGCCTCCTGCGTGGGAATGAGTTCTGATGCGATTCGAGCGGATTCCGGGATCGCTTTCAGGAAACGATCAAGAGCCTCGTCGGGTGTGAGCAAGTGTAGAAATTCGGGCATCTTTAGCTCAATAGATAACCGATCAACTCGAGATAAATCGTCAATCCGAATAATCCCAATGCGACGATCGTCAAGTTACGCAACCGGGCAGGAAAACCACGACGGATACGTTCCATGTGCCAGACCTGAACTGCGGCTAGAGGAAGGGCGATTAAAGCCCCAAGAACAACCCGCCTCGGGAGACCATTGATAAACGCGACAAGGAAGCTGGTGATAGCGAAGACGATAGCTAAATCGTGGAATCGCATCGCGGTTGCCCAACCCAGGCGCATCATCAATGTTCGCTTGTCCAGCTTGACATTGCGGGCGTACTCGGAGAGTTCGAAGCTGATCATCATGGCGAAATGGAGTGCGACCAACGGCGTGGTGCTCATCAAGATCAACCGGTGCAGCTGGCCAGTTTGGAGTGCGAAGCTGAAGGTGGGTATGAGACCAGCGATGACTAGAGAGAGAACCAACTCGCCATATCCGGAGGCGAGAAGTCGAATGGGGGGAGTGCTGTAGAAGAAATAGCCGAGAAAAATGAGCAGTAAGACCAACCATGCTACAAGAGGGATTTGACCACCGACGAGTAAGATGGATACTAATATGGCGGCAATGGCCAAGCATACGATGGCAGCATTGAGTGCGGTCTGTCGTGCTAACCCTTCAGGACCAAGGGCTCTGCTACTCCCAAGATAAGGATTAGGCTGAAAATCTTCGCTCTCCACTTGAGGTTCGTGGTATTCAAAAGAGAAGTGAGCAGCCAATTGTAAAATGGTCAGCAGACTTTGGCCGAGCAAGTAGAGACCAAAATCTAGGGATCGACCGAGGAAGGACGCAATCGCAGAGCCGAGACCGTAAAGTAAAAATCCACCCAATAAGGGCAGTGGATGGCTAAGACGGATGAAGAGCCGTAGACTCCTGAGGTTTAGTTTCACGCCTCGATCTCCAAGGGAAATTGCCGATCGCCTTCATGCTCGCCATCAGCGTGGGTTGCTAGGCGCAAGAGAATTGCTGCCCTATCTAACGCTCGATATGCGAAGGATACCCCAAAGGGAACAAGCACCA
>DUEW01000030.1 GCA_011174845.1 Anaerolineae bacterium | reverse complement strand
GAGTACGGGGAATTGGTGACCGCATTTATCGTTCCGAGAGAAGGTCACCAGATCGATCCGGACGCCCTGAAGAACTACTTGAAAACCAGATTAGCTCCATTCAAGGTGCCGAAGGAATATATCACTGTCGAGGAGATGCCCAAGAGCGGTGCCGGTAAAATCCTAAAAAGGGAAATCAGAAGGCAGTATAGTGGAGATATGAGCAAGTCCTTAGATTAGAAAAGCACACTCTCCTGCAAGGATGTTCTCGGTGAGTGGTGAAGGATTGCTCTTACATTCGTAGGGTGCGGCGAGCCTCCGCTTCATGATGGCACTTTGAATGGAATATTCTCATCACAGGTGATCCGCCCCTGGATTGATGAAATCTATAATGCGATGATCGAAATCCGGAGAGTACTTGCATTTGTTGGGTTCGCATTCATAACCGTTTCAGCGCGAAAAACAAATCGGGTAGCTCCGCGGCGCCGCTCCCTGGCCTGACCGAATGCATTAGGCATCAATGTTCAGGGTGAGATGTAAGTAATATCCACTATGATTGATTTCACTCGGCCAGGACAGGCAGCTCGCAACCATTAGGCGCGCAAACCGTAGAGGTTGTTCGTAAATGAATGCCGGGGAAGTGGAAGAATGAGCAAGTTCCCAGTCCTGCAAACTGAGCGGCTGGTGCTGCGAGAATTTCGCAAGTCGGATGCTCAGGCCGTCTTCGACATTTTCTCCCAAGATATCGTGACCAAGTATCACAACGCGGAGACCATGCAATCCATTGAACTGGCAGAGAAGATGGTAGAAATCCGTGCAAGCCTGTTTGAAAGAGAGTTGGGTATTCGTTGGTGCGTTGCTTTAAGAGAGGAGAGGGATGTCGCCATCGGCTCGTGCGGATACTACAATCTGAACAAGGCTTTTCATTCTGTCGAGATTGGATATGATCTTCATCCACTGTATTGGCGTCAGGGGATTATGACAGAAGCCTTGACAGCTGTCGTCAACTATGGCTTTGGTGAGGGGTTCTTCTTCCCTCTCAACCGCATTGAGGCGTTGACCTATGTGGGCCATGAAGCGTCGGCAGCGCTTTTGAAGAAACTGGGCTTTCAAGAAGAGGGAGTACGGAGAGAGTACGGGTACTGGAAGGGGCAATTTCATGATCTACGGAGCTTCTCATTATTGCGTGGGGATTGGACGACCTGAAAGCTGGGGAGCGGCTGCCTGATAGCCTCGGGAGGTATCCTCAGCGTCGTACAAGCCACCCGCTGCAAGCCATATGTTGTCTTTGTGGGCGGGGGCGGATTCTAGCAGCAGCGGAAGGCTGCGCAACATCAGCGGTGCTTTTCTCGGCGGTCAAGCGCGCCCAACAATCAGCTGGAGGCGCTGCTTCGGCAGGCTCAGCATGGACTCGGGGATACACCGCGATTTCTTATCTATTGTGTGGGATAGGGGTGCCGGAATTCCAAGCCCCGATCATAATCCCAGCATATCAGCACGTAGCCATTAGGCGGCCAGCTACATCCTGCATAATTTTTGAAGTAATACGCGATAAATGGGTCTATTTTCCAACAAAAATCACCACCCTCTTACACACAATTGATAACTAACTCGATCACGATTAAGTGGTGTGCTCCACAGCCATACAGTGAGAGATTACAAAATGGAACCTTATTGGGGTGGATGGATCGTTCTCGTTTTGAACGGCATCATGATCGCTTTGATCCTAACGGCGCCCTTACTTGTTGGGATCTTGATCATTCGGGTGCTGCGCAGGGGGGTTACTGACGACAGGCGAGCGTTTGAAGACGATATTAGATCTAAGCTTGGAGAGATTACTGAATCGCAAGCAGAGATGAAGAAACAACTTGATGAGTTATCAAGACGCTGACTGCGATGTTCCCAATGCAGGCGGACGAACAACTCGTTGCCCCGCAAAAAACGCGGGATCCAGTCCAGTCAAGCTGGATGAACGATCAAGCTGGACGAACGGTCTGTGTGGGGCGAACGGTCCCGTCTCACTTCGTTCGTGGGATAAACGATCAAGCTGCACGAACGGTGCAACGCGAAAAACCAACTAGGTTGTATCTTATAGATCCGGGGAAGGGTGAAGGTTGACCGGTCCCCGGCGCCTTAGCTTAATACCGTCAGGTAGCCTAAGGTTAAAACATCGGAGACTCCGCTATGTTGAAGCGTAAAATAACCACCTTTCTTGTGATTGCCGTGTGCGTACTCATGGTTTCCTGCCAAGGCAGGACCTCTACCCCGAACCTTTCCCCCACAGAGGAATTGGTAACCGCTCCGACCTCGGACCTTGAGGAGCCGGGCTCTACGTCCATATGTTTTACACCCGAGGAGATCCTCCCTTTCGCATTCACGCCCGAGGGTACCAAGCTCATGGTGAGAGCGAGTTCAGGAGTGCAGATTTTCGACCTCAAGACAGGCGAACAGAAGACCTTCATTCACTCTCCCCAGAGTGTGGTGACTGCAGCCCTCTCGCTGGATGGGCGGACTTTAGCGTGGTCACTGCAGGACAACACTATTCAATTGATCCGCCTCTCCGACCAGGAAGTCTTGGCCACCCTTATAGAGCACCCAGACCCTGTCTTTGACCTTCGATTCTCCCCTACTGGAGACAGACTCTTCTCCGCCTCTCACGACGGTTTGGTCAGAATTTGGGACCTTAGCGGTAAACGACTCGCGTCGATCGAGACAGGCGGCGAAGTCTTGGGTATTGGCCTATCTTGGAACGGATCGAAGCTCGCCACCATCCCCTTCGATGGCCCAGTGCAGCTATGGGATCTCACAGAAAACAGGAAAATCGCGGAATTCATGGGAAGCGGGGGGTACGATACTTCTGATGCCCACTTCTCTCCGGATGGGCAGTACCTGGCTGCTGACCTTGCTACCGGCTTATTCTTGTGGCGAGTCTCAGACGCCGAGCTCTTATGGAACGACATCAAGAACAGCATGGCAATCGCCTTCTCACCTGATGGACAATACTTGGCATACTCTGATGTCGACGATGGCAACGTGGTAGTCCTCGCTTCTCCTGATGGCACGCGGGTCATCCGCACCCTTGAACGGATGCAAGGGCCTGTTTGGGAGATGTTCTTTTCACCAGATGGTTCTTTGCTCGCCGCAACGGATGGCATAGAAATCCACATCTGGCGAGTCGAGGACGGAACCTTGCTATACATCGGAAGAACCATCTGCCCATAAGTATTGCCTGCCTAGCAATGAAAAACGTGCTGCTTAACATCTCGCTGCCCCGCAAAGTCCAAGATCCCCGAAGGGGGAACGCGGGATCCAGTCCAGTCAAGCTGGATGAACGATCAAGCTGGACGAACGGTCTTCGAGAGGCTTTGCTTCAGCAGGTTCAGCAAGGACGCGGTGATCCAGTCAAGCTGGATAAACGGTGCAGCATGAATCATCAATGAAGGTATATGATGGGAATACTGGACTTGCTGGCGTTAGTCCGAACCTCGGTACCTCAGCTCGTAGCCGTTGGTCAACGACTAGCGAGATGCATCTAGATTCCAACACCCTCAAGCCATATACCGTATCGGTAAGGTACAGTTATTTCCGCGAATTAACCGCAAGCAATTTCCGGCAATATTTTATGCGTGTCAGTTGTTTGCCATTAGCCATGATTTCGCCGCAAAGCCTGAACTACTGAGGAACTCCAGCACCAAAGCAGGCACTCGATGGCTCCAGATGCTGGTTGTCATGCGTTCCACAGGCAAAACCATCTCACAGCAAAGGAAGTATCCATGATGAACACTGGTCGTACCGGGGTTGCGCTTGTTCTACTTCTGGTTGTGTTCGCAGCAGCTTACGAACTCGTGTCAAATGAAATCCACAAACGAAGATCCGCCGAGCCCGTCACCTTTAGTACGATAGCCTCGCACAAAGAGGGGGACAAACTCTCAATCGAAGGGCGTATCACCTTCGGCTCCAGTGTGACCTGCAATTCCTCCGGCATCTGCACCCTGTACCTCGAGCCGACCACGGGCTCAACTGATCCCAACCTGTTCGTTGTCCTCTGGATGGCAGAGACAACCCCTCGACAAGCTGAACCCAATAGCTTCTACTTGCCCATGTTTTTTGAAGACAAGAGCGACTTTCGCCTTTACACAGATGACGGCCGTGAGTTGAAAGTCGAGGACCCGGTGAGGATTACCGGGACGGTGCATAAAGTCACCCATGAAGATGGTAAAACGTCAGTCTACATCGTTGTGGAGAAGGCAGAATGACTTGATTCCGCGCTCGCTTTGGTTTTTTGGGCGCAACCACGCAACAGCTGACCACCTCGTTCGCACCTCACTCAGCCTTTCCCGCTACCCTGTGGCATAACTCCGCGATTCAAGCATCTTGGGTTCGACGTTAATCCCAGTTGATCGCTGCTCATCACCTCGCTGCACTGACCTAGCGTGCGGAGAATGGGGCTTGTCTTGCCTGACGAGTTGCAGGACAATCAGTCTAAAGCTGCCTGAGCCACCGCGCAATTCAGCTCGAGGTCGTTAGCCCGCTTCTTCCATGTGTGAGTCAGCAGGAAAAAGGCTATGAACCTTCTTGCGAATCTAGAGAATCGAAGTCGACCGTTCATGATATTGCTGGGATTTGCCATCATCGGAGCAATAGGTCTCTCTGATTTCCTGACAGGCTACGAATTCGCTTTTTCGCTGTTCTATGTGATTCCGATCACTTTAGTCACTTGGCTCATGGGCCGACGGCTCGGAATCATGGCGTCGCTGACCAGCGCCTTTGTCTGGTTTGGGGCGGATGCGGCCACGGGGCATCCCTACTCACATCCTCTTATTCCTATATGGAATTCTCTCATCAGACTGTCGTTCTTCGTCATTATCACATTGCTCTTATCAACAGCAAGAAATGCAATGGAGCGCGAAAAGGAATTAGCTCGCACCGACAGCTTGACCGGCGCAGTGAACTCGCGTCTCTTCTATGAGTTGGCACAGATGGAAATTGACCGTTCACAAAGATATGAACACCCTTTCACAGTAGCCTACTTTGACCTTGATAATTTCAAGACCGTAAACGACCAATTCGGACATCCTACAGGGGACCAAGTTCTCCGTACTGTGGTTTGTTATATCAAAGCGCACTTACGAAAAACAGATGTGATTGCACGGCTTGGCGGTGATGAATTTGCATTGTTGTTGCCAGAAACCAGCCAGGAATCCGCTCGCGTTGCCATCTCTAAACTTCAAAGCGGCCTTCTAGAAGAAATGGAAAAAAACAATTGGCCGGTAACATTTAGTATTGGCGTGTTAATGTGCAATGTCGCACCACATACTGCCGATGAGTTGGTGAGAAAGGCCGATGAATTAATGTACTCTGCGAAGCGTGACAGTAAGAATGCGATCAGATACTCCACCTACGCGGGCTAACGCCCGCTTGCACCCACTGCACTTCACCCCGTTCCGCTGCGTTTCAAAACGCTCCGCGAACAGGGGAAGCGAATGAGTTAATCGCCTGATACCGATCAGCATTCGCAATAAGCATACAAAGCAGATGGCTAGTTCAATAAAGACACTCCCATCCCTCGACGCTCACGCTCACATCGACCCGGACCGGACCTCGGACGAGCTGGCAGACATAGGCGCAGTCCTTGCCATGACCCTCTCTCTTGACGAGGCCGCGCTCGTTGTTGATCGATATAAACCCCATGTCGCGTGGGGTGCAGGATGCCATCCGCGTAATCTCAAGGCACAAGAAGCGTTCGATGCAGAGCGGTTTAGCAAGCTGGTGGAGCGGGCCGCAATTGTCGGCGAGATTGGATTGGATACAGGATCACGTGTTCCACTCGATCTGCAACTCCGGACGTTCAGACAATCGTTAGAAGTCGTTGCTGAACTCCCTCGGTTGGTCAGCATCCACAGCTACCGCGCGACAGGACTGGTAATCGACGAATTGCGCCGTAGGCCGGTTGCCGTTCCCGTTCTTCACTGGTGGACCGGAACTGCTGATGAAACACAAGAAGCTGCAGCCCTTGGGTGTTACTTCTCAATACACTCAGCCGTTGCTCGTCACTCGAAATTTCGTACCCGGGTCCCCCCCGAACGTATACTGATCGAAAGCGATCATGGTTACGGCGATCCACCCGCTGCCATCCCGTGTCGAGTTGAATGGGTGGAGCACTTGGTTGGACAGCAATTAAAGCTAGACATCGAGGATGTCCGACGCCTTGCCTGGCGGAATCTCGCGACGATCATTCGTGAGACAGGCACACAAGAACTCTTCCCAGAGGCATTTACGACGGTCCTATCAGAGGTGAGCCCGGACCTTGTCCATGAGTAACGTTCGCGTCGCAAGCGGTCACAACAATCGGTTTCCGAAAGGTTAATACGTCATCGTAGGCAACCACACTGTCTAACGACCTCTTCTTACCTGTTTGGTTTTTGAGGTTAACTTTTCTAGTTTCATCCGCCGTTTCAGGTGTGCGACGGAATTTGCTCTCAGTGTTGTATGATGGGGATGCTGGGCTTGCCGCTGCTGGATCGAGCCCCGGCGACTCAGCTAGCAGCCGTTAAGCGCAGGCCATTCTGATGCTCGGCTGGCAATACGTGTGAGAGAGCGATCATGAAAAACGCTAGAACTATTGTCTCGGCAATCATTCTGACTATTGCTGCGGTAGGGCAGATCATTTTGTCCTTTCTCCTATACAGCGATAATGGCGACTCTACCATCAGGAACATTGGCTGGGCGGTTCTGTGGATATCGGCAGTCTTTGGATGGCTTCCAATGTTAACCTTGCGCAAGAGGGGTAAGGTGCCCGAAGGTAAGGGGTATATGCATACCACGATATTGGTTGACCGCGGGGTCTATGCCATCGTACGGCACCCACAATATCTGGCCGGCATGCTGATGGGAATTGCGCTAGCGCTCATTGCTCAGCATTGGATCGTTGCTATCTTGGGGGCTATCGTCGTGCTCACAACCTATATTGACACGTTCGAGGAAGAGACATCTTGTATAGAAAAGTTCGGTGAAGAGTATGAGCGGTACAGGGAGAGGGTACCGAGAGTCAACTTCATAATAGGCATTGTGCGTATGTTGCTGGGCCGGTCAAGAGCATGAGCTTATATTATTACATCACATTGTTTGGGGCGTGGGCTCAACAGCCCGCTGCCCCGCAAAGTCCAAGATCCCCGAAGGGGGAATGCGGGATCCAGTCCAGTCAAGCTGGATGAACGATCAAACTGGACGAACGGTCTTCGAGATGCGATGCTTCGGCAGGCGGCCGGAGGTCGTTAGGCCGCAACCTTAGGTTTCATCCCAGCAGTTGGGATACTTGTAGGCAAAAATGAATGCTCACGCACCTGTTGGACCGTCAAAAGGAGATTCCAACACATCCAGCGCAGTATTGATGCGGATGCGCCAGGTTGTTGTAACGTACCTGATCCTGGCAGCAATCTTATTTTTCTCGTCAGGACGTCTGAACTGGATTTGGGCATGGGCCTATCTCGGCGTGGGCTTGGGGATACTGGTAATCAATGTGCTTGTCCTACCCTCGGAGTTGGTCGCGGAGAGAGGTCAGCCTGGGGATAATGTCAAACGCTGGGATAGTGTGCTTTCGACTCTCGCTGGTCTCCCTACGCTAGGTGTACCGATCGTGGCTGGCCTAGATGAGCGTTTTGCATGGTCAGCTCAGCTAGCTCCATCGGCTCATCTCATCGGCTTGACGTTCTTCGCACTGGGGCAGGGATTGTTTAGCTGGGCGATGGCGTCAAACAAATACTTCTCGACCGCTGTTCGCATACAGGTGGACCGAGGGCATACTGTTGCCACCGGCGGCCCCTATCGGTACGTGCGCCATCCTGGCTATGTGGGATTCGCTGTGAGCTTTTTCGGAACGTCGCTGGCCCTGGGTTCGCTGTGGGCGACCATCCCAGCCGGACTCATAGCGTGCCTGTTAATCGTACGCACGGCGTTGGAAGATCGAACACTGCAGGACGAACTCCCGGGTTACAAAGATTATGCCCAGCGAGTGCGTTACCGCTTGCTGCCCGGTATCTGGTAGCCGGCTCTATGTAGCTTGCTTGCCCTGGACTGCTTCAGGAATCGGAAGATCTGGAGATTGCGATCTACCCACTCGCTGGAGCCCTGGAAAACCACCAGGATCTTCGACGGACCGGAGATCGAGCGCAGTTTGCAGGTGTCGGTGTATTTTGGGGACGCTTGGAAAGCCAGAGAGCGAAGAGTCCCCGGCGCCTCCCTGGCCTGACCGAATGTGTGATGATTATTAGGATTGCATCTTCTGACACAAGCATCTACATTGGCATATGGAATAAGCCAGGGCAGGCAGCGCTAAGCCGTTGGACAGCGCATGTTGTCGAAGCTACTGGATATCGTCCATGACAGTCTTCTACTTGATACGTCATGCCCACGCTGACTGGACGCCAGATGAGCAGCGGCCGCTTTCATCCATGGGGCAAGAAGATGCCCAACGAGTGGCAGATATGCTCTGCAATTCCCCAATCGCCCGAATCTACTCAAGCCCTTTTCAGCGAGCCCGGCAAACGGTCAGACCGCTGGCCAACAGGCTAGATCTGCCTGTCCACATCGAGCCTGATCTGCGGGAGCGGAGACTCGGCGATGGGCCGACGGTCAATGATTTCTTTGCAGCGGTAAAGCAGACATGGCGAGAACCATCGTATGCACATCCTGGAGGCGAAAGCAATGCTGCTGCAAAGCAGCGGGGAGTAGCTGTTGTACAGCGATTGCTGGAGCAGTATCCTGGAGAGCATCTGATTCTCTCGACTCACGGCAACCTGTTGACCTTGGTATTGCAGAACTTTGATCCGCGTATTGACTACGCTTTCTGGAAGATGCTGACAATGCCCGACGTTTACGAATTGCAGATGGAGGGTGGAAAAGCGTCTATCACACGGCTATGGCAGAGCCAAGGATGACAGGGAGAGCTGGTTAGAGTTAACGGGTCTCTTGTGTGACATTGGTGGGCGCCGCCCAACAAGTCGCTGCAGCGGACTTTGCTATCGAGGCTCCAGTTGAGGCTGCTTTTCGTTTGAGGTCGTTCGGATAGTTGTGGGGTACATCATCTCAGCCACCACGCCGCTGAGCTCTAGCCGATAGACCACCCAAAAGATCGCTCCTGTATTGGCTTCTGCGACAATAGGGTGGTCTGAGTTGTCATTCCTTGGAGGTGGAAAATGGAACTGATGCCCGCTCTCAGATTTGGTTGGCTCAATGGAGGGATCTTCTTGGTTCTGCTGGTCTTGACGGATGGGATCTTGTTCTTGGTTTTCCCAAAGAAGGTGGTGGCACGGCTCTTCGATCGATCCGGTTGGAGCGAAAAGCAGATTACTTTCACGGTGGTTGGGAAGCTGTGTGCCTTACTTTGTTTGATTTTAATCATATTCACGCCGCTTAGAGTCGGATCCTTTGTCTTCGTGATAGGAGCAGTTGTGACCGCTATGGGGCTGATCGGTTTGGCGAAGGCTCTCTTTGATTTCAAGAATACGCCCGTTGATGAGCCGGTTACTCATGGGATATACAGAGTATCGCGACATCCTCAAATCGTGATGTCCTCGGTTGTTATATTGGGGGCTTGTATAGCGATTGGCTCGTGGGCTGCTCTGTTGCTGTTGGTCGCAGCGAGGGTATTTAGCCACCTTGGAATTCTGGCGGAAGAGGAAGTGTGTTTAAAGCAATACGGCGATAGTTACCGCACGTACATGGAGCAAGTGCCGCGATATTTCGTCATCTTCTGAGATGTAGGTGGTTTTGGTCGCGAATTAGGCGGCTTAACATGCCTATGAAGCCGACCTGCTAATCGAGTGTCCTCTTGTTGCCAACTTTCAGTTTTGAAGTATTTCGGATTTTTGTGGGCGGCACGGTGAAACCCACATGTGGCTTATACGTCAGCCGTTTGCCGGTATGTTCCTAGGAGACGGATTATTAATAACATGACCCATTTGCTCTCAATGAAAAGGGGTTGAAAATCGGTATCATGACCAAAATCGGCCAATAATGAAAGGAGGGATTCGCATGATCGGAGATTGGATTGAAAAGGTAGAGTATCCTCAATTACCTGCTATGACCGACGAGGAGCTTGTATCATTCTTCGAAGAAGCACAGTTCGCGAGGCTCGGAACCATCAACGAGGACGGCACCATTCATATTGCTCCGATCTTCTTCAAGTATGATGATGGCCAAATCCTCATGGCTACACAGGATCCCAGTCGAAAAATCAGGAACATCAAGCGCAACAATAACGTCACCGTTCTAATCGACACCACAGAGGTGCCCTTTAAGGGAGCTTTGGTCTACGGGACGGCGGAGTTAGACTATGAGGACGTCATCCCCAAGCGTGTCGCCATCTTCGAGAGGAGATTATCTCAAGAGCAAGCCGAGACGTACGCTAGGAGGTTATCAGGTAAGTGGAACTGCGTGATCGTGCGCATCACGCCGGTACACATCGCCTCATTCGATTACTCGAAGGCCTAATACCGTAGCTTCAGCCTGGGTTGGGTTTTTATAAATCTGATGATCTAAGAAGACTGTTCCTTGTTCAAGATTGGCATTCACATCTTGGCTATTAGGATCAGCACGTCGGCTAACCATTTGTGGGAGTGAACCCGGCGTCAGCGGGAATTGGTCCAGCGTGTTGCCTTGCCGAGCCGCTCAGTTCACAACCTTTGAGCGGCGAAATGGTGCACCTGATACTGTAATCGGAGGGAGCATCGTCATGACGAAAGAGTTCTTCCAATTCAAGATCGGGGAATTTGACTGCATCTCCCTCTACGATGGATACCACGATTACGCGATCGGAACTTTTTTCGCAAACGTCGATCGGCATGACCTTGATAAGGCTCTTCGAGCGCGTAATTGGCCAACGGATCGTGTCAAATCACCCTATGCGAGTTTGTACGTCGATACGGGTGAGCATCACATCCTAATTGACACGGGAGCGGGAAATTTCTTTCCGACCACGGGGAGATTGGCTTCAAATCTAGGGAAAGCCGGGGGCGACCTTGCCGAGATCGACGAGGTGGTGATTACGCACGCACATCCGGATCACATTGGAGGGCTTCTGAATGACGATGGAACACCGACCTATCCGAATGCGCGCGTGTGTACGATGGAAACAGAGTGGGATTTCTGGCTCGCAGAGGACGCGGTTGAAAAAGTCCCCGGTTTTGACCTTGCGATCCAGCTTGCTCACAAGGTGTTTGATACCATAGGCGATCGGTTTAGCTTTGTTCAGCCAGACGACGAGCTTGTCCCCGGCATTCGGGTATTAGCAGCTTTCGGACATACTCCTGGTCATTTTGCCGTCGAGGCGTCGTCCTCCGGCGAATCGGTCATCTATATCTCCGATGCAATCTTTCATCCACTTCACATTGAGCATCCAGATTGGCTTCCGGATGCGATGTTTATCTTCGATACTGAACAGTTTCAGAAAACAGCCCGCCGTTTGCTCGCCCAAGCTGTCGCGAAGAACGCTCTCGTGCTGGGGATGCATTTTCCACCGTTTCCATCTTTGGGGCGGATCAATGAAATTGACGGGGTGCTACAATGGCAGCCCATTCTTGTTTCGCAGTGAGATCCAAGCGTATGGTTTGTCGTTGAGCAATGAGGAGAAACGAGGTAACACAGTTCAGTCTAAGCGAACCATACCGTCTCGCGATAGTTCCGGTGTTTCGCACTTTGTTTCAAACCCAGCAAGGGGTTGGGTAGTAGTTAAAGATATAGGCTTCCACCGCCCAACAACCCGCTGAAGCTGACCTGGAGCGCGGGCGAACATACAAGGCTGGAATGGGCATCAGGGCGGAGAGAGATCATCGATGATTTATCCAGGCGTCTAAGTTGAAAGCCCTTAAGCCATCCTAGTCAAAGGACACCAGAACCGTGGATGTGTTCGAAAGCGTATTAGGAGACCTCGCTGGCGGCAGAGTGCTCAATGTTGCCACAAAAGAGGGGGGTTTCGTTCAGATTCTGATGGAAAGCCTCAAAGACTATACAGAGATTGTGGGTATCGATATCAATGATCGAGCCATCGAAAGGGCACGGGATATCTTAGGTCAAGAGGACGTTCGGTTTTTGGTGATGAATGCTGAACAACTGGATTTTGAGGATAAGAGCTTTGACACTGTCAGTATCTCTGCCTCATTGCACCATTTATCGGACATCCAGCGGGTTCTGGAGGAGATGAAACGAATACTGAAGCCAGGAGGGCATTTCATTGCTGCAGAGATGCATCAAGATGGTCAAACGGAAGCAGAGCTTACCTCTGTCTACTTACATCAGTGGGTAGCGGAAGTGGATTCCGCGCTTGGCCGTCTGCATAACAGCACATTAGCACGCCAAGAGCTTACAGATTATATTGCGAGTCTTGGGTTGAGCAATGTCGAGTTCCACGATTATATCGACAGAGATTCCGATCCGATGGAAAAGGCAAGGATCGAGCAGTTGAAAGGTCTGATTGAGAGGGTCATTCAGCGCGCGGAAGGGGCTAGCAACTATAGCGAGTTCAAAGAGCGAGGAGAGGAGCTACGTAAACGACTGCTCGAGGTGGGAACCCAGAGAGAACCAATCCTTATTGTCATCGGCGAAAAGTGAAAAGCGAGGTTGAAACACAGGGTCGAGGGAGGATTAGGTGCAGGGCGAGGACGGCCTGACCAGTCGCCGGAGGCGATACTTCGACAGGCTCAGCATGGACTCGGGGATGCGAATCAATTAATCATCGATGGTGAGAGAACGTGGTGATGGAATTCCTAGAGTAGGATCCCCCGACGCCCCACCTCGCAGCCGTTAGGCGGCATATGTTTTTACATTCAAACTGATATGTTCGAAACTACCAATCCCGATTAGTGTTATCGAATAAAATCCAGCAGTTCTTCGTCAATTCGTCTCTCTTGTTGTAATAAATGCTCGTGTGGAGGCGCGATTTGGAATTGAGCCTGGTGTTTCGGTGCCGGGCTTTTTCATTGTATGATCGAAGCGTGGCCGCTCAGCTCGAGGTCATTAAGAGGATCAGACATGAGAATGCATAATCCTGCTCTTAACAAAACCTTCCGCTTGTTGGGCCACCCTCTGGTTATCGGGTCAGTCGTTCTCCTGTTACTCAATGACCATCTGTTTCGCGTCTACGATCCCTCCCCATTTACCGGCAAGGTGAGTGATTTCTGTTGGCTGCTCTTCTCTCCACTTATCCTTGCTATTCCGCTGTCCATGGTAATACCGGGGAGAGTCCATAATCAGCAGGGGGCAGTTCTTTTCTCTTCCCTTTCCCTTACCGGCCTTGTGTTCATGCTCGCGAACACCGTTACTTCCTTTCGCCTATTTCTCGAGCAACTCCTTGGTGCTGTCACGCGTTCGGAGTTCAGAATAACACAGGACCCGACCGACTTGGTAGCTCTTCTTTCCTTTGTTCTCGTGTGGCAGCTTTGGCAGAGAAGCGAAGATGACAAAGTCTTATACCAGAGGCCTTTGCCGTACTTGGCCATTGCTTTAGGGATCACATTCTCGCTCGCCAATAGTGCTTACATGTCTCGAGGGATAGAATGCGTAAATACGGACGCCACCAAACTCATCGCTTCTGCGGGATGGCAAGACGAAATCTACCTCAGCAACAATGGTGGGTTGAGTTGGGATGATTGCGCAGAATGTGCCAGCCAATGCGTCAGCCCGAGTGAGGAATCGCTTGTCATACATCCAGAGGATTCAGCTATCCGATATAGATATTTTCCGGGAGAGCGTATTGAGAGATCTGAAGACGGTGGCGATACCTCGGTGGAACATTATGATCTTCGACGATTCCGCGACGCAAGAAGTGCATTCTACGAATACAAGAATAGTGTTCAGCTCTTACCCGGGCCCTTTTCTGGGGTTATTGACCCCACAAGCGGGAACGCCGTCTTTGCGATGGGCCATGACGGGGTTCTTGTTCATAAGGCTAACGGCGAGTGGGTATGGGTTGCGGTAGGGGAGTACGGGCGGGAGGGAAGACCGTTGCCCTCTTCACCCCAAGAGCTTGTTGGCTTTCTGTACGGTGAATTTCACCTTTCTGTTCTTTTCGGTCTACTGTCGATTGCGAGCATCCTTGTTGAAAGACCGTTTAATGCTGGCAAGATCGTTGCTCTATCGCTACCTTGGTTTGCATTCTTCTTGTCCTGGTCCTTCAGGCCAGCTCTTAATCGTTTAGGATATGGTGGCGCGTTCGCTGTTTTCCTTGTGTATTCAGGTTACTTCTTGGTTTTACTCCAGATACTCATCTTTTCCAGAGACCATATTAGATTGCACAATCTCAGGCTCTTCCTGACGATCCTGATTCTTGGTTTCATCATCTTCTATCTGCCATATATCTTGTGGGCAATGACAGGGCTTTCTTCCTATTTTGTTGCCTCCATCATCTCTTTGGTATTGGGATTAGCGTTGATAGCCCTCGGAAGGAGAATCGGTCCGTTCAGCCGAGTGGAGGGTTAGAAGATCCATCGAACAAATCGCTGAAGCTCTGGACTGTCCGTCCACTTGTGCCTGCGTCACAAGTGCCGCCAGGACAGGCTAGTGTTGGATGCTGTGCCCGAATCATTGCTACAGTGAGGCATTGAACATGGATGAACTCATATCCCATTTTGTAGAAGTTCGCGCTGAGTTCCTCGACGTCTTAGGGCGATTTCCTGCCCGGAGGCGAGGTGACGTTCTGTTTGGCAAATGGAACCTCAAGGACCTTGTTGCCCATCTCACAGGATGGGACCAGTACTTCGTAGAACTCCTGGTTTCCTTGCAGGCGGGCGAAGAGCCCCCATACTGGGGAAATATGACCAAGTTCAACGAGGCTTCGGTACAGAAGAGGAGGGAATCCCCGTGGGAGGTTGTCTACGATGAATTTGTAGCTGCTGGTGATGAATTCATACGTTGCTGCACTCAGCTTCCCGCAGAATTGAGGAACGTCAGATTCTGGAAGGGCAGATCCTACACGCCAGCCAGGATCCTCGAAATCAATATCCACCACTACGCAGTGTCCCATCTTAAACAAGTCAAGAGGAAACTTGCCAGTCTCGAGACGGAGGAGACTGCTTAACCAATCGCTGGAGTGGACCTTTCGACAAGCTCACAGCTTCTCAGGTCGAGGCCGTTAAGCACAGCATAAAGATATCGCAGGTTTACAAAATGAAGAAGCGGAAGATACATGCGGGAGAATTCATCTGGATCATTCTACTCATTTGTGTTGCAGCAGATCTTGTGTTTGTCCTGTTGATCAAGTCGGATGCCCTCCGGATTGCCCTCCTTCGTGCCAACAAAACGATCTCTCTCGTCTCGATATCCATTGGCGTCTTCCTCTTGATTTCAGGAAGTATCATGGGGTATGTTACCCACGAGGAATTCAATCGAGCAGTATCAGAAAGTGGAAAGGTCAAATATCTGATCAGGGATGGTTTTTTTAAATTTGTTAGGCACCCATTCTACCTGTCGTTGATACTATTAAGCTTTTCACTTGTCCTGTTTTTCTACTCGTACATTCTTCTGGCCGGATGGGTTTTGGTAACATCTACACTAGTCCGTGAGGCACGAAAAGAGGAAATACTTCTGATCGAGGAGTTCGGTGAGGAATATGTAGTTTATCAGAGCAAGACCGGCATGTTCTTCCCCAAGCTCGTCCATAGGAAATGAGTCGCTGTGCTCAACCACACGCGGACCTGATCCGTGCGCGACAATAGCTTGATATTCGCTTTGCCGGAACGCTCAACTCGGATCTGTTAGGTTGTTTGTGATTCGATGATCAAGGTTGTTTTCAAGGCCACGATCCTATGTCCAAGCTAAAGCATCTAGCCGTCGCATTTTGTCAAATGCTGTTGTTCATCTCGATCTTCCTGGGCCCGTTTATTGAGCAAGAGACATTACCCTTCCAATATGGAAAATGGCATTTCCAAGACAATCTGCTTCTAATTCCTGGAGCATCTTTTCTGGTCATAGGCTCTCTCTTATTGGGGCTTGCCACCCATTTGGGTCTTGATCCACGCAGTCCGTTTCATATCTTTCCATTCCTTCCCAAGCCGCAAGTTCTTGTGACAACAGGGATCTATCGATATATTCGTCATCCGCAAACACTTGGCTGGCTGCTTGGCGGGGTTGGTTATCTACTTGTAATGGGGGCAAAACTGTCATGGATCTTGATGCCAATCTGTTTATTGTTCATCCTGATTGAGATACCTTATGAGGAGGATTTACTTAGACGGAGATATCCAGAGTATGCCTCGTACATGAAGGGAACATATCGCTTGATACCATGTATATGGTGATCGATTTTTATATTTAGAAATAGGTGGCTGTCCATCAAAGGGAGGCTCAAGCAGCCCACCCTCTCGTAAGAGCCTCAATGAAGCACCCGGATCCGGTCCAGTCCCGTCAAGTCAAAGCTTGATGAACGATCTTCGAAGAACCGGAGATACAGGGCGATTTCCAGCCACCTGATCTGAACCCGACCGATCAGTTCAAATCCGTTGGGCCGAATCTAAGAAACGAGAAAGGATAATTCCATGTCAGAAGAAGATGGTTTCTCGAGCAAGGAAAAAGCTATCGGGATGGCATATAGTGATTCTCAAAACCCTGCCTACTCCGGACCTGAACGAAGAAGTGGAAAAGATAGGCGATCAGGAGAGGACAGGAGAAAAGGTCAGGATGAGAGATTCGAAGGATTCGAGCGAAGAAGTGGAAAAGAAAGACGAACCGGCAAGGATAGGAGAAAATCATCCCAAAAATAAATGTTCGGCAGCGATCAGCGTATCAGCTGTCAGCCATCCCGTCCAGTCAAGCTGGACGAACGGTCCAGTCAAGCTGGACGAACGGTCCAGTCAAGCTGGACGAACGGTCAGCAGTCAGCGATACGGGCAGTTCTCAGCCGTGAGGCCACCCTTATGAGATCTCACATTTTGCCGATTCGTTTCGTCGTGTTATGTGGAATTCATCCATGACTCTTGAGTTCATCATGAAGCTCACGCTCTTCCTGGCGGTATCTGCCTGGCTTGCCTACATCTCAAGGGGTTCGCTCCGCATCCCACGATCTCACGGCTTTTACCGCTACTTTGCCTGGGTGTGCATCTTGGCTTTATTCTTGTTGAACGTCGGAGAATGGTTGCGCAACCCCTTCTCTCCATCGCAGTTGATCTCGTGGATCCTCTTGATCATTTCGGGATTTCTCATCCTGCACGCTGTCTATCTCCTGCGCCGGTATGGTCGGCAGGACAAAAAGCGCGAGAATGTGCCGCTGATCAGTATCGAAAAGACTACCAAACTGGTCACAACTGGCGCGTATCGATACATACGGCACCCCATGTACAGCTCCTTGTTGTTCCTGGGCTGGGGAATATTTTTCAAGCGCCCCTCTTGGGCAGCGGGGATAATCGCAATTGTGACCACCTGTTTCATCGTGGGAACAGCCAAGGCAGATGAGGCGGAAAGCCTCCGCTTCTTTGGCGCTCCCTACGGGGAGTACATGAAGCGGACAAAGATGTTTATTCCTTTCCTGTTCTAATGTCCTACACACGCGAACAGGGTGATCTAACCACTCGCCCGTTGCCTCGTCCCGAGACCGGGTCGAGGGAGAGCCCTAATAGAACATTAGGATCTTCGACGACAGCAGCAATTAGCCATTAGCTATCAGCCATCAGCCTTCAGTTTTTAACTCACGGCTTACGAACGTTTGGCTATCAGTACTTTCCTTCAACTCAGTCCAGCACATTTGACCCCCCCATTTTTCGCTGACTGCTGAAGGCTGATGGCTGATAGCTATGTACTGATCGCTATCCTTTCACCTTTGCTTCTTCTAGAGAAAGCCTCTGCGGTGCTCTTGCCTCGGCCAGATTACATGGACATTCAGCTTCTTTAGCTTCCTAGGCTTTTAAGATCGCGGTAAGCCACTCCATTGGATCAACGCTCAACATCACCTTGGCGAACTTCGCGTGCACCCAGGCCAACCCATTGGTGACGTGCAAGGTCACGGGCCACAGTAGCAGACCGATCAGAGTGCCGAGCAGGGCATCGCTCATGTTGTCGATGTGCCATACCGGCAGACCGGGGCCAAAGAATACGCCCACTTGGAATTCTGACAGGAACTCATACGTAAACGGCATCGTCAGGAAAGCCAGCGTCAGAGAGATCAACGTGGCCAGAATCACAAATGTGGCGGTCCCTAGCGGGAATTTTAGGAACAGGTAGAGCGGGCTTTTCCAGGTGACCGGATTGACGAAATATTCTTTGAAGCGTGCCCAGAGGCCAGCGCCTTCGTTTGATGGGCGCGACATTTCAGGGATGTCTTCGCTCAACAGGTGGATGGCCATAAAACGCTCGAAGCTGGCTAATGTCCACCACCCGGCGCCTACCAGCAGCAGAATGGGTATGCCCACCCAAATGATCGACAAGGAGATCCCCACCGCAAGCCCGGAAACCAAGAAAACGAAGTAAGAAATCCCGAGCGGAAAAGAGGCAAGTAAATAGAGCAGGTTGAGGTAAGCTTGCCCGTTGCCAATAACACTGAAAAACCGGAATGCAGATTGTTTAGGATCATCCATCACCTTGCTCCTTGTATCTATGTGGCCACCTGCACGAAGTTCGTTGGTACAGCCCGCGATTCCCTATCAGATGACTGATACGAGCATAAAGTAGGCCAACAAAGCTAACCCCAGGCAAGACAAAAGCGCAAAAGCTAACAGCCCCGCCCAGATTACGGTGCGACGAAACAATAATCGTTTTGCTTCCCTGTAGGCTTCCATTTTGTCCTCCTCGGTAAGTGGGATAGGGATGTCTTCTGACAACTCCATTGTGTCTGATTGCTTTGCGATCTTAGCGAGTTCCGGGTCGGTTTCCAGGTATTTCTCAACAAGGGCCCGCGTATCTGCGCTCACTTCATCAGCCAAATACAGCGGCAACAAATCGAGAATTACATCCCGTGTGATTTCCATAATCACTCAACCTCCTTGTCGACACGAATCACAAGCAGCTTTTTACGAACACGGTGTACCTTCACTTTGGCAGCTGTAAGGGATAGCCCTAAGATACGGGCAATTTCGATATAGGGTAACTCGTGCTGGACGCGCAAGACAAAAGCCGTACGGTCAATCTCTTGTAAAGACTGGAGAACATTCCGGACTCTCATTAATTCGAGGTGAGAATCAACCACTTTTTCCGGTCCTGGAGCAGGGTCGGGATGAGCATCGTCGAGAAAAACTTGGTGCTTTCTCTTTCTTTGTTGTTTTAGATATACATTGCGGGCGATTGTAAAAAGATATGCTTTAAGGGTTTCAGTCCGTATCCTGCTGTTGTGTAACCAGGCACGGACAAATGTCTCAGAAGTGATATCCTCTGCATCGAAACTGTCACCTGTAAGCCAAAGGGCAAAGCGATAAACTTCAGTTGCATAGGATTCATACAGGTCAAGGAAGTTGAGCATAGAGTTCCCTTAACAATAATATGCAGAATGAAGAAAAAAGTTACAAAGTGCTCCAGATTAGTTTACGAAAAATGGTTATCTTACAGGAAGTGGCGCGGCTAACAAGTCGCTGAAGCCGATCTGACTGTCTTGAAACTTTGCGGGGTTACAAGGGCTTGCCATCGGATTGGTGAGCGGAGGGCCGACAAACAACTCAACTTAACCGTTGGTTATCGTCTATCATATATAAACGAACGCATGAACACAGTTCCTATTTCACCTGGCCATCGAGATCATCAAGTCATTGGCAGTATTTTCAATACACCGGTGACCGTTGATGGTTATTCATGGATACCGATAACCCAAGGGATTGGGTGGGTTTTGATGTCATGGGTTGCGGGAAAGAGACGGACGCACCTTAACCCTGTAGAGCGGACCTATGTTGGCGCGATCACCATGCCCATTTTGCTTGGCTCCGAATGGTGCCACAATCTTGCTCATGTATATGCCGCGAATGCCATCGGAAAGCCCATGGACGAATTGAGGATCATCTGGGGTATGCCACGATGTGTATACAAAAATCTCAATGATCCTGATGTTACCCCACGTCAACACATCATCCGTTCACTCGGGGGTCCATTATTCAATCTGCTCCTTCTTCCTTTCGCGATTCTAGCCAGAGCTCTATCGAAGTCAGGTACAACTGCACGAGAAGCAGCGAACGTTGCGGTCGGAACGAATATGTTCCTCAGCACCGTATCGCTTCTCCCCATTCCCGGAATTGATGGGGGGCCAATTCTCAAATGGAGCTTGGTTGAGCGAGGACATGAGCCAACAAAGGCGGATGAAGTCGTCCAAAAAGCCAACGGTGTCCTTGGCGTATTCCTGGCGTTTATCAGCGGTCTGGGATTCAAGAAAAGAAGAAGATTTCTCGGACTACTCAGTGGTCTTCTCGCGATTGTATCCCTGGGCATTTTCGCTGGATGGATCAAGGAAGAAGAGCTTCCATTTTGACGATGCCCATCAATTCAACGAAAACTTTTACGGTGCCTTCGGCGTACCCTTCGGCGGTAGCTTAAAACCTTTAGGTCGCATCGTATGAATTCAATGAAGTGGATCCTTTTGATCGCCGCCACACTTTTGGAACTTTTTTACATCACCATGTTTATCATCACAATAAAGGTGGCGAACTTTAGGTTTTGGCCTCCACCCTCGACCAGATCCTGGCAATTCTTCTCAGCATGGATCATAGCTTCTCTTGTTGTGGTGTTCTTCTTTTTTCTTGGATTGCTAGACTTCGACAGTGCCATCCTTCACAATTGGATTCGCTTTCCCATTGCTCTTGCTCTATTCATGATCAGTTCCACGATTGGCACATGGGCATACTCTACGCTTGGATTATGGACTACCCTGGGGCTTGGAAAGAGATTGATCACCACGGGCCCTTATCGATACACTCGCAATCCACAGTATCTTGCCGACATGCTGAACATCTTCGTGTATATGCTTCTCACAAATTCATGGATGGTCTGGATCACCGGACTTCTTGGAATATTGCTGAATCTTCTTGCTCCCTTTACTGAAGAACCTTGGTTGGAGGCACAGTTCGGTGTAGAGTATATGGAGTACAAGAGTAGAGTTCCAAGATTCCTCTAGGGTAAATGATCGTTCGACGCAGCCTAGCCAGTCGCTGCCCCGCAAAGATCGCGGGATCCAGTCAAGCTGGACGAACGGTCCAGTCAAGCTGGACGAACGGTCTTCGACAACCGGCCTGTGGGCAGTGTGATTAGCAGAAGATCAACCTGGTTGGTGAATCTTGAAGAACAAAAACCGGCACGAGTGGGGCCGCTTAGCTCCGAACCGTTGGGCGGTCATTCGACGAGTAAGTTCCGATCAACCTAGCTATCGACCATAGTACCTGAAGTGCGACATGTCATCAATCAATGTGATGAAGAACGTTGTATTATCATTGCTC
>DUEW01000003.1 GCA_011174845.1 Anaerolineae bacterium | reverse complement strand
TGAGCCTCTCTTTGACACCGGCGAAAGTGAGTGGGAACTATTCCTGCGAGCCGGAGCAGCTATTCGGGCTCTCCTTCGCAAGCCCCCAGGTCCCTATCTGATCGTCTCTCATGGAGGGATTCTTGGGTCAGCAATAAGAGCGATATTAGGCGTGTCTCCTAGCGCTGGTCGTTACCGCCCCGTGGGGATCGCTTTCGACAACACAGGTTATGCTGTTGTCCACTACAATCTTGTACATGCGAATTGGACTGTCGTTAAGCTAAATGTAACCAATCACCTCGAAACCTAGGAGATCGGTCTTCATGTCTTCCATTCACCCAACGATGATCTTGCATAGTGGTGTGATCCACACGCTCGATGATCAAACTCCACGAGCGGAGTGCATCGCCATATATATGGATAGAGTCCTGGCCCTCGGATCTGATGATGATCTCTTAGGGTTAGCCGGCTCACATACGGAAGTTGTAAATCTGATGGGTCGAACTGTCTTGCCAGGATTGACCGACGCTCATATCCATCTTGAACATTACGCCCTAGCCATGGAAAAGATCGACGTAGAAGTTCCAACCATGGAAACCTGTCTCGAGCGTGTTCGACAAGCCGTTATTCTAAGCAACCCTGGAAGTTGGGTGCTTGGTCACGGCTGGAATCAAAACGAGTGGGATCGCTATGGCAACATAAGGGATCTTGATGAGATGTCGCCCGAAAATCCGATCTATTTAACAGCAAAATCTCTTCACATTGGTTGGGCAAACTCGACGGCTTTAAATCGCGCTGACATAACCGCTGCTTCTCCTGACCCTCCTGGCGGACACATTCAACGTGATGCGAGCGGTGCTCCTACCGGCATCCTATTTGAAAATGCGATGGAGTTGATGACCAAGATCATTCCAGAGCCAAGCCTGGAAAGGTCTGTGAGCGGTATCCGCAAAGCTCAAACTCAACTTTGGCAGTATGGGATCACAGGACTGCATGATTTCGATGGATCCCGATGCTTCCAAGCTCTACAGATGCTGTATAAAGAACAAGAACTCGGATTGCGGGTGATCAAAAACATACCTATCGACGATTTTGAACATGCTATGAACCTCGGTTTAAGAACGGGTTTTGGAGATGATTGGATTCGAGTCGGGAATGTTAAAGTTTTCGCTGATGGTGCACTCGGACCCCGTACCGCAGCTATGATGGCACCTTATGAAGGCGAACCTGAGAACCTCGGAATGAGACTCTACGAGAGAGAGAAATTGTTAGAGATCTTCATTCGTGCCGGAAATGCTGGTCTGGCTATGGCGGTTCACGCGATCGGCGATAAAGCTACCCACGATGTACTAGATGCGTTCGTAAAGCTTCGCCAACATGAGAAGGAAAAGGGCTGGTCACACCTCCCCCACCGCATCGAGCATCTGCAGCTCCTTCATCCAGATGATCTTTCTCTTCCCGCGAAGCATGACATCATCGCTTCCATGCAGCCAATTCACGCCACATCCGACATGGATATGGCGGACAGATACTGGGGGGCACGAGCGAGGTACGCGTACGCTTGGCGAAGCCAGTTAGAAGCCGGTGCAACGCTCGCGTTTGGTTCTGATGCGCCGGTAGAATCCCCTAATCCGTTTTGGGGCTTACACGCCGCGATCACCCGTCGGCGTAGAGACGGATCCCCTGGTAAAAACGGATGGGTAACATCTGAACGGATCACACTCCATGAAGCCTTGCGAGGCTACACCCAGGGACCCGCAAAAGCTGCGCGGATGTCTTCGATCATCGGTCGATTAGCTGCGGGTTATATGGCGGATTTGATCGTCCTTGAGAAAGATCCCTATTCTTGCTCTCCAGAAGCGATTGCGGATCTTCTGCCTACTGGAACCATGGTTGGTGGGGTGTGGCGTTATCGGGCGTTTTAAGGGGTGGTTATGATCGCCACAACCGTTTATTCACCCAAGTAACAAAAATTGAGGTCATGTTCAATCAACCAATCGACGCGTGTCCCCCTCTCGGATAGTGATACCCATTGCGTCTAAGTGTTCCATAATTGCTAACGCATATTTTCGAGAGGTTCCAAACTGATCCCGAACCTGTGCTACGGTTATCGTTCCCTCTTTCTCCAGGGATTGACGGATCGTAGAAACCATCTTGTCATACACCGAAGTGGAGAAAACGACATCAGGAGAGATTTGTATTAGCTCTCCATCCTCCAGCAGATAGGCATACAAATCACTTCCAACCCACTGAATGCATTCCTTTACCGAAGGAGGGCTGAACGGTGCCGATCGAAATTGCTCACTCAAGGAGTTTACCAATTCCTGCAGACTCTTTGTGAGCATGACCGTATGTTGAGGGGAACGAATCCTTGGACCATCCTCAATAACCACCCCCTTCTTCTCGGCAATTCTTAGAACCACATTGAAATTCCTAGTATCGAGCTGAAGTCGACTTTTTAGTTCTTCCCGGGGAATTCCTGAACGGAGCGGATTCAGTCTATGATAGGTTTCCAAAATACGGATCATTTTACTTTGCACATCACGCCAGGTTTTCCCATCCATGATCAGGATCTCGGATTCGGGATCTTGAGGTTTTTGTTCCAACAAAATCAATTCATCCGCTGATTGAAGCTCCTCAATCGCGGCTTGGACTTCCTCCCAATTTAACCCAGCACGCTGCATGGCTTGATTTAGAGATATTGGACCCATGCCAGTTATGGATTGGATCAGCACCTCTCCAGGTGAGCCTGCTATCAAGTTCTTTAATCCCTTCAATGTTGCGTCATCCTTCCGCCGGTGATACCGGATCGGATGAGGATTCGCCACACGACCCCCGCCTAGCGTTGCCCCAGGTGAAGGCCGACGAATGATAAAGTGATCTCCACGAGAGGTAACGACGGGTTTATTCAGGACTAATTGGAGCCAGCCCTCCTCACCAGGATTTATCCGTTCTTTGCCCAACAAACGAACTCGAGCCACCCTCTGCGCTGCCCCAAGAAAGAGTTTAACCTGTTGATCATGTTTCATCGTATGATCGACGTCAGGTAGAAGACGAAAGTGGACATCGATTAGACGGGTTGGTCTGTACAAGCCTGGGAGGGTTGCTACGTCACCTCGAATTATCTCTCGAACCTCAACACCAGAAAGGTTAGCCGCAACTCGGCTCCCAGGGACGGCTTTCTCAATTTTTGTTTTGTGAGTTTGAAGCCCTCGTATCCTCCCTCTCAAGCCCGAAGGCAAGATCTCAATTTCCTGCCCAACCTCCAGAGACCCATCGATTAATGTACCAGTGACTACAGTTCCGAAACCAGATATCGTGAAGACGCGGTCGATCAGCAAGCGTGGACGTCCTAGGTCTTTCCTAACGGGTACCCTCTCAAGGACATCACTTAGTGCGGTGATGAGTTCCTCCAATCCTTCCTTAGTCTTTGATGAAACAGGAATGATCCGTGCCTCAGACAGATGGGTCGATTGAAGCAATTGCTCAACCTCTCCTTTGACCAACTCCAACCATCCTTCTTCCTTTACCAAATCGAGTTTCGTAAGCGCCACAACCCCTTGTTTCACTTCAAGCAGATCGAGAATCGCAAGGTGCTCACGAGTCTGAGGCATCACCCCCTCATCTGAAGCAACTACAAATAATGTGGCGTCGATGCCACCCACACCAGCCAACATATTTTCGATGAAATCCCGATGACCGGGCACGTCCACGATCCCGACCTCTTCACCGGAAGGAAGCTTCATCCAGGCAAAACCAAAATCGATTGTCATCTGACGCTCTTTCTCTTCCTTCAAGCGGTCCGGATCCATTCCTGTAAGCGCCTCTACAAGCTTGGATTTGCCATGATCTACATGACCTGCTGTACCCAATACTCTCATTTTCTTGAACCTGGTGGTAAATAAGAATATCTGCGAATTGAAGCAGATAAATCTTCACAACTGCCGACAGGAGGCATCTGATCCAGTTTTACATCCTTGAGAGAAATCTATAAGAAGATCCTTAACCCCCTGATCGTGTACGACTCTCAATTTCAGTTGCCCATTCGCGTAGTAAATTGTGGATCTCAAGTATACGTTGCTGGTCAGTCTCTCGAATCTCAGACAGCGCGTGCAACAGATCCGAGATATTTTCTTCAAATAGCTGTAATTGAGGGATAATCTTCTCATGGAGGCGATCGTGTTCCCGCCATCCTTCATCGGTCGTTAACTTATACGTGTTCCATCTCTTCTGATCGTCCGCTTGAAAGTTGGACCATTCCTGTTTCATGCGATCATCTGCCAAGCGTTGCATTTCAGTTATCTCGTTGATACGTCTTTCTAGACGATCCACCACTTCGTCCAACTCGCGTTGCATTTGTTTCAAGGATCGATACACTTCTTCATAGGTGAGCATCCGTTCATCAAGATCGACGGCCTTTTTCTCGAATTCGGCGAGACGTTGTTCCCACACTTTCCATTTCCTTTCGAATTCAGCTAATTTCAGATTTTGTTGATCCAACACAATGGTTTGTGACTCCCGTCGTTCATTCTCGCTCGCCTCAAGGTCTGAGACCTTGATCTCAATTCGACGGATGCGGTCTTCAGTGGAATCAAGCCCTCCCCGCAAAGTTTCTATTCTCTTAAGGATCTCAGACGTTTCGGTTTGCAATTCACCCAAACGACGTGAGTTTTGTTTTCTTCCTTCCTCCAATGAGACTATGCTGCGAGAATGACCTTCTTCCTTAGCATCCAGGTCTTCAATACGCTTCTCTAAACTATCGACCTCGCTTGTAATACGAATCTCCTCTTCGCGTCGATCATTGAGTGCCTGTTTGAATTCATCCAAGATTTCAATATCTGATCGAAGCTCATCCAATTGCTTTTTTAAAGCAAGCTGATCCGCCTTATGAATTTCCCCAAGGGCCTTCTCTTTTTCGGTACGCCGGTCTTCCGCCTCCCCCAACTGGCGGGAGAAATCCTTCCGCTGCTTTCCCAAAGTTTCATCCATTTGATGAATACGGGTCGTCAAACCCGCTAATCTAGCTATTTCGCTCGACAAATCCTGCAATTGCTTGGCTTGTGAGTCGAGGCGTCCCTCGGTTGCTAAAAATTGTTCAGTTAATCGATTGATTGCTTCATTATCCTTTCGTCGTTGTTCATCCAACCACGTAAGTTGGGTTTCAATCTGTTTAGGCTCCATCTCATGCCCTCATCTTCGTGCCGGCGGATTATAGCATAGCGCTTTCGGTAAAATTCTCTACGGGAAGAGCTGTGCCATACCGGCTGCTGCGTCAGTTACCCACGGATACAGAAGCTGTGGAAATGCACCCAAGAGAATGCACATCGCGATCCCGCCTCCAATGAACAGCTTCTCAACGATTGGAGAGGGGCTAGTCCTATCATCCGGCGGTGACCCGAGCAATGTATTTACCCACCGCAAAGTCACCGCACCAACGCAAAGAAAAGCTAGTATGATGGCCCAGCCAGCGATGGGATCCACTGTCGCGAGCATCGAAAGTAGTGCCCAGCGACCAGGAAAACCTGCAGTCAGTGGAAATCCTGCCATTGATGCCACGCCTATCAAAGCGGATACCGCACCCAAGGGAGATCGATAGGCGGCCCCCTGAAGCGCTTGAAAATGATCATCACCAGGACGATCAAGTATTTTCGCCAATCCCATGGCCCACACTGCCAGATTGACAACGCGAACACCGGATAACCCAAGGGCTAATCGATACCCCTCCGGTATACCGGTCCCAACTGCTAAAAGCATTACCCCAAAATCTGTTATCAAAGCATATGCCATAACTTTCGAGAAAGAACTTTGCGTAATCGTTAGCATGCTCCCAAAGCACACCATAGCTATACCAACCCATCGGATCATATCGAACAGCCCGGGAACAGTTCGCAGCCAAGTATAGCTATCCAGAAAACGGAGCAGAAAGAATAACCCTGCGCTCTGTAAAAGGACGGTCACAAAAGCTAATCCATATGGGTTGGCCTTTTCAGCAGCTGCGGGAAGCCATAGGTGAAAAGGGGGGACTGCCATGATGATTGCAAAACCCAATGCAAGCAGCATCGTAGCTCTTTGAGCTAACTCCGGTGTAGCACTCGTCACGCCGAGGTTCTCAAGCATCCAGCCGGCGAATAAAATAGCCATCATAGCTAAGGTATATAGGATGAGAAGCCGCAAACCACCTCTATGAGTAGGGTTCTCTGGGGAGACTAAAATCAATACCGCTCCCATCGCAGTGAATTCCAAGAAAAGTGCTGCAAAGAGAAAAGGTTGAATCAGAAAGGACGCAGCTACAGAACCGAGACAGAGTAAGCCTACGTAGTACAGATTCCGGCTGGGCTGGGCAACCCAAGCCCCACCAAAGATAAATGCACCAGCAAGATAGAGAAATCCCACGGCTGCACGATTACTTTCATCAAGGACAAAGACTCGGCCCAGCACAAGCCATGTACTCGTGACCTTAACCGGCAAACCAAGGATCTCGAATGGTTCATCTAGCGTAATCCATAGCGAGAATACCGCCAGTAATGCAGATCCAATTGCTGAAACAACCGTATACGAACGGGGTCGATTTCTAAGAAAAGCGACACTCAACGCCAACACACCGGTTACCACGAGGAGCAAGAACGGAGCACTCATGATTGACTTTCCGACCTAGGTCTCTCACCGCTTGCCATGAGGAGAAGGTAACTTACAACCACAGCGATTCCAAGATGGACCGCAGCTAAGAGAGCCATCACCGCCAACGAAGGCTCGATCGTTGTGTACGTGACTTCAAAGCCAGAAATGATTGTGAGCAAACCAACTCCAACTTTGACGGGTTCTTCTTGAAGACCAAGCTGTAGTAAACCTATGGCAATCAAAAATGTCGCTCCATAACTCGCAACAGTTGATATCTTAGGCAGCGTCATCCAGATATCCCCTCCTAAACCAAGCGCCGTCATCAGGACGAGACATAAAGCGATGGCACGAAATATCGTACCTGAAGGGATTGTCTTAGGTATTAGTAATTGACCCGTCCACCCAACATTTGCCAAGGCTACTGCGACAATGGCACAGGCTAAAAGCCCTGCAACTAACTTAGCAGCTGCTACCTGGAGTGGCAAAGAAAGGCCAACCAACCAAGCCACGAAGATATATTGAACAGCAAGCGTCACCAGGAGGAGGCGTCGATTGTCCAATAAGATGAGAAGTGCTCCCGTGAAAGCCACTGCGATCGAAGCAATAATGGCGAATTCTTCCAGCCAATTCATCCTATCAGCCTCCCCTGGGCCAGGATGACAATCAGCAAGATAACCATCATCCACAACATAGCACCCTCCCCCTCCAGGAGCTCTCCAATCACACGAAAGAGGTTCATCAAGACCTGACCAAGCTGCCAGAGAATACGATAGATCGGATTTGGATCAAGCCAGGCTAACACTCGTCCCCATCGATGGACGCGATCTTGTGGAAATCGACGCAATAAGAGGATGGTGATTATCGATACGATTAAGCTGATTATAAACACGATACTAGCTTGAAGGCTGACACTTCCAGGCATCCGTATACCCAGACCTATGCCTACTAAAATGGGCAGCATTAGCCCTAAGCCATACACGACCCTTACTAAACTTTCACCTGTAGGCCAGGAAGTAGGGGGTAAGAAGATGTGCCGCAAACCCCCTGTCGCGAGCAGGATCAACCCGATCACCCCCAATATAGTCACAACAACGGATGCGTTATCTAATACTCCGGCTGCTAAGGCTGAAGAGATTACGCCCGTTGGCGTCCCAGGCATTCCTGCCAAGAACACCGCGGCCAAACCAAGCCACACACGATGGGTAGGGGCGAAAACCTGTGTCAAAAAAAGCACTGCTCCTGATAGTAGTAAAACGCCACCTGCAGCCGTAATCGGAGCACCACCTATCTCCTGGGTCAGGCCCGCTACTAATACCCCAAGTCCTGAAACTCCAAGGACAAGATAAGGTCGGGCGGCATCCCGATCCATATGAAAAGCCCACCTTAACCCACCAACGATCACCCCTAATCCGCCGGCTAAACGCAGCCATAAAAGTGTTTCCATTGGCACACCAACGTTTAGCATCCGAGCCAGCACCGATAATGCAGTCACCGGGGGGAGCAAACGCAGGAGGGTTCCTAACGAACGATCCAGGATCATCATAGGTCGAATACTAATATGTGGTGGTAGAAGACCAAGTCGTAGGAGCGCAGCTAAAACCAAGAAGATAGCCGCCGTCGAAGAGGCCATTGGTGTGGAGAGTGAACTGGTTCCGCCTTCTGCCCCATTGAGGAGTGCTGCCATCAGGACCAGGAGTATCCCGCCTCCATCAATAGCGATACGTATGAACAACAGTGGTGTGGATTTCCGGTCTTTCTGTATGCGCAACAAAAAAACAAGGGTGAGGATATCCACCAAGGCCCAAGACATGGCGACGGTAAGCAAATTCCCACTAAGCATAGCTATCATCGCAATTGCCGGGTAGGAGAGCATAAACGCCCTAAAAAATGGCGTAGTCGTACCGGATTGCGCAGCTTGTGTGAAGGCTACGGACACCAGCAAGGTTGAGGTTCCATAAATGAAAAACCAGCCTACTGCATCGAGTTGGAGTTCCAGACGTGAGGCGAACAAGGCTGTTGGTTTCCAGACGGACAAACTTATCTCATCAGGAATGTTGGTGACAAGTAGCAAGCTAACAACCCACGTCAGGAGAGAAGTCCCTGAGGTAATCGGCCACAAGATACGCTCCGGCCGATTACGGAATAACGAGATGAGGAGCGTGCCAATGAGAAGGATTAGAATCGGTAGGATCGCCACCCTAACCTCAAGATCTAAGAAGGACAAAATGTGATGTCACGCGCACTAGCATACCACGGTCCTTCTCGATATGACGACAAAAATTGTGAGCATGCTATACTTGATAAAGTCAGCTAATTCTTGAACATAAACGATCCTCTAAACTTACTTTGTTTGGGATTCACATCGGATCGTTATAGGTTGAAAACCTGTATGAGGCTACCTCCTCTGATTTTAAATCATCCTCACAAATCGAAGGACCCCCATGGAAAAGAACAGCAAAGGAACACAATCTAAAACCGAGATCATCTCCATCGATGGGCACAGCTTGACCCTCAATCAGATCGAAGCCGTTGCGCGGTATAACAGAAATGCTGAGCTCGCTCCTGAAGCACGAACTCTGGTACAAGATTCCGCACGCACCGTCCTCAAGCTAGCTAACTCAGAACAAGCTATATATGGTGTCAACACAGGCATTGGAATTTTCGCTTCCCAGCGGATAGCCCCTGAAGAAACCATTCGTCTTTCACGAAATCTGATCCTAAGCCATTTGGTAGGTCTTGGAGCACCCTTCGCTAAGGATATCGTCCGTGCAGCGATGCTGATCCGAGCTAATAATCTTGCTCACGGAAGCTCAGGCGTTCGCCCGCAACTTATCGACATCTTACTCGACATGCTAGCAAAGGATGTCACCCCCTACATACCCTCTCGAGGTTCGCTTGGCGCCTCAGGAGATCTGGCGCCATTAGCACACCTCGCAAGCGTTTTCTCCGCCCCCCTTGATGATGACCCAGAAGATTATTCCGGACAAGCTTGGTCCAGGGATCAACTAATGAGCGGAGCTGAGGCGATGGCTGCGGCTGGCCTCACCCGTATCCAATTGGGTGCGAAAGAGGGACTGGCCATTACGAATGGAGCGACCTTCTCAACGGCACTTTTAGCGTTAGCTTGCATAGATGCTGTGCATGTGTTGAGATGTGCAGAGATTGCTGCCGCCCTTTCCCTAGAAGCTTTGCTTGGTGTTTCTTCTGCGTTTGACCCAAGATTGCATAACGCTCGTCCACACCCAGGGCAAGTAGAGGTTGCGTTTCGCATCAGAGAGCTAACGAAGGAAAGTGATTTGCTTGACGCTGATAACCGTGTCCAAGATGCGTACAGCCTCCGATGTATACCGCAAATCCTTGGACCGGTATGGGACACCTTATCCTTTGTAAAAATGGTCGTAACCACGGAAATAAATTCCGCTACGGACAACCCTCTTATTTTCGGAGAGCAAGCATTCTCCGGCGGCAACTTCCACGGGGAACCCATTGGTTTAGCCGCAGATTATCTCAAATTGGCTCTCTCAAAGGTTGGCTCGCTATCCGAACGCCGCATTTTTCGCCTTACCGCGCAGCATACCAGCGCCGGTCTGCCCCCGATGTTGGTGGCTCAACCAGAAAAGGCTGGGATTTACACAGGGTTGATGATGCTTCAATATACTGCGGCCTCGCTAACGCTTGAAAATCAGGCTCTCGCAACGCCTGACACAATTCACTCTATCCCGACATCAGCGGGACAAGAAGATCTAAATCCCAATGCAACGACTGCGGCCCGTCACCTGACCGAGGTTATTGACAACCTGTGGAAGATCATAGCGATTGAATTGATCGTCGCTGCCCAAGCGCTTGATTTAAGGCTCCAATCGATGCCCCAGGCGAAGCCTGGGGTGGGCACAGTTGCTGCACATAAGTACGTTCGTACGCATGTCCCTTTCCGAGTCAAAGACAGCCCCTTTGCAGAGGACATCGAAGCACTTACCAAAATCATAAGCACCGGTGATTTGATCAAGATCGTAGAACAATCCCTTGGTGGATCATAGGATAGGTTCCCTCGTGAGTGAGTTATGCTATAATCCTCCACAAGATCCACCTAGCCGGGTGATTCATGAACATACATTTACTCATTCACATTCATCATCATGGGAAGATCATGGGCATTTAAGCTCACCCGGAGAAGATTTCTTGCATTACATGATAGGACGGTGTGGGCTTCACCACACCGTTTTTTTGTAGGTCCTTGAGGAGATTTCACATGTCAGCCATAGCACCCGTGAAAGGTACCCGAGATTTCTATCCAAATCAGAAGGCATTCCAGCGCTGGATGTACGATCATATCCGGGCTGTCTCCGAGAAATTCGGCTACCAGGAGTATGAAGGCCCCTTTCTTGAACGACTAGAGTTATATGCGGCCAAGTCAGGAGAGGAACTGGTACAAGAGCAATCCTTTGTTTTCCCAGATCGTGGTGGTGAGATGATCGCTTTACGCCCTGAACTCACTCCCTCCCTCGCTCGCATGTTGGCTACACGAAGTAAATCGATGATCCGACCCATTCGTTGGTGGTCCTTTGGCCCTTTCTGGCGATATGAACGACCTCAAAAAGGACGCTCACGTGAGTTCTTTCAATGGAATATCGACCTCTTAGGCGTCGACTCACCGCAGGCGGACGCTGAGATCGTCGTTGTCGCTGCCGCCTTCTTCAAAGCCATTGGCCTGACAGCGAAGGATGTTCGTATCAAAGTGAACAATAGACGGTTGGCGGATCAACAACTAGACAAGCTTGGTGTTCCACCAGAGCGACATCAACAAGTCTTTCGTTTGATCGACCGGCGATCTAAGTTAAACGCTAAGGAATGGAACACATACGCTGAAGAAATCGGTTTAGATCAGGAACAGATCGTAGGCCTTGAAGATCTGTTAAATAATTCGGTAGCATGGCGCGAATTCGACGAGCTGAAGGATTTCTTCGATGCCGTCGAGCAGATGGGCGCATCAGAATATGTTGAATATGATCCCATTGTAATCCGCGGTCTTGATTATTACACCGGGAATGTTTTCGAAGCTTATGATGCAGTTGGAGAGGAACGAGCGATTTTAGGCGGTGGTCGATACGATGACCTCGTGGCCGACATCGGTGGTGAGCCCCTCCCGGGTGTCGGCTTCGCGATGGGTGATGTGGTCACCGGCATCGTACTTGATAAGTGTGGTGTACGACCAGATCTACGAGCGAACCCGGCTGATGTTTTCATCCCTACCTTTGACGAGAGCAGTCGTGGTGAGGCACTGCGCCTCGCCGCGGAATTGCGAGTTGCCGGATTGAAGGTCGAATGGTTTCCTGAGATCGCTCGTTTGCCAAAGCAATTCAAATACGCGGATCAACAGGGTATCCCGCTAGCCGTTATCCTCGGTCCGGATGAGATAGAGCTTGATCAAGTCGCGATCAAAGACTTGCGCACAGGAACACAAACGACGATCCCAAGGAGTAAGGTGATAGAACGAGTGAGAGAATTACTCGAACCGCGGAACGAACTTTGATAATGCCAGCCTCAGTCGTGCGCATTCGAACTGTAAAGTCTCTGTAAGTATCGCCCGATCTGTATCATGCTATGATTCACTCAGATCGCCGCTTCGATAGATCTGGAGAGAACATCTTACGAAGAGCAGAGTGCGACTAGCGCCGATCCCCGTGTGGCTCCCGGCCTGCGCCTCAAAAATTAACGGAGATCTCCAAGGTCCCAAAGCGGCGATTTGCTATTTAAATAATCAGGATATTTAAGATCATAGCCGATGGGAAAATATTTCTTCGATCTTTTCTTTGTATGGAGTCGAGATACCTTGTTTCTGCCACAAGGAGAGCTTGTGAATTCCAAGATCGTTTAATTCACCGTAATCTCATATCCAGAATTCGTGTACTCTCCAAGACATGCTCTTCATCCCGTGTTTTTCAACTTATCCTTTACGATAAGAAATTTGAAATCATTTAGGAATAAATAACACACCTAATAGCGTACGTTTGAATTGGTCACGCGCATGAGTTCATGATAGAATTTTTCCAACACGGTGCCCGTAGCTCAATGGCAGAGCGCCTGACTGTGGATCTGGAGGTTGCGGGTTCGAGCCCCGTCGGGCACCCTCCAAAAAAACGCCCATGAATGGGCGTTTTTTTTGGATTGCATGCGGTCCAAAGTAACCTACATTGTATGGGCTAATCTACAAAGAGCAATTGAGAACGTCTATGCTTTGATAAATTCGCTCTTTTCCCAGGGTCCCGGTATGCTGTAGATCCACAATCGATTACTATCGAGCGGACGTTTAGCAATCATCCTCCAGACTTTATCTGCTTCGACATCGAAGAACATGCCTGCGTTTAGAGCTGAGAGTTCATATGTCTCTACATTTGATCGTCGTCTTCCTAGTCTTCGCATTGGGATGAGAGGCGAGGTGTCGCGAATTCTCTCTAAGCGGTCTAGATCCTGGATAATCCTACTTATCTGATCAGGACTTACCGGTGAGAAGACCAAGTAACGCGCATTTTGCGTGATGGTAACAATAGCTTCTGGCTTCTCAAGAACGCCAGCAATATCGCTGATACGGGGAGATACACCCATCGCCTTTCGTACCATATCGTTAAGCCAACCAATCGGGTCAAGGATTTTTATCTCCCGAGCGGCTTTCATCCGCTTGATTTCAAGATCGCCTAACGCCCACTGACGCACATCTGTGCGTAATTCCTCGAGTGCTTTCCGCTGTTGATCGTTACCTATCCAAATCATCATCCCAACCAAAACAACCGCAACCACAACGGTTACGGCGAGTGCAACTTCTAGAAAGAGCGAGCTCTCCATCCTATGATTACTCCGTCCTCCTCCTCAGCTTCAACGGTCAAAGTTCACTGTCTCGAATACTCTCTAAATCCTCCCGTAGTTGGTGAAGGACCCTTGGCCTAGGATCGACTAATTTTGAAGATCCTATCCCCGTCATCAATGCGATGAGGGCAAGCGCAGGCCACAGCCAAGGGATTCTGAGATTGATTCTCATYGTCCTTGTTTGTGGAATCTCTCCCATCGGTTCTGTTGAGCCTGAGGTCGGCTCGACAGGCACAATCGCGACCTTTGATRGGTTCGTCGCAGTAGGCACAAATWTGGTCTCTGTTGGAGAAACGGATGTCGGAGATGCTTGTGTCGTCGGGTTTATTCGGATAGTAGAGGTTGGCAGGAGAAWTGCGGTYGGAGTTGGCGAGGAGGGGATTGGTTGGGTATTTTCGACATGGATCGTTATGCGAGCGGTCGCCTCCATATTACCCGCAACATCTTGCGCCCGAGCTAAAACGAGGTAAGTTCCATCTGGAACGGATGCAGTATCCCAAGTATAGCTCCATGAATCACCTTGCATGTCCAACACTTCCCAATCCGTTCCGCCGTTCAGCGAGATTCCGGCGACTAAAACACCGGATGTGGTATCGGTGCTCGTGCCACTGAGTGTGATCTCCCCAGAAGCCTTGATTTCGCTACCATCTGCTGGCTTTGTAAAGCGAGTGAGTGGACTAACTGTATCAATTTTTACTTGAATGCTTTTGTTAGCCTCATTACCTGCAACATCCCGAGCTCGGAAAGATACCGCCTGGATACCCTCACTTGTGACATTAACATAGATACCTTCATTCCAGGCTCCACCGCCTATTTTGCTCTCGACCTGCGCCACTCCCGATAACGGATCCGAGACCGCAGCCTCTACCCTGACAGGTTTCCCAACGAACCATCCGTTTCGTCCAGTCATTCCCGCTATCGAAAGGCCTATCGAAGGCGCGTTGCCGTCTATCTTCACGATTTCAGTTTTGCCTGCGATGTTCCCAGCATAATCGCGGGCTCGGATTTCCACGGTATGAATCCCGTTGCCTGTGACTTGCCCGGATGGTGACCAACCCCCTCCATCGATCGAGAGTTCAACGCTCTCAATGCCTGAAGTAGCATCTGATCCGCTTAAGTTCAGCACCACAGGTCCGGCGAGATACCAACCGTTCTCCCCAGACGTCCCTCCAGATTTATCTAGAGACACGTTGGGGGGTATGGGTGTCCACACCGCCATCTATTACTGGCTTGTTCGCTTGTATCGCTGTATGATGAGACCGCCCAATAACTGACCTTATAGCTCCCTTCACCTCCATCTATCCACGAACAAGATACTTTGGGCTTGTTTGGTGGATTGCAAAGCACACCTGAAGGTCCTTCAATACGGGTAATCACTTCTCCTTCGAGAGGTTCGTTTGCACTCAGATCCAAGGAGGGAGCACCACAACACCAAGAATCATCCCCCGGTGATCCACAACTAATCGAACCGGATACGGTCGCTGGTGGTAAGTTGACGGTGATCGTTTTGAATGCCATTAAGCAGGAAGACGAATCTGCCTTCCAGCCTGATCCTTCACCGCAGCACAACTTCTCCTGGCGAGGAACGGATGGATGCTCGTCACATGTATGAATGATGGTGCATTTCGAGGGGCATCCTATAGGGGGATTGTTCATGATCAAGGTCCACTTGTCATTTTTTGGATCGCGGACTTTTTTCGTGGTTTTGCGATTCGGTCCGATATACCCTGCCCACGCCACGGTTACGACGACCAAGGCAAGTGCACAAGTTATGACAAGCGCGACCTTAGACTTCATTGATAGGTCCAACGAATCCTAATGACTCTCATTCCCCTGAAGTATTGCAGTACTATAGTACAGGAAAATAGGGTTAATTGTGAAGGTCAATTTTTCCAGAATTAGCACACATGTGCATGAAGCTATCCAGGATATTGCAAGGTTCATATTGGCTATTAGGTATGTCTTCCTATAACCAGAAACGCTCATCGGAGCTAAGGAAGTCATGAAATCGAGGATGATACCCACGCTCGTATTGATAACGATTACCATTTTATCAGGTTGTGCCAAGACGTCTCAAAAGCAGGTTCAACCATTTTCAATCCCAACCCTTACAACCGTTCAAGCAAGTATCTCAACCCCAACGATCGTTCCTTCTTACACACCAAATCCGACATCCACCCAGACACCTTCTTTAACCCCCACTGCAACGCTTACGCCTTCACCAAGCATCACACCTTTCCTGTTTGCTAGCACCCCACTCGCTCCACTCCATAGTGTGACCTCGAACCAGTTCCTGTTTCGGCTATCCCAAATAAAAATTGCTTCAAGATATAGTGCCATGATTTATTTCTCACCTCACCATCCTGTGATGTATTTCACTGGAGCTGGATTGTTGGTAAAACGTTTGGATTTGACGAGCAACGACTACTTGCCCGACCTCCTTGGCCCCGTCAATTCTTCACCTGGTTTCCTAGCAACGTCTCCTGATGATTCGCTCATAGCTGGAAGCGACATGAATAGGGTTATTGTTTGGGATCTGCATTCCGGTGACATTGTTCAAATTCTTGAGCCTGCCATCAACTATTTGAGGGGTTTGCATTTCACCGAAAGTAGCGACATTCTTGTGACCGTTGATTACGATGGAAACATCATTCGATGGGATCGCTGGTCCTGGGAAGAGATCTCGAGAACCGAACTCCATTGCGAACAGAAGCGGGTGGTGTTTGTGCCCCGTGGTGAAGGCGCCCTAATCCTCGATGATGTTGATGGGGTTTTACCAGTTGTCGATTTGGATGGTCGACCGTTGAGCTCAATCGAGTTGCCCACCCGCATTTATAGATTTTTATCTGTTTCACAAGATGGTGAAAGATTAATGATCCATGTCACGGAGGGGGTAAGGATTTATGATATTGCTACCGGTGAGGAGATCCGATTCCTTTCAATAGAAGGGGTCCGAAGCATTGCAGTTACCCCTGACTGGAATCTTTTAGTAGCCAGCGATGACGATCAAAACGTGCATCTCATCGATCTCACGAACGGCGATTACCTACTCAGCCAGGAAATGGACCTCTCATCCATCCGTAGCTTGGCAATATCTCCAGATGGTAACCTGATAGCTCTTTATGGCATCGGACCAGATAAGATAATCCCCTATATTGAGGTATGGGGGCTTATCGGGGAGGATGGTCTTGAACCATAGACGGCTTCGAAGAATGCAATCTAAGTGTTTACGGCCATACGCTGCGGATTTGAAATCAAATGTAATCCCCCTTAAGGATGCGTATGGACACGCAGGCTAAAGCCTGCGGCTACAGCAATAGTGTATCGATGTTAGAGTGCATAGGGCTGCCCATATAGGACAGCCCCAATCGCGAGTATTCCCTAGCAGTACTATTCAGTCTCACATCAGATCAATCGATCGAATCTATTTTTTAGCCCCTTTGGCCCCTTTGATCTCTGTTAGTGTATCGTTGATGCGGAAGACAACGATCAGCAACTCACAGAATATTCTCCAAAATAGCGGTCCAAGGAGTAGCGTAACTAAACCAGACAAGACTAATTGACCGCCTCCAAAACTAGCTGTTGCACCGGAGAAGATCATCCACAGACCGTAGAGAGCTACTAAAACTGCCCCAATCCAGAAAACAACCTGAATAATGATCGGGGTGATCATCTTGCGGAAAGATAAATAATCATCCATTGTCATCCTCCGTTTGAAAAAGGTTATCATCTGCGTGAATCTTATCAATGTCCCATCATTGACAATGTAAAATTTTCCTCGCAGTCACCTCCTGATCATCAGATGTTTTGTCTATTTTTTCCTTGTTATCTGCACCTCATAGGTGGCCAGTATGCATTAAAGCTGGTTGGCTGTCAAATGTCGGATTTTTTTAATAAATTTCACCTGTGAGTGGATCCACCCCTGTAGCGATGAAGCCTTCCATAAGTTCTAGCAAGATCGCTTCGACCAAACGTTGCTTTCCAGGGCTAAGTAGATCAGGATTTACATCCGTAATCAGAATCGGTACCGGGACGCTCGCTCCACCTTGACCCTTCTGGAGATCTGCCCACATATCTCGTACTGCTCGTCCCGGATCCGGACGAAGCGTGGCGACCCAATTGGGCTGAAGCTCATCCACTGGGCTGTTACCACCGATCAGGACCATCCCACTCTCCGTCAACGCCAAAAGCAATTGTTGATTGTCAATCTCTGATGATACAAAGACGGTCTCCACGGAGGCTTGGGTCAAAATATCAACCGCGCTCTGCCATGTGCTCTCGATCTCATACTGAGAAAGACCTACTTGTATAGGGTACTGTATATAGGGCGGATAAACAGGTCTACATGTCCCGCAAAAATAGCCTGCACCGTTCATAAATCCGTTCATTGCTGCAAGCCCAGTCGACATATCGCTGCGACCGATCACACCAACTCGCCAATCAGGGGTTATAACAGCAGCGATGTATCCCGCCAAAAAACCTAGTTGATCTGGTCGGAAGCCCATGGGTCCGACAACACTTAGATTACTCGTAGGTGACAGTCCGGGGAGGCCTACGCCCAGGAATTGAACTTGTTTTGAAGATTCAGCAAGCACCTCCAAGCCATGATCCGGTGGAAGGCCAACAACTAGTCGGAATGAAGGATCGATCTCGTCTGCCGATAATGTTGTTCGCGTCTCCAGCACATATCCAGCCTCTGTCGCCAATTCATCGATCATTGCTTCCAGGGACGACAAAAGCTCCATGTCAGTCTCCTGCGAGATCAAGAGAATCACACGAGGAGGTGACGGAGTATAGGTGGAAAACAAAGTGGGTGTGGATTCGACGATTGAAGTACTTGTCACCTCCTCGGTTGGCGTGACCTCAGGCACTTCTTTAATGGAACTGCACGCACCCAAGAACAAACCCAGCATTCCATACAAGGCGAGTGTTATGAAGAACAAGAAACTAGATCGCAGCGATCGGTTTTCTAACGTCATTTGTCTGTATTCTACTACCCCGCTCTCCACCCCCGCTAGCTCTCACAAGCATTCGCCATCCTTTATGCTAAACCCAGACATGAGGGTGAAATTATTCGCCAACCTATTCCATGAGAATATTGACGAGGTCTTATGCTTGCGATTATGCTTATTGTCGTCACTAGAATGACGAATTTGTGAGAGACCTTACATACTGATCTTTGAATATTATCTCAAAAATCTATAGAAGGGATTTCATAACTTACGTTTGAAAGTCGGATGGACCAAGCTCAACACTTCTCACGCCGGGATGCACTAAAGCTAGCTGCCTTAGGACTAGGTGGGTATGTATTAAACCCGCGCGTTTTAGATGATTTCCCTCCTTCTGAGAGGTTGGGTAGAGTGTGCAAGGGTAAAGTCGATATTAAGGCAAGACCGGATGGGAACAGCCAGTCTGTTGGTGTGATCTACGATGATGCGGTCGTTCCATGGTTGCGAGAGGTTGTAGGGAGCACACATTCCATCTACGAACCCAATCTTAGGTGGGTTGAAACAAATGAGGGCTATATTTGGGCTCCTCTACTCCAGCCTGTGCTTGATCAACCCAACCAACCTGTAGACTCGCTTCCTCAAACCAGCACTGGATCGGGAATTTGGGTGGAGGTGACGGTTCCCTGGGTCGATTTGATACTCGACAATCCCCCGCCTCGCTCCCCGTGGCTTAAAGAAAATCTTTCTCCACGCCTTTATTTCAGCCAGATTCTTTGGGTAGATCAGATCAAAACGGATGATCGAGGACAGGTTTGGTATCGTGTGAACGAACGTTATGGAACGTATGGGGACATCTTTTGGGCTGTAGCGGAAGCCTTTCGTCCTCTTGGTTCCGATGACTTGGCAAGCATCAATCCCGAGGTTGAAGAGAAACGAATTCTGATCAATCTGAATTATCAAACCCTTTCCTGCTTCGAAGGTACGAGCGAGGTTTTCTATTGCCGGATATCCTCGGGTGCCAAATTCGATGCAGAAGGAAATCCCATCGATAAATGGTCCACGCCGCTCGGTTCTCATCCCATATGGCGTAAAGTCGTCTCACTCCACATGAGTGGAGGGACTACCGGTGGAGGATATGATCTTCCAGGCATAGGTTGGACGACACTCTTTGTGGGCACCGGGATCGCGATCCATGCCACATACTGGCATAATAACTTCGGAGTGCCCATGTCACACGGATGTGTGAACGCCCGGCCTGAGGACGCCCACTGGATCTTCCGCTGGACATCGCCGTTCGTACATTCTGATCCGGGAGATGTGACCGTCTCTATGCCGGGCGGCACGAAGGTTGAGGTAGTGGAAGGTTAAGCATAGTTTTCAGGCGTTGTATCATTCTATTTTTCGTGAAATCAACCTGTTCTTATCCAACAATGCCATCATTAGTTCTTCACCACAGGATCCAAATCGATTCATGAACAACACATCCTGCGTCATATGCAACACATCTTCACCTTTGATCGCACGCAATCTTGGGGTCTGCTTATCTTGCGTACGACAAGATCCATCGACCGCCTTGGAGCACGTGGCTGAGACTCACCATCTATCACGGAGAGCGTTCAACCTTCCGGAGGCCCCTCCAAAGACGGAGGCAGGGATTCAATGTGGGTTATGCTCTCGCCAATGCGTCATCGGCGAAAGTGAGCGGGGATTTTGCGGTCTCAGAATCGTTCGCGATGGTCGCTTATATCACTATGCTGGAACACCTTCCAGGGGAATACTTCACTGGTACCGAGATCCGCTTCCTACCAACTGCGTAGCGGATTGGGTTTGCGACGGTCATTCGCGTTATGGCCGTCACAACCTTGCAGTCTTCTACGCTAGCTGCACATTGAATTGCTTGTTCTGCCAAAATTGGCACTTCAGAACCGCCGACCCAAGACGTGATAAGCAGGGGAATGTTCAAGCCCTAAGCGCTCAAGATATGGCCGCATGTGCAAACGAAAGAACGCACTGCGTTTGCTTTTTCGGCGGAGATCCAGCAAGTCAAATGCCTCATGCCATCGCCACTAGCAGATTGCTTGAGAAACGGGGTATAGCAATCTGCTGGGAGACCGCTGGGACGATGCACCCACGATTGCTGCGAGTGGCGTTAGAGTTATCGCTGAACAGTCGCGGATGTATCAAATTTGACCTCAAAGCCTACGATTCAAATCTCCATCGCTTCTTGACAGGCGCCTCGAATGCCAGAACGTTAGAAAATTTTGCCCTTGCTGCTGAGCGTTTTGACGAACGCCCTGATCCACCATTGGTTGTGGCAAGCACATTGCTCGTCCCTGGTTACATCGACGCCGATGAGGTAGCCAAAATCGCACGTTTCATTGCAGATCATAATCCAAACATACCATATGCACTTCTCGGATTTCACCCCAATTTCTACCTCGATGATCTCCCTTACACTTCGTCTCGTCACGCTGGTGAAGCTCTTGAAGCTGCTCGCGATGCCGGCTTACAGAATGTTCGCTTGGGAAACGTGCAACTGCTATCCAACGCTTATTGACCTCACCACTTTAGATGTAACTCCCAAGAGGGATGCATTTATGCTAGACTTCACCTCATGGCGAGGATAAGTAATTAAAAATGGCAATAAGAACTGCCATTGCAGTCGCAAACCCCAATATCGCTTTTATCAAGTATTGGGGAAATAGAGATCATGCACTACGAATACCATGCAATGGTTCGATTTCCTTGACTCTCGGTGGTTTGGAAACCCAAACCACCGTTACCTTCGACGAAAATCTGACCTCGGATCACGTCTTTATCGATGATCGATCAGCATCCGCTTCGACCTCTGCGCGTGTCTCACAGCATCTTGATCGCATCCGGCTTATAGCGGGGTTTAAATACTGCGCAAAGGTGGAAAGCCGATCCAACTTCCCCGTCGGTGCAGGAATTGCCTCCTCAGCTTCAGCTTTCGCTGCGCTAACCGTGGCTGGAACTTCTGCTGCTGGTCTCTCTTTACAGCCTATTGAGTTGTCCAGGATAGCCAGACTCGGCTCAGGCTCGGCTTGCAGATCGATCTTCGGAGGCTTCGTCGAATGGCATGCAAACGAGACCGATGAAGATTCTTATGCCGAGGTCCTTGCACCCTCAAATCACTGGGACCTTCAAGATCTGATCGTGATCGTGAATCAAGAGCATAAAGGAGTTGGTTCTACCGAAGGTCATGCCTTAGCGGATACAAGTCCGTTGCAGAACGCGCGCGTGGCAGACGCTCCTCGCAGGTTGAAGGAATGTCGAAGAGCAATCCTCGATCGCGATTTTCCCTCGCTAGCTTCGATTACGGAATTGGACAGCAACCTCATGCATGCTGTGATGCTCACCTCCACACCGTCATTGATGTACTGGTATCCCGAGACTCTTCAGATAATGAACGAGGTGACAAGATGGCGTGCAGAGGGTTATGAGGTGTGTTATACGATTGACGCAGGTCCGAATGTCCACTGCATCTGCACGAGGAAATATGCAGACAGGATCGAGAAACGGTTACGTCGTCTACCTGGTGTAATTCAGTTGCTGCGTGCTAGCCCAGGCAATCAAGCTAGGGTTCTTTAATCCATCCTATTTTACACAAGCGAATAGCGTTCAATGCTCTCATTTCAATCCGTACCGGGTTGTTTGTGATTCCACTTGGGTATGTGGATCCCATTCCTGTCTATCGTCCATTAGATCAATATACGAACGCTGTAACGAGTATGATTGGCTTGCTAAAAAGATGACTATTTAGCTACAATCACGACGAAATCGCAATGATATAATCCGATAAGTACATTTCTAAGGGAAGAAGGTAACTTTGTGTCTGATTTCATACTTTTCGTCGTAGTGTTGGGAACACTCATTATCGGTCATGAACTTGGCCACTTTATCGCATCAAAATTGTCCGGTGTTAAGGTCAAGGAATTTGGGATTGGTTATCCCCCCCGGATCTTAACGTTGTTTGAATTCAAAGGGACCAAGTACACGCTCAACTGGATTCCTTTCGGAGGGTTCAACCTCCCGGAAGGTGAGGACGACCCAAGCGTACCCGGAGGATTTGCTGCTTCGAGTAAACGGGTGCGGACGACCGTACTGCTCGCAGGTCCTGCTGCCAACATCCTCTTGGCTTTTTTGGCTTTCCTGTTGGCCTTCAAGTTTTCCGCCCCAGATTTCGAACAGGTTCAAGTCATTCAAGTAGTGGAAGACACACCTGCAGCTCAGGCCGGGATTCTGACTGGTGACCTCATCCTCAGCGTCGATGACCAGCAGATCACAGGTACGGACAGTATGGTAGCCGCGGTCAAATCGCGTATAGGAATGGTGACCGAAATCACGCTCTTACGCGAGGGACAAGAAATTACGGTCGAAGTGATACCCCGAGAACAATATCCTTCTGATCAAGGACCTGTCGGTGTTACTCTTGGGCATCCAGCAAAAACCATGAGTTGGCCTGATGCAGCCAAGATTGGAATAGAAAACATCGGCCTTCAGGTTAACGCTATTATCCGATTGCCTGGGCGATTGATCTCTGGAACCGCCTCCCCTGAGGAAACTCGCATCAGTGGATTAAAAGGTATCCACGACTTGCTTGCCTGGGCTAACTCGATCGATCGCTCAGCCCAGCGACCATTCCTTACACTAAACATGATCGGTGTGATCAGTACCGGTCTAGCGCTTGCGAACCTGCTCCCCCTCCCGGCGTTGGACGGAGGTCGATTGATGTTTATCTTATTCGAGGTCGTATTCAGGCGTCGTATTTCACCGCGCCATGAAGGGCTGGTGCACGCGATTGGCTTCACACTTCTCCTGGCTTTGATGATTTATATCAATCTCCAAGATTTCGTCAACCCGATCTCGCTTCCATGATAAGGTGTGGCAAGTGCTGCCATGACCACCTCCTTTGAACAACTGCTTGAATTGCTTTCGGATGAAGCTCAACCCTTTCCGACCGCCAAATTGTCAGAACTCTCGGATCTGGATGCTGAGCGTGTAAAACAGCTTCGTGAAGTATGGAATCAATTTCCGGTTGATCGCCGACGTATGTTAATCCATGAGATTGGGATACAGGCAGAATTGAGGTTCGAACTTACCTTTGAGCAAGTCAATCGATTAGCCCTATCGGATTCCGATTCCGATGTTCGAGCGATTGCCATCCAAAATCTGTGGGAATGTGAGAGCCCAGATCTCGTGCCTCACTTCCTAGAAACCCTTAATCAAGATCCGACATCACTAGTCCGATCTGCGGCAGCCAAAGCTCTCGGTTTATTTGTTTGGTTGGGTGAGATTGATCAACTATCCGAAGATCTCCTGCATCAGATCGAAGAGGAACTCATCAGGTCTACCCGTGAGGACCAAGACGAAGAAGTACGCAGACACAGTCTCGAGTCACTCGGTTTCTCTTCGCGTAAAGAAGTACCTCCTCTGATCGATCAAGCTTACCGCTCTGGTGACGAGGCCTACATGCGATCAGCGTTGTTTGCGATGGGTCGCTCAGCAAGCGATCAATGGGGGCCTTATGTGATAGTTGAATTGGTTAACCCTTCTCCTATCATCCGCAAAGAAGCAGCAAGGGCGGCAGGTGAGCTAGAATTGCGGGAAGCCATCGAGCCCCTTATTGAGCTATTAGATGATGTGAATAATCAGGTTCGCGATTCCGCGATTTGGGCGCTAGGACAGATTGGTGGTGAGGAAGCAGCAGATGCTTTGCTCTTACTGCTTGACAGCGCAATTGACGATGAACTTACTACAACCCTCGAGGAAGCTCTTGACCACCTCGCCTTCGTTAATGACACCCGCGATTTTCTTCTCATCGATTTTGACGACAGCGAGGAATTAGACTTTTGAGTTCGCTTCCCAGCCTTTTCGCCAACAACATACTACCGATCATTCTTATCGCCGGTGTCGGTTTCTTGCTTCAACGTATGCTCCGAATTGATCCGCGACCCCTCTCGCGAGTGATCTTCTATTCATTAACACCAGCTTTTGTCTTCTCACTCCTTGCCTCAACGGAGATTGGAGCCGATGATATTGTGCGGATGGCGGTTTTTACGATCATCGTTTTGGTGATCGTTGGAGCATTGAGCTATGTAGTTTGCCGCGCCCTGAAGCTAGAATCACTTACCGCAGCCGCTTTTATTCTCACAGCTACTTTCATCAATTCCGGCAACTATGGTCTTTCACTCAACTCTTTTGCTTTGGGTAAGATGGGCCTACTTTGGGCAAGTATTTTTTTTGTCACCAGCGCGATGTTATTAAATTCTGTCGGTGTGTATGTAGCAGCTGTAGGACACGTTTCACCAAGGAAAGCATTGGTGGGTTTGTTAAAAGTGCCGTCCGTCTACGCGATCCCGCTCGCCTTATTGGTGCGCCTAAACGATATAGATCTACCTCTTGCCTTATGGCGTCCCATCGAACTTCTGGGATCCGCCGCGGTACCCTCGATGTTGATACTCCTGGGAATGCAGATGGCGCGCGCTGGTTTGCCAAAACGTAAAGATCTTCTTCTTGCCTCAATGGGATTGAGAATGTTTGCTTCGCCTCTTATCGCATGGTTTGTGGCGAACTTGGTGGGCTTGTCTGGTGTCGGTCGACAGGCAGGCATTCTCGAATCAGCGATGCCCACGGCTGTTCTGACAACAGTGATCGCGACGGAGTATGATGTCGAACCTGAATTTGTCACTGGAGCTGTTTTAGCGACAACATTACTCAGTCCCTTTACGCTCACTCCACTCATGGCAATCCTTGGGATATGATCACCCAGATTCGTTAGCCTCTTCTCCATGTAGACCCGCATTCGAGCTGAAATTTGACGGCGGAATCTTGCATCGAAACTCGAGGGCGCTCCCATAACCACCCGTACTCCTATCATGCAAAGAACACACTGGGCAAGATACAATGTGACGCTATGATATTCCCTGCGAAATGAATCATCCTCACAAATCTCCTACTTGTTCCCATAGGATTAAAATGTTCGGAACGTTCGACCTTGTCTCAATGCATCCAGATTGTGGAAAGAAGGGATGGAGCTTAAAGAGGATTTACGGTATAAACGGCATGCAATCGTTAGGAAAACCAATGGCTACTCCCTTGAATGAGATAGCATGATCGTCCGACGAAAGGAGAAGGCATCTTGAATAGCGGCACTTTCGTATTCGATCTTGAAACGAAACAGCTTGCCCACGAAGTCGGTGGTTGGTCAAATATCGACAAATTAGGTCTTGCAGTTGCAGTCCTGCTACAAGTTGAAACTGGGGAGGTATTCAAATTTGTTGAGCAGGACACGAGCGAGTTGATCGTACAACTTCTGAGCGCCGATCAGGTGATCGGTTTCAACGTGATACGTTTTGATTACCAAGTGTTGCGGCCTTATGGCCTCTTGTGCGATCAAGATCTGGTTCAAAAAACGATCGATCTACTTGACCATATCTATCAATATCTCGGCTTTCGTCTTTCCCTTGAAAACCTTGCTGAGGCAACCCTAAGTGAATCAAAGAGCGCGGATGGGATTATCGCCGTGCAGTGGTTTCGCGAAGGGAAGATCGAACAAGTCCTTGACTATTGCGAGCAGGACGTACATGTGACCCATCGTCTTTGGGAGTACGGTCGAGACAATGGCCACGTTAATTATCGGGATCGCGATTATCGCCTTCAACGAGTTCCAGTTTCTTGGTAAGATGTGAAAGAGATTGCCCAGCGGGCAGGTTAGCTGGGTTTGGACCCTAGAAGATCCGGTCTCCGATGATGCTGGGGATGCGATTCTGATCTCCGCTCTTGTCTCGCCAGATAATTGCATCATGTCCGGAAACAGCGGACAACGCATAGGCAAAAACTGCACATATTCCCGACGTGTCACGAAGTGTTCGATAGAAATCCAAGTATTGCTGACCCTTGATCGCCTGTCCAACCTGGGACGATGGGTTACAAAATTCGGTTATAAACAAAAGTTTGTCGGGGTAGCGCAATCGGTATGTTTCATAGAGCCGCCCACCATGGATCGACTTCATGCCAACAGTGTCCGTCCAATAACAATTCACCCCAACCCAATCAGCCCGCATGACGGCTTCCTCCGCATCGACCAGGAAGCGTTCACTATCTTCCCGCCAACCTGACACCCTACCTCCTGATGATAATCCTGGAAACCCGAAACGCGCTGAAGGGAAGACGGCTTGTAGATGCTCAACCACTTCTCCAAACCAGAGGCCAAATTCCTTCCCTCCACGCCAAGAACGCTCCCAACCCTCCGATTGAAGGTTCGGATTTGCATGGACCTCAAAATCGCGCACCCCTAAATGGTAGAGCCTACCCATCTCTGGTTCGACTTTTGATATGAAGCTTTTTGCCGAGATCGAAGCGTCGGAAAAATCCGAGGTAAGACGAACGACGAGGAACATCGCCGGATTGATCTCTTTCAGCTTCTTAACCGTTTCGCTGGTTTCAGTTTGATCCAGTTTTACAGCTTCTAGACGGGCTTTTTTGATCGCTTCCACATCGCCTTCTTCTAAAGGACCTCCAACCCTGCCATGTGCTCCAATCAAACATTTCCCTGCCGACCAAGGATTTCCGTTAAAGGATTTTGCAAAACTGAACTCTGGCCAAACCAGGTAAGGTGTCGGATCGATGATATCTTTGGGATAATCTGTCTCCCCTCGCTCTGTGGCACCATCACGTTTCAGCGTCAGATGGAGATGGGATCCAACAGATGCGCCTGTTGTATCTGCCAGACCAATCACCTGACCAGCCTTCACAATCTCCCCCTCCTTAATGAAAGCTTCTATCAAATGTGCGTAGACAGTTTTGTAACTGAATTCGTGTCGCAAACGAACATGGATGCCATATGGGTGGCTTTTTGGATTGGAATGAAGTCGGTAAACCTCACCATCCGCGCAGCAATAGATGTTGGTGTTAGTCCGAGCCCTGAAATCGACTCCTTCATGCCCCGGAAAACCCCAGCGCCCATAGATCTGAGGATTCGCTCGGAACTCCTGCGTGATCACAGCGAAATCTGTAGGCCAAAGAAGATAGAATGGTCGCTGTTTTTGACCATAACGATCGTTCTCTTCAACACGTTTGTCCAAGACCTTCTTTAGCTTACCGGGTTTGGTGACCTCGATTGGATCCAACCGTATCCCCGGATAGTGCGCCAGGAACCACCGTTCAATTTCACCCTGTTCCGGAAAGCCTCCAGGGATCAATGGGAATGTGATGACTTGCCTCGGAGTCATATATTGTGCTGCGGTGACAGGGTCTGGTGTTAAATTCGGTCCAAATGCCATTACATACTCAGTACAAGCACGAACCCAGGACCAGTACCCACTTCGCGGAAGCAGAAGAATTTGGTAGTCCACAAGATACCCCCAGCTAGGTGGTAATAAAACCTAAGCCCTTAGCCTTAAGCGATACAAACCGATTCTTGCCGATAATGAGATGGTCGAGGACCTCGATATCCAAAATTCGACCAGCCTCAACCAATGCCCGTGTGACGCTGACATCATCTGGGCTTGGGGTTGGATCTCCACTAGGATGGTTGTGAACCACAATGATCGAGGCCGCATTTGACCTCACAGCCTCTCTGAAGGCCTCGCCCACACGAATTAAAGAGGCGTTTAGAGATCCCTGATAGACCTCCACCATGCGGATCAGACGATTGCGTGTGTCCAACAGCAACACCCTAAAATGCTCCTGTTCTAACGCTCCCATCTCATACAGTAGAAGGGCCGCTGCGTCCTCGGGGGATTGGATCGTGGGTTGTTCTTCTGGAAGAGCTACCGACAGGCGTCGACCCAACTCCACCGCCGCCTTTAATTGCGCCGCTTTCGCGGGTCCGATTCCGCGCCGGTAGCGAAGTTCTTCAAACGGCGTCTTATGTAAGCCGGTTAACCCACCGCAATCCATCAACACCCTCTGCGCTAATTGCACAGCATTCATCCCCTCGATCCCGGTTCGCAGTAGAATAGCGATCAATTCAGCGTTAGAAAGTGCTCCTGCGCCCAGGCTTGCCAAGCGTTCACGCGGTCGATCTGAAGTGGCGAGATCGGTAATCCGGTAACCTGGCTTTCTGTCCCCCATATCTGCCTCCAGGTGCAATTCTTATGCCGATGTGTGTGGTGTGTGGACTATACTTCAGTCGTTCCGCCATGTCAACGCGGTTCGTTCATTGCATGAGCCTGCTACAAGCAACAGCGTCCACTTGGAGAAGATGAATATGTATAGGGTATGAGTAAAGTCCACACCTTATATACTTATCCATTTCATATATGTGGTTTTTTGTTCTGTATTGCATCACTATGAAAAAAATGAACGCATGCTATAATCTCGGCCTGTAGGAGCTTTCCATGCCACCAATCATCAATCTAAGTTCGCTCGGAAATCTTCTCACATATCTGACAGCTTTCTTTGGCGCGTTTTTAGCCGCGCTTTGGTTAAGCCTGATATTCTGGGCCTATCGTGATATTCGATCACGATCTCAGGATCGCCTTGCGCAAATCTTAGCTGCGCTGGTCGTTGCTGTGTTGAACCTGCCTGGTTTGGTCATCTACCTGGTCCTCCGTCCAAGACACACGCTTAACGAAGTCTACGGACATACTCTGGAGGAAGAGGCTTTGCTTTCTCAGATTGAAGACAGACCTGCATGTCCTGGTTGCGGCGCTCGTCTTCAGACTGACTGGCAGATATGCCCACACTGTCTAACTAGGCTCCGAAAGCCGTGCACAAATTGTGACCGATTAATGGAACTCCCTTGGCAGATCTGTCCTTTTTGTGGCACTCCAGCTCCTGGTGTCCGCGCCGAAGGGCTGGAACCAGAAGAGGAAGGGACATTGGATTGAAGTGCAATTCGCCAGGGAAGGGCTTGAGCGTTCTCCAAAGCAGAAATGATTCAGGGGCAGGCGACCCTGCCCCCGTTTTTAGCAACAAGTTCACTTTCTCGTATGCTGGGTTATCGATTCGGTGCCTTTAACGCCGACCAACCAGCGTAGATAGCAGAGCTATCTAACTCCTCCTCAATTCGCAGTAATTGATTGTATTTTGCCACACGATCGGATCGTGCTGGCGCACCGGTCTTGATTTGGCCCACATTCAACGCTACAGCCAGATCAGCTATAGTCGTGTCCTCTGTCTCACCGGATCTATGGGAGGTCACAGCCCGCCATCCAGACCTTTGGCATAACTCCACGGCCTCGATGGTCTCAGTGAGCGTTCCAATTTGGTTCAACTTCACGAGCAAGGAATTGCAGGCATGCATGTCGATCGCCTTCTGTACTCGCTTCGGGTTGGTCACAAGCAGGTCATCCCCGACAATCTGAATTCGATCACCGAGTTCCTTCGTCATCAACTGCCAACTTTCCCAATCATCCTGTGCTAAACCATCTTCGATGGAAGCGATCGGATATTGGTCAACCCACGATTTCCAGAAAGCCACCATTTCTTCACCACTTAATTTCTGTCCCTCACGTCGAAGATGATAGCGTCCTGATTCCTCTTCGTAGAATTCCGAAGCCGCTGGATCCAAGGCCAAGACCACTTGTTCTCCCGGTTTATATCCTGCTTTATCTATCGCTTCAAGAATAACATCTACGGCTTCAGCGTTCGCTTTCAAAGAAGGCGCATAGCCCCCCTCATCTCCTACCAACGCCGTATAGCCTTTGTCTTTCAGTACATCACGCAAGCAGTGATAGATTTCAGCACCCCACCGAAGACCTTCAGAAAAGGTCGCAGCTCCAACGGGCATGATCATGAACTCCTGAGCATCGGTCGACTGCCAACCGGTATGGGCGCCTCCGTTCAAGATGTTCAACATTGGCACCGGAAGAACATGAGCAGAAACACCTCCGATATAACGGTAAAGAGGAATTCCCAACGAAGTCGCCGCGGCCTTAGCGATGGCCAGGCTGACGCCAAGGATCGCGTTCGCCCCTAAGCGAGACTTGTTCGCGGTTCCGTCAAGTTCGATCAAAGCCATGTCGATTGCTCTTTGTGAGAACGCATCCCATCCTAGAAGCATCTCGTAGATTTCGACGTTAACATTTTCAACAGCTTTGATGACCCCTTTTCCCCGGTAGCGATTTGCTTCACCGTCTCGTAGTTCTAGGGCTTCGTGGACCCCCGTTGAGGCACCTGAGGGGACCATTGCCCTACCCAAACTTCCATCAAACAATACGACATCGACTTCAATTGTGGGGTTGCCGCGCGAATCTAACATTTCGCGTGCGTGAATCGATTCAATTGTGGATAGCATCTTTTCGGATCTCCTACAATACTTTAGGTGTGAACATTATACACACTACTTTAAGAAGAGGCACTGTTCCCATGTCGAACTTCGTGAGGTTTTTAATCTCAATCGACTCTATTTAAGTTATTTTACATAAACTCATCCCCTGGGATTAAGACCTATCCCCATGATAGAATTCGACCATGCCTGAAGGCCATATGCTCCTCGAAAGATCTGAAGTGGGTTCACCAAACCGCCTCATAACGGTCGCTATGAGCGGCGGCGTGGATAGTTCTGTTGCGGCTGGATTGCTCGTCGAGCGAGGTGAAAATGTCATCGGCCTGATGATGCGCCTCTGGGGATCGGGTCCAGATAACCGTAATCGATGCTGTTCGCCTGAAGATGTGGCCATCGCAAGGCGTGTTGCGGCTCACCTAAACGTTCCATTCCATCTCTTTGACGTGCAAGATCTATTCAAAAAGAAGGTTGTAAACGACTTTCTCGATGGCTATGCGCAAGGTCTTACGCCGAATCCCTGCATCGTCTGCAATCGCCACATCCGTTGGGGCGCGCTCCTCGAGCATGCTCAATTAATGGGAGCCACCTACCTCGCAACCGGACATTATGCACGAATAGAGGAGCGAAATGGTCAATTCTTTCTGCTGCGCGGGAGGGACCAAGAAAAGGATCAGTCCTACGTGCTAAGCATCCTCAACCAGGATGATCTGAGCCATACACTATTCCCACTTGGAGCTCTCACCAAGAAAGAGGTACGAGAGCATGCTCATCGGATGGCCCTTCCAGTGGCAGAAAAGCCTGAAAGCCAGGATCTTTGTTTCGTTCCAGATGGTGACTACCGAGATTTTTTACATCAGCAGAATGTGTCTCCGATACCAGGTCCGATTATTAGCCATGAAGGAGAAATCTTAGGCGAACATCAGGGTTTATTAAATTACACCATAGGTCAGCGTCGTCGACTTGGTGTTACGAAATCCTATCCTCTTTATGTGTTGGAAAAAGTGATCAACACAAATACCCTCGTCGTTGGACCTAGATCGAGCTTAGGGCGTAATCATTTCCTTGCCGGACCGGTAAATTGGATTCGGGGTGACGCACCCGATGACAGATTCAAAGTGGGTGTACAGGTGCGTTATAAATCTCGAGAAGTGCTAAGTTCGTTGGAATTGCTAGAGGATGGATATATTCGCGTGAAGTTAGAAAACGACTTACCAGACATCACACCAGGACAATCGGCTGTCTTCTATCAGGGTGAGATTTGCCTCGGAGGAGGGATTATCCGATCGTGAATCCACCTAACCTCTTCCTGGGCATCTTGATCGCAACCTCATGTGGTTTGCTATTTCACCTTTTCCGAGGCGGTAGTGCTGCTCGTCTCGGACTTTTTGTGTTGACCGCGTGGGTCGCATTCTTTATAGGTCACTTGGTGGGAACGTGGCTTAATTTAGATATCCTACGAATAGGGACGTTGAACCTTCTTCCAGCCTTCTTAGCAACTGGGATAGGCTTATTCATCGCGAATCTCCTGGCTGGTCCTGAGCGAAAATCCGTACGTAATCGTCACAAACGAAAACCACCCACCCGTAAAAGCTAAACGTCCAGTATGCTATAATGTCAACAACATGAGCGAAGAAACCACCGAACGCCTTCCACACCCACTCGAAACCTCACAAACCACCGCAGAGGGTGAGGGTTCACGGTTGTGGGTAATCGGAGCTGGACTTCTCGTCCTTCTGCTCATCACCGGAGTGGTTTTCGCCGTAATCTCGATGGTCAATAACCCTAATAAAACCGAGACCATCCGAGATATCGTCATCATCTTCATGGCTATAGAATCCTTGCTGATAGGGTTGGTGTTGATCGTACTGATCACACAACTAGCCCGACTGACGACGATGCTTCAGAATGAAGTCAAACCCATCCTGGATTCGACCAATGAAACGATCAACACACTACGTGGCACAACTACTTTCTTGAGCGATAATCTTGTTGAGCCAGTCGTTAAAGTAAACAGCTATATAGCAGCGTTGCGACGTGCCATCGAACTTTTGCGATTTGGCACCTCAAATCGGCGCTGACGTCATCTAAAGGAGTTGAATTATGGCTGAGAGAGATAGCGATTTTGGAGCTTTTATCACTGGCTTCGTTGTGGGCGGCTTGGTTGGCGCCGCTGTTGCGCTACTCCTTGCACCCCAATCAGGAGAAGAGACGCGAACCATGATCCGTGATAAAGGCATCGAACTCAAAGATCAAGTTGAACAGACTGCAACAGAAACACGAGTAAAAGCAGAACAGATGGCACAGGACGCTCGTGAAAAGGCACGCGACCTCCAGCAGCGCGGTCAGGTGATCCTCGAAGAACAGCGGAGTCGGATCGAACAAGCAGTCGAAACCGGGAAGCGTGCTACTCGACGGAAGAAGACAGAGACAGAAGAGATAGCTGGAGACGAAGAACCCACAGAAGCATGAAATCCCGTTGTCTCTCAAGGAACCAGAGGGGCCGTAACGGATTGACTTAGAGTTTAAAGACACTGTTGGTTTTAAACCCGGGGCGCACATGATGTGCGCCCATTCTCTTTACTCAACCTCACCCCTGATTAATCAATGTCCGCGAATACCATCCGAGGAAATCATGGCAAGTGATTCACCTCGATAGTTCGGCCATCACTTCAATCAAGCCATCAGCCACATCACCGGCGAGAACGCTGGCAGCTGAACCCATCATCTCTGCGGCTAGTTCCCCAGCTCGACCGTGGAAATAAGCGCCCAGCACTGCTGCTTCGTAAGCTGCAAGCCCTTGTGCTTGGAACCCCACAATCGCGCCTGCAAGGACATCCCCAGTGCCTGCTCTGGCTAGCGCGGGCGTGGCGAAAGGCAGTACGGATACACGTCCATCCGGCGCGGCTATCACGGTGAAAGCTCCTTTTAACACAACGACATGCCCCCAACGTACTGCCCACGTTTTGGCAGTCTCCACCCGATTCTCCTGGATCTCATCTTTTGAGAGGTCAGTTAACACCGCCATCTCACCAGGATGAGGGGTCAACACGGATGGCTTAGGGAGTAAATCGGGCCAATTGGGAATACGTTTGAGCAACTTCAGGCCATCCGCATCGACGACACACGGAGGAAGAGAAATGGGAGCTCGTTCGCGCTCCTCAGAGTGTAGAAAACCGATCATCCCGCGTGATATTCCAGCTCCCATACTAAGAAATCTCTCCAGAAACGTTTCTGTAGCTGGGTCTTGACCAAAACCTGGACCTAGAAGCAACGCTTGTGTCGTTTCCAGTTCCTCCTCCAAGACAACCGCTGCGCCTTCAGCGATCACCCCCATCTCGTGGGGCAATACAATCCAAGTCGCTTCAGGTAATTGAGGCACAAGCATCGCTTGGATTGGGGCCGGCACGGCTAGGGTTACCAGTCCCGCACCTACACGATAGGCTCCTAAACCTGCTAATACCACTGCGCCTGGGAAATTGACTGATCCTGCAACGATTAACGCACGTCCAAAGGTGCCTTTGTGAGCATCCTTCGGTCTAGCAGGCAACCATCTCTTAAGGACATCAGATGTTGCTAACTCAAGATCTACATCGGCGAATTCTTTTTGGTCCGCTTTGATTCCGATGTCAGCCACGACCAGCCGGCCAACAGCGTTCGCCCCAGGAAATGTTAGGAGCCCCGGCTTTGCTGCTGCAAGCGTCACAGTCAGATCACACGCTAAGGTCTCCTCCGTAATTTGCCCTGTGTCGCAATCCAAACCGGAAGGACAATCTACAGCTACAACAACGGGTGAACGATCTCGTAGTTGAAGTTCATTCTTCACCTTTCCCAAAAGATCCTTGGCCACACCTTTTAGGGGGAGTTGGAACCCTGTCCCGAGAACGGCATCGAGGATCATGTCCGCGTCTTTGACCATTTTTCGAAGTGCTTGCCAATTTTGATCCCTCTCAACACTGGTGATTTGGGACGCTCGTTTTGTTAAACGTGAATAATTTACATCCTCTTCCGTTCGTTCACGAGTGAGATAAGCTGAAACTTCCGCACCAACCTGCGCAAGATGATGCCCCGCCACGAGCCCATCTCCACCGTTGTTGCCCGTTCCCACGAGGATGAGCACATTCATGCCACGGAGGTCTGGCCAATACTCTTGGATGGCTTCGGCGACTGCTCGTCCAGCGTTTTCCATCATCAGTTCGTATGTCAAGCCCGAAGCATCAGCAGCCTTCTCGATGGCGCGCATCTTTTCAACGGTTACGATTTTCACCAAGTTACCCTCCCCGTTCTTCACTCCAGATATCCCCAATGTACTCATCAAGTCCGAGCATCTGTAGTCGTTCTGAAGTGGGTCTGCCCGTCTTAGGATCCCAGCCACGGGTCTCATAGTATGCTGCAAGCATTTCATCAAAGGGCAGCACGTATCCAGCCGAACCACCATCAGGAAGCGGCTTGTAGAATTGCTTCGGTAGCTGATCGTTTGCTCCCATCAGACCCATGCGATGGTTAATAATTCGTTTAAGATTCCAAGCTCGCTCGCCGATCCTCATCAATTCCTCGAGGTGGTAATCAAAACCTGAGACATGATTTATTAATTCAAGCACTGTGTCTGGTGCGACATTCGCAAAATAACATAGGACCAATGAGTTACACATCGTCCGCCAATCCTGATGACGAACGATATTTGCGACCTTTTCGACACCTTCTTGTCGGTGGAAGAAATCGATCCCAACCTCCTCGAATGTCTGTCCGTAAACATCCACCAAGAAATAATCACTATGGTTGTGACATGCTCCCCTAGGTGAAGTAGCATATGACAAGGCCATTCCAGTCGCGCCTCGGGGATCGTGATAGGGTACCTCTAAATTATTGACCTGCGCCGCTATCTCAGGAACATGGAAATGATCGGCCAAGGCTTTCGATCCCAGAGCAAGAATTTCCCCAAAATCCTGACGTTGAGCCATCGAATGTACCAAATCTTTTACAGTCTCCGCATCCCCCCAACGTAAAGGGGTGCCGCCAGTGTCTGTCTCGTTGAGCACTCCTTCCTGATAGAGCAAGAACGCTAAACCGAGGATGTTTGAAGTCGATATCGTGTCCATTCCGTAGCGATCACAGAGTTCACCTAACATTGTAATCGCTGAAATATCGTCGATTCCCAAATTGGGACCGAAGCCTACGGTCGTCTCATACTCCGGACCCTTTCGATTTATACCGTCGGTAAGTTTAACAACCCGCCCACATGCGATCACACATCCATGACAAGCACTAACACGATTTAATATCGTTTCCGCTACGGTAATTCCCGAGACTTTCTCAACACCCTCAAATACTCCCTCGGTGAAATATCGCGAAGGCATCTCCCCGAGATAATGCATGTAGTCCATGATCCCGGCGGTGCCAATTTCACGTGCTGCCCGGCTAAAGTTATCCTCGCGCAAAGCGATATTCGCTTCCCGT
>DUEW01000029.1 GCA_011174845.1 Anaerolineae bacterium | reverse complement strand
CAAGAGGGCAGCCTCGGCGTATTGGGGACCATCGCGCGCCACAAGAACCACGTCCCGCCTGACTTCGTGCCCAACCTACTCGAAGTGCGTATCTCATTAGCCCCTGCCTATGCCCGCGCGGCCGTGGAGCGCAAACCGAAACATGTGGCGGAACTCCTAACAAACTACACCAATCTCGACGATACACCCCAGACTTTCACCGCCGCCGATTGGGAGCTCCACCGCCACCTGACGATCGACTCCGGCAATCCCGTCTTCACCCTGATCCTCAACGGCTTCAGCGATCTTTACCAAAGCATGGCACTGATTTATTTCACCGTAATAGAGGCCCGCGCCCGTTCGCGCATTTTCTACCAAGATTTACGAAACGCCGCCCTGACAAAGGATGCTAACGCTGCCGAACACGTCACGCGGCAGATGATGATCGAGAGCCTCGACTTGTGGCAGGCCGCTATCGATCACCAAGGCAGAAGCGAGTCATGAGACGCTGGAACGGCTGGGGGGATGACGCTAAGATTTACCCGCTCCCCGCATCGGCAACCCAATACCTAGAGAGAGCCATCGGAGAAGTCGACCCATTCCCTGACGCATCCTTTAAGCAAGTGCTCTCCACGGTGCCTGCCAGCCGTCTCGCTCCCCACCCGTTGATCAACACCACCCCCGCGGAGCGGCTCCTTCACGCTCGCGGGCAAAGCTTGCCCGACTGGGTCGCACTTCGCTCAGGCCAGATCGAGGTCTTCCCTGACGGCGTCGCCTACCCCACCAACGACGAAGATGTTCGATCTCTACTCAAGTACGCACGACAAGCCGATGCCCATCTGATTCCCTACGGCGGTGGCACCAGCGTTGTGGGGCACATCAACCCTCTACCCAGCGACCAACCGACCCTGACCGTCGATATGAGCCATCTCAACAAGCTCATCGACCTCGACGAGACCAGCCGACTGGCGACCTTTGAGGCCGGCGTCACTGGACCGAGCCTGGAGGAAGAACTACGCAAACGCGGCTATATCTTGGGACACTTCCCACAATCCTGGGAGTTCTCCACACTGGGTGGCTGGATCGCCACCCGCTCCAGCGGACAGCAGTCCTATTACTACGGTCGGGTTGAGGATTTCTTCGCCGGCGGGCACCTCGAAACCCCCATCGGTCCACTCACCCTGCCACCCTTGCCAGCCAGCGCTGCTGGACCCGATCTGAGAGAGATGATTCTCGGTTCCGAGGGCCGTTTGGGCATCATCACGCGCGCGACCATCCGCGTCCAATCGACTCCGGAAGTTGAACGATTCTACGCAGCGTTCTTTCGGGATTGGGAGACAGGTGTAAAAGCCGTACGAGCGGTCGCCCAATCGGACCTGCCGCTTTCGATGCTACGCCTAAGCAATCCCCAAGAGACCGAGACCACCTTGATGTTGGCAGGTCGTGAGAGATTGGTATCTTTAGCTGAGCGCGGGCTGGGCTTGCTCGGCTATGGTGATGAGCCTTGTATGCTGATCTATGGGCTCACAGGCTTCCGAGGGATCTTGGCCATCACAAGGTGGCGCGTCGGAGCCCTCCTTCGATCTCGCGGAGCCCTGTTGGTGGGGAAGACCATTGGAGAGATGTGGCGCAAATCTCGTTTCTACACTCCGTACATGCGCAACACCCTCTGGGAAAGGGGCTATGCCGTCGACACACTAGAAACCGCCGTGTCCTGGGCGAGTGTGTTGTCCACATCTGAAGCCATCCTCGCTGCTCTACAAGATGGTCTCAAGGACCTCGATGAGCGCGCGCTGGTCTTCGCTCACCTCTCACATATGTACCGAGATGGCGCTAGCATCTATGTCACCTTCATCTTTCGCCGAGCGACGGATCCAGGTGAGACACTGCTTCGTTGGCAGAGGTTAAAGATGGCGGCTAGTGAGACCATCGTGCGCCACGGAGGCACCATCAGCCACCAGCACGGCGTTGGTACGGATCACGCCCCTTATCTCGCCCCCGAGAAAGGGGAGGTGGGGATGTCCATGCTGGAGGCCGTTCGGCAAAGGCTTGACCCAGAGGGATTGCTAAACCCGGGCAAGCTACTGGGTGACATTTGAAGGTATTGACTTAGAGATTTTTGTGGGAATCAAGAGCGCGGCATAAAGTGAAATATGGAGTCCACAGGCTCAGCTTGTCGCAGAGCTTCGGCACTCCAAATAGGTTCCGTCTAGATTAAATTATTCTGAGGTGGGCCATGTGGCAACGAGGATGGCGCGATCTAGCATGGTCTCAACTTGAGGACCCCGACCCCCCGTGGGATCTGATCATCGTCGGCGGCGGGATAACTGGCGCCGGCATCTTGCGCGAGGCGGTCCGCGCCGGATTAAAAGCTCTGCTCGTCGAAGCCAGGGACTTCGCCTCTGGTACCTCCAGCCGCTCCTCAAAATTAGTACATGGCGGTTTCCGCTACCTACGCAACCTTCAGATCCGACTCACCTACGAGTCGGTGCGCGAGCGTGAACACCTTTTAAAGCAGGGAAGGGGGCTGGTCAGCCCGCTGGGTTTCCTGATGGCCAATTTCGTCAATGACCGAGTCCCCGCGTGGATGCTCGGAGCCGGTTTGATCCTCTACGACCTGTTGGCCTTCAGATGGGGTACGAGTCATTACGATCCTGACGACCTGCGAGGTTTATGCCCACCACTCACCTCCGAAGAACTGATCGGCGGCTATCGCTACATTGATGCGCTGACCGATGATGCACGTTTGGTCCTGCGGGTGATCCGCGAGGCCGTACGCGAGGGGGGCACGGCGCTGAATTATGCCCGGGTCGAGAACCTGCTGCAGCAGCGCTCAGGTTGGGTGGAGGGAGTCTTGCTATGTGACCAGGCCCCTGAAAGCGAGGGCCGCACAATCGAGATCCGAGCGCCTGTCGTGATTAACGCCACGGGTGCCTGGGCCGATGACCTGCGTGCCCATGTGGGAGGTAGGCCTCGTATACGCAAGTTGAGCGGCGGACATTTAGTCTTTCCTCTAAACAAGATTCCGCTTCCACGCGCGGTCAGCCTCTTTCACCCAGACGACGGGCGCCCAGTTTTTGGTTTCCCCTGGGAGGGGGTTGTCATCTTCGGCACCACCGATGTTGATCACGGCGAGGTTCCCCAGCTCGAGCCCGCCATCAGCCAGGCCGAGGTCGAATACCTCCTGGCTGCGGTCAGATACGCCTTTCCGAGCTCAGCTCTTACTTCCGACGATATTCAATCTACATGGGCAGGGGTGCGCGCTGTGGTGGACACAGGAAAAGTCGATCCTTCAAAGGAATCGCGCGAGGCCGTTCTTTGGGACGAAAAGGGACTCTTGACCGTCACCGGTGGCAAGCTCACCACCTTCCGCTTAATGGCCCACGATGCGCTGCGGGCTATTCGCCGCCGGCTCCCAGGACGCCCGTCCTTCGATCGCCGGTTGCGCATGCTCGATAAACCACCGGCCGAGTCTTCCCTCTACGCTGACCTCGCGCCTGCTGACCGATTGCGTCTCGTCGGTCGCCATGGTGCCGATGCACCGGCCATCCTCGCTGCCAGTGGCCACGAAGAGCTAACGCCCATCGGAGAGAGCCCGACGCTGTGGGCGGAGTTACGTTGGGCCGCCAGAGCGGAGGGCATCGTCCACCTGGACGATCTGTTGCTCCGACGGGTGCGACTTGGGTTGCTTCTCCCCGAAGGTGGCTTACCCTTGATGGAGCGAATTCGCGAAATCGTCCTGCCCGAGTTAGGATGGCACAACGAGCGCTGGGATCAGGAAGTCGAAGCCTATCGTCGACTTTGGAACAGCTGCTATCGCTTTCCCCCATCCGAACCCCGTTGACTGTCATCCCCATTACGACAAGGGAGATTTGGAAGAGATGCGACTTGGCATCCATCCAGAGCGGCTTTTTTCGAAGCACCCTGCAGCAAAGTGGTGGGGTGTAGCGATGCATTCCTATCTCCGGGGCTAGGCTGGGCATAGTGACCAGACCTGATTATCCGTCGCGTCATCGCGAGCCCCTAAGGGACGAAGTACCCCCCAACTGAGAGGTCGTTTTTTCGTCCATGTCCCCCAGATGGGTGGGATAAAAACGACAACCTGTATAAGCTTCAAACTACCCGATCTCCACCGCTTTACCAATCCATCTCTTGTTTTCGGATATTTCTTACATGCTTTTTTAACATCCTTTCTATAGCTAACCGGTATGGTTTCTGTGATATACAAAACCGTTGAGCACCTGTCCACATGACCAGGGAAAAGACTCGTCACTTGGCGTGTTACATCCTCTCCATCTGTCGGATGATCCCAAAGAGTGTTGCAAGTATGCTGTTCATGAAAGAAATGTAGAGGGCGGTATGGTTAGGGAAACCAGTTTATTTTACGCAGCCATGATTACTTGTCTGTTAGGAACCTTTATCTTTCAAGGAACGTCTGAATCACAATGCAGATATTCCACGTTTTAGGGGTACCTGCGACCAATCCATGTTGCGGTATAGACCGCAGGAGGAAGCTTGTAATGAAGACAGCCAGAAACTTTAGTATTGTGATGCTTATTGCGCTGGCACTGACCGTCGCCGGGTGTTCCGCGGCCCCGGGAACCCCAGTCTCTGAAGCATCTTCGACCGCGGCTGACACGATCACCGTCACCGGGTTCGGCAAGGCTCGGGCAAATCCCGACCGGGCATCCGTCAGCGTAGGTGTAAATGTCGCAGACGAAGATATCACCCTCGCAGTGGAAGAGTCCAACGAAACCATCGCCCGCATCACCGATGCGGTCATGGGCTTGGGGGTCGAGGAAGCTGACATCCAAACCACCAACTTCAGCATTTGGGCCGAGGAGCAATGGGATCCGGAAACCGGCCAGCGGAAGGAAGAGAAGCTCTACCGGGTCGATAGCACAATCCAGATCAATGTAAATGATACCGAGAAGATCGGAAAAATCCTCGAGACCTCTATCGCCAATGGGGCGAACAATATTTATGGCCTGAATTTCGGCATTCAGGATCCGAGCGGCCTAGCGGCGGAAGCCCGTGTTCTAGCCCTCGAGGATGCACGGCAGCGCGCCGAGCAAATCACCCAGGAATTGGGTGTGACGCTGGGTGAGGTGCAGCATGCGGTAGAAGTTTCAGGAGGATCGGTGATGCCGTACTTCGAAGCGGCCATGTATGGCATCGGCGGTGGCGGCGGCTCGCCGCCGATTAGCGAGGGATCGATGACCGTGACTGTCTCGATAGAGGTCACGTTTAAGATCAACCGATAAAAGGGTCCAAGTAAGCGGCGATCCACCGAGCACAAGGAGAAACTGAAGGTGTAATCGCCGACCCAATTAGCAAGCCGGGCTTTGGAGCCCGGCTTGTTTGTTAAATGGGGTTTTAGAATTTCCACAGGAAAATCTACCCAAACCTCACCACCTCTCCGGTTTTCTGAATAAAAATACATAACGCTGACACATCTGGCTTTCCAATGCCCGAGGGGCGCCGCTTCCTCAAGAGCGAATTGCTAATCACATCTTTTTCAAAGCAGATTGACCCGAGATCCCAGTCTGAGCCTAGCAGACAAAGCGATGATACAATTCCCCCGCATTTCTAGGAGGAACAGATGGGACTGAAGCAGATCTTGGGGGTCTTCATCCTGATTGCGACTTTTGCCCTGGTCGGGGCAGCGTGCATCACTCTCACACCTTTCCCCACCGCCACTGTGAGACCACCCACATCCCCTCCGCCCTCGCCCACGCCCGCTTCGATGCTCACTGCTCAACCTCAGGACACGCCTCACGCGACAGAGGTCATGAAATGCGAATTGGACGCCGAGGCGATCGCCCAGATGGATGAAATTGAGGGTCAAGTGAGAATCTTGAGAGGCCTTCAACAAACCCACCAAGTCGATCGCGAATTTCTCACACAGGGTCAACTGCGCCAACGTGTGATGGACGATTTTCTCGCCGATTTCACCCAAGAGGAAGCCTTCGTCGACGCTCGCGTACTCGGCCTGCTCGGGTTAATAGAGCGAGATTTCGACCTCTGGAATTTCTACGCTGACCTATTCACCGAGCAGGTGGCCGGATTTTATGACGACGAAGACGAGGGGATGGCAGTAATATGCGGAGTTGATTTCGGCGGTCCCGAACGCATAACTTTCGCCCACGAATACACACACGCCCTCCAGGATCAGACCTATGATCTCGAGGATGGCCTGGGGTACGATGATGAGCTCTGCGAAGCCGATAGCGAGCGCTGCGCGGCGATTCAAGCCCTGATCGAAGGTGATGCTACTCTGCTTGAAGAGCAATGGTTACGAACTTACGCCACGGAGGAAGACTGGGCCGACCTAATGGAATTCTATACCAGCTTCGAAAGCCCGGTGTTCGATTCGGCCCCTCAGTTCTTGCGCCAAGATTTGCTCTTCCCCTACATGGCCGGCCTCGACTTTGTAAAGACGCTTTACTTAGAAGGCGGTTGGGCGGCCGTGGACGCCGTATATCTCAACCCCCCTCTCTCCACGGAGCAGATCCTTCACCCTGGGCGCTATCCTGCTGACACCCCAATCTGGCTCGAAGTACCTGATCTGAGCGCAACTCTGGGCGATGAATGGCGTGAGATCGACCGCGGCGTGCTGGGGGAATGGTACACCCAGCTAGCCCTAAACGAGTTCCTCCCCAAGGCCGTCTCTGTCGATGCCGCCGAAGGGTGGGGGGGAGACTATTACCTGGCCTTCTACAACGAAGGTAAAGACATCGATGCGTTCGTGCTGGTATCTCAGTGGGACACCATGCACGATGTCCACGAATTCGATGCCGCTTTCCGAGATTATGGGGATGCTCGCTTCGGCGCACGAGAAATCTCCTCCTCGTATAAAGCCTCGTGGCATGGTGAGGACGGCTACGTCCTCTTCGAGCGTCTCTCCAACCAAGCGCTATGGATCCTTGCGCCTAACGCGGAGATTGGTCAAGCTCTACGTCAGGCCATGTCCTTTCCCGCCCCACAGCAGTGAACCCAGTATTCGACCCTAGTCGCGTTGAAGCGATTTGCTTCGACATCGACGGCACCCTGGTCGACACCGACGACGCCTACGTCCAGCGGCTCCTTCGCGCCCTATATCCCCTGGGTTTCTTGATGAGTGAGGAACGCCGAAGGAGACTCGCACGTCGATTGGTGATGGCCGCCGAAACGCCGGCGAACGCGATCACCACCCTATTAGACCGGCTATCTCTCGACCACACATTGAGAGCTGTGTTAAACACACTACACCGGTTGCGAGGCGAAAAAGAGCCCCACGATATCATGCTCATCTCTGGCATCCGACCCATGCTTGAGACACTGGTGGAGCATTACCCCCTGGCCATCGTGACCGCGCGCGAAGAGCAAAGCACCGAGAATTTCCTGGGCGCGACCAAGCTGAGACCATTTTTCCGCTGTGTTGTCACTGCTCGCACCTGTCATCGTGCCAAGCCCCATCCCGCTCCCGTATGCTGGGCGGCATCACAAATGGGGGTGTCGACTCAAGCTTGCATCATGGTTGGCGATACCACCGTCGACATGCGGGCTGGCATCTCGGCTGGGGCTCAAGCTGTGGGCGTATTATGCGGCTTTGGGAAACGTCACGAGCTCGAACGCGCCGGGGCGCACTTGATTTTAAAGAGCACCGCTGAGCTTGAGGAGATGCTTTTAGGATGGCAGTAAGGGATTGGGGAACAGGGATCAGTAGGACACAAAAGCACCTATACGCCCGGGTGGCAATATCCCAGCCCCCCAGAGACCCGGGCGCCCAAGTGCCCAATTACCTAAGTGCAAAAATAAGATCGAAAATTAGTCTTCGAATTCCTCGTCCTCATCGTAGCTATCTTCGTCAATATCGTATACCCAGTCAAGCTCAATGGGGGAAACGCCAATAACTTTCAGGTACGCGCCACAAGCGGAACAGGTAACCTTTTGTCCCATATGTGGTTCATTCATAAAATTAATATCAGAATCACATTCAGGGCAAAATCCAACAGCCATTTGTCACCTCCTGACATTATGGCTAACGTCAGGATAATATGTTAAGGCTGTTGAAAAATCGTAAAGTAGTTGTCGCAATTCTGTTGAAAAAAAGAGAGACCCACAATCCCTGTTGACGAAAAGAAATCTTCAGAATCACGTCCTTATGACAACCCAAGTGACCTACGGTTTCGTGCAATTGTCTGTGTGTGATAGGTGTGGTGCATCTGAGTGGAGGCCTGATGCCATGCTTAAGGCAAGGAAGCTGACCGCCTCACTTAACATTCCCACAAGGTCATGATTGAAGTATCCTTAAGCGAATGTGAGGCAGATCGATAACCTCAAAAAGGGGATCAAGATGCAAGTTATGGTCATTGCCGCGGATCAGAACGAGAAGGAGATTGTTACCTTCGTTCTCAGGAAAGCTGGGTTGGCGGTGGCATCCAGTTCTGACCATCAACGAGTGCTCAAAAACTGGACCGAGCATCCGGCGGACCTCATGGTTGTCGCGTCATTGGATGATCAAACACCGATCATTATTGTCGAAGAAGTGCGTGCAGTCACACAGATCCCATTGCTCATGATCGTCGACCCGATGACCGAAAAGAACCTTTGTGATTTGTTACAAAAAGGCGCCGATATCGTTCTTGAGCGGCCCGTATCGCCCCAGATTCTAACTGCACAAATTCAGGCTTTGTTGCGGCGATCCGCGGCTGTCCCTAGTTTCGTATTGCCCACCCTCGCCTTGAATGAAATTACACTGGACCCCTCCACCCGAACTGTCACTGCGTCTGGAAAAGAGACGCGTCGACTGACACAACTAGAATTCCGCCTACTGTACACCCTGATGACCAATCGAGGTCAGGTGGTCCCTATCGATGTCTTGGTGGAGCGCGTCTGGGGTTACACAGGCGGAGGCAACCGAGATTTAGTCCGAGGTTTGGTCAGTCGACTCAGACGTAAGATTGAACTTGATCCCGAACATGCCCGATTTCTCGAGACCATCCCCGGCGTTGGTTATCGCTTCACTGTGGATGATATTTGATCAGAACTCATCCATTTTGATCCAGTTGCACTCATATGAGACCGCACTGGCCTCGAACATTCTTCCCCGCTTGGGCCTGCTGCCCACGTCCTCCGAAACACTGGCAGAGGCTCACACACCCTCTCGCCTTACGTAATCCTCCCTCCGAATTCAGACAATTTTTACACAGGATCTAAACAACTTTTACAAACCAATCCAATAGATTCTTACCAGCAAGAAGGAGTTCTTGAGGAGTGAATCTATGTTGACGGGCATGTGCCCCGAGTGCGATGCTCTCGTTCACTTTACTTCCATGCCTAAAACCGGCCATCGATCGGTATGTCCGTATTGTCGCTCCAGGCTTATCGTAATTAGCTCCAATCCAATTATGTTGGATTGGGCTTTTGCAGAGCCCATCGATACTACAAACCCAAACAATAGGCGGGAACTCCCTAATCGGAGCAGATAGCGTGGCACATAAATATATCTACATAACACCACAGGGGTTAAAGAAACTTGAGGATGAACTAGAGTTTCTTCGATCCACGAAGCGATATGAAGTAGCCCAACGTCTTCACGAAGCGATCGAGGAGGGCGATGAACTCGAGGAGAACGCAGCCTATGAGGTAGCGAAGACCGAACAGGCCTTCTTAGAGGGGCGGATCAGAGAGATCGAAGAAAAGTTGAGCCGTGCAATCATCATCGAACCAAGTGGTCCCGCTGATGTCGCCCAAATTGGTAGCACAGTGGTTATCCAAGAAAATGGTGGTAACCCAGAAGTTTATACAATCGTTGGTGCATCCGAAGCTAACCCCAGAGAGGGATTAATCTCCTACGAATCGCCGCTTGGTCAGGCTTTGCTCAGTAAACACGCGGGGGACGAGATCTTCGTAAAAGCACCCGTAGGTGTATTGCGCTTCCGCGTTATCAAGGTCAGTTAATAGCATGGCCTCCCCGCTTTAAAACCAGATGTCCTACAGACAACACGCCCATTCCCCCCAATGATTATATGGCGTAGTTTGATCGTGCATTCCAGTTATGGAGGCTGAACATGGCCAAAGGATATTGCCCTGAATGCGATGTCACCATCAATCTCGGCAAATCACCGCGCAAGGGGCAACGCATCTCCTGTTTCAAGTGTGGGTCACAACTGGAGGTGGTTGGACTGTCCCCAATTGAGTTAGATTGGGCATACGACGAAGACCCCGACCTCAGAATGGACGATGATATTGATCAAGAATATACGGGGGGTTGATCCGTTTCCCCAACCTTCAAAACCGCTCACATCATCTAACGAATATCACCGTTAAGCATGGTTCAGACCCAACAGTTCCATTCTGTCGGATAACTCAATTTTTTGCATGAGAATACAAATCGGTGGAGCCCTTTAACGGGGACATGAAGCTTCCTGCCGTCCTCTCCGAAAGCGGAATCATGGAGGCACATTCCATAACCCGCACTTCCATATCCGAGATGAATTCCCCCAGATATTCCGCCTTCGTAAAGATCTCATCGCGCAGAGGCTTGCCGAGCTCCCTGAAAAGAAATATCTTGACGAGAGGCTCCCCACCGCCTTCGAAGTCCCACACCCCAACCACCCTGCCATCAACCATGATGGTCGACGTGGCGTTCCCCGATCGATCATAAACCAAGCTGTAATTCTCCTGGGCGAGATATCTCTCGCGTTCTTTGTACCCCATGAGGTAGGGGTCGAGGCTTGGCAACAGGTTGATCACCGGTTCACGAGGTAACTTAAAGGCCTCCATACGCTTTCTATCCGACTGGAGCATGATGAACCCCTCTCCAATTTCGGGTATCGAGACTTCCACGAGCTGATCTTCAAGCTCCTTCAATGCCCATTGGACTTTCGTCTTGCCAAGACCCGTCCACCACGCTGCATCGGCCTCCCTAGCTGGTCCAAAGGAAGCCAGGTAAAGTTTAACCAAAGTGATGATCGCCTCGTTCGCGTTTAAGCCTTCAAGATTAATGTCAGGGAAATAATCATTGAACAGACCGTATTGATGGCTCCTATCCTTCCAACCTTTTACCGGCCTACCTCGTATCAACAACCCATGGTCGCACATGAAATACAATATGGATGAGACATCGGAATCTGTTTTCAGGGTGGCCTTGATCTCAGCTGCCGTCATTTCTCGTCCCCGCAGCATCTGCAAGATATCCTGGGAAAGCTTCCCATAAACCTCATCGGTAACGCCTCTCGACGCCATAAATCCCTTCGATGCCCTTAACACCTGACCAGCGGTCGCCTTCCACACGATCGGAATCCTATCTTTGGTATGGATGTATATCGTCTTCCTGACACAACGGACCTTCCCAGGCGTCCGCTTGCTATACAACTCCACATCCAGATCCTCTTTCACAAATTGGCAACACCTCGCATGCAACGACAAGTAGGGAGTTGTACTGCCCGTCGCATGAAGCCCGCCGACGTTATTAACAATCTGGCAGATTTCCCCATCGTCCGAATCAGACGTTAAATGTTGCTTGCTGAGAACGAAAAGGTTCGCTCTATTCAAATCCAAAGCATCCATGGTTCAACTCGGTTCAATCTGCGGACGTATGCGCACATCCATTCCCCAACAGAATAAATCCACCTAACCTAACCCATAAGCCGACCGCGGATACTATGCTCGAATGTGCTAAGATTGTCAAAATGGATGAGGCATTCGCACAGGCACAAGTAGTGCTCTGTCAACCAAGATTTGATGCATAATAGCGGAAAAAGCACCCTGAGCCTGTCGAAGGGAGCGTACTACAGTTATGCGTCATCCTTCGACAGGCTCAGGATGACTTTCGTTTCTGGGAGCCATCGTTTCATCGTGATAGAACAGTAGAATGATTGAACTCAAAGAATTACAAAAAGTCATCGATCAGAACACACAGATCGACATCGGCAATTTGACGGTCAAAGCAGGGGAGATCGCAGCTTTGGTCGGTCCGATCGATAGCGGCAAGGAAATCCTGCTGGAACTTCTTACCGGTCAGTCTCGTCCAACCGCGGGTGAGATCCGTCTTGCAGGGTTTGATCCCCGCGTGGAAAGGGATCGGTTCAGCCACGAGGTTGGCGTCCTTTTCGCCGAAGATAACCTCTACGCTCGCATGACGTCGGAGGGAAACCTCAAATTCTATGGCCGATTGCGGCGCCTGCCCAAAACACGTGTGGCAGAAGTATTACTCAGGGTCGGTCTGGCGGATCATGCCAACGTTAAAGTAGAGGAGCTTCCGTCTAGCTTGGTGAGGCGCTTGGCCTTTGGTCGAGCTATTCTTCATGACCCAAAGGTGCTCCTACTGGTTGAGCCTTTTGCAAAGTGCGATGATACCAGTGTCGCTTTAATGAGCGGTCTAATACGTCAGCTGGCCGCGGATGGTGTCGCGACGCTCATCTTGGCGGAGGAAACATCGAACCTCGATCCGCTCTGCGATATGATCTACCGCCTTGAAAAGGGGCGGATCGTCGAGACCTACAGCCCAGGTGAAGAACAGCGTGCGGACCTTCCTTTTATGATCCCTGCCAAACAGGAGGGTAAAATCGACTTGGTTGACCCGGCCGATATCCTSTAYGTGGTYGCRCARGAYGAYCGRGCTTACYTGCAAACTGCCAGCGRTCTTCTRCCRACGCAATTYACCYTGACWGARCTGGAAAAGCGYCTTACTCGAAGCGGCTTTTTCCGCGCCCACCGAAGTTATCTGGTGAACTTACAGCATGTCAAAGAGGTGATCCCCTTCACCCGCGACAGYTTCACCCTGAGGTTGAAAGACGAGGCCGGYACACAAATCCCGCTCAGCAAGTCGGCCGCCCGTGAGCTTCGGGAGCTGCTGGGCTACTAAGCCGTCAGCTGTMGGCTGTTAGCCATCAGCCCTCAGCTGTCAGCAAGAAAGCTGACCACTTTATATTCATCGTGTCATTCCGATGGAGCCGCTTTACGGCGACTGAGGAATCCCTAGGATCATCACATTCAAAAGATACATCCCAGGAATTCCTCGGCGTTTACCGCCTCGGAATGACATGGGAGTGGATGTCATTCTGAGCGCCGCAAGGCGCGAAGAATCCCTACGATGTTACGACATCCTAAGCTTCATCATAGGGATTCCTCGGCGTTTACCGCCTTGGAATGACACCTGAAATCCCCTAAGTTTGCACCCTCATATCGTTGGGGTTGTACAGACATACATCACCTGCGTTTGTCATTTAAGCCCAATTTGGGCCCACAAAATGCCAAAAATCCTGGTTATTTACCCCCCATTTTTCCGCCATTCACCATCACCACAGGCCGTTGGCCGATATTTTATTGCAAGGTTATTTCCTTTTTTATATGCTGTAACCAGAAATTTAGATGGAAATGGGAGCAACACAATGAAAGCGATTAAAGTTCAGGACCTGACCCGCGACTACAACGGCCTACGCGCCGTTGATGGGATCAGCTTCGATGTTGAACCGGGTGAGATCTTCGGCTTCTTGGGTCCGAACGGTGCCGGCAAAACGACAACCATCAAAATGCTCACCGGTCAGCTGCGTCCCACATCCGGAATGGCTCAGGTCATGGGTTGCGATGTAGTGGATGAGCGTCAGGCATTGAAACCTCAAATCGGCGTGGTATTTGAAAATCACAACCTCTACGAACGCTTGCCCGCTCGCGACAACTTACGCTTCTATGCACGGTTGTACCGCGTGAAGAAATCGCGTGTGGAGGAAGTTTTGGCGCATGTGGGTTTGGCCGAACGGGCGCGTGACAAGGTGGGAACATACTCTAACGGCATGAAGCAACGCCTGCTGATTGCTCGAGCACTTCTCCACAAACCAAAAGTTCTTTTCTTGGATGAGCCAACCAAAGGTCTGGACCCCAACGTCGCCAGGGACATCCGCTCCATCGTCACCGAACTGGTCGATCAAGGATTGACGGTCTTCTTGACCACCCACTACATGGAAGAGGCCGACCAGCTCAGCGATCGGGTGGCGATCCTTGACCAGGGTCAGATCGTCGCCTTGGACACGCCTGAACAACTTAAGGCGAAGTATGGCGAAGACGAGAGCACAACTTTAGAAGACATATTCGTCCAACTTACCGGAAGGTATCTTGGGCGAGGGAGTTAAGCATCATGAACGAGACAAAAGCAAATTTCGTGGATAACCTATATAGGGTCTGGGCAATCGCTTCGAAAGACATCGTGGATGCCCTAAAAAACAAGAACACCCGCACCAACATCATCCTGCTGGTAATCATCGTGGTGTTCTTCTACTGGTCTTCAACCCCACGGCCCTTTGACAAGAGGATCGATGTGGCCATCTACGATGAAGGCCATTCCGGCCTGACAGATCTACCGACCCAATTAGCGGATGGTTATAGATTTGAGTTCTACGAGGCGTCCTCGCTACAAGAAATGGAACGGATGATGGGGTATAAACAACTGGGGGTTGTTGTCCCATCTGATTTTGATCGGGTCCTGGAAGCGGGCGGTGAACCCAAACTCACGGGATACATCCTGTGGGTCCATCGCACAAAGGTTTCTGAATTGGAGCTGAAATACAGCGACAAGTTCAGCGAAATGCTCGGGCAACCGGTGAGTGTCAATATCGGCGAGAACTTCGTCATCCCCCAGCCCGACGTCGAAACCTCGACCGTGCAGTTCACCATTCTCTTTGCAGTATTCTGGATGGCCATCACCATCGTGCCTCACTTGATGATGGAGGAAAAACAAACCAGGACCATGGAAGCGCTGCTAGTCTCTCCGGCCAGCGCTGGTCAGGTTGTCATGGGCAAAGCTCTGGCTGGAGCCTTCTACGTCCTTTTGAGTGGTGGTTTGTTCTTCGCCCTCAACTGGGCTTATGTGACCGATTGGGGCTTGGCGCTTCTGGCTTTCCTATGTACCGTGTTGTTTTCCATCGGTGTAGCATTGGCGCTGGGCGTTTTTATCAAATCACCGCAGCAGATGACGCTTTGGATGCTTCCCATCGTTGTTGTCCTGCTTGTTCCGGCGTTCTTTGCCTCAGAACCAAACCTCGCGATAAATTTGAAGGCCATATTTTCCTGGCTACCGACCACGGCCTTGGTGGAGATGGTTCAATTCTCATTTTCAAGCCACGCGCCGCTGTCCCAACTCTTGACGAATCTGGCGATCGCATTGGGAAGCACCGCCTTGGTCTTCACAATTGTCATCTGGAAGGTTCGTCGATCGGATAGATAGCAATCAGCCATCAGCCTTCAGCTGTCAGCAAGAACGCTGAAGGCTGATCGCCGAAAGCTTACTCACCAGAAGGAAAGATATCCAATGATCTCAACGAGGGAAAAAGTAACCAACAGCCTGAACGTGATCTGGTCGATCGCCCAGAAGGACATCGTGGATGCCTTGAAGAACAAGGGCACTCTCATCAATATCATCCTGATGATGGGCATGGTAGTGTTCTTCTATTGGATTTCTACAGTCCGGCCATGGGATAAAAGCATAGAAGTGATCGTATATGACGAGGGCAATTCTGGCCTGTTTGAGGGAACGATCGAATTATCGGATAGCTATGAGATCCGCCATATCGAGGTCTCATCGCTAGGACAAATGAAAAGAAATATGCGCCACGAACATTGGGGCCTCATCGTGCCAGTTGATTTTGAGCAGATCCTGGCTTCAGGCAGTGAAACCACCCTCACCGGCCACATCTTGTGGGCATGGCGCGGAAAGGTGGCTGAACTAGAAACGTTATACAGCGCAAAGTTCAGCGAATTGCTCGGTCAGCCAGTGCAGGTCGAGATCGGGGAGAACATCATCGTCCCATCTCCGGACATTGATACGACCGATGTGAACCAGCACATTCTCTTTGTAACCTTATTTGTGGCCATTACATTAATACCCGCCTTGATGCAGGAGGAAAAACTGACCAAAACCATGGACGCGCTGCTGGTCTCTCCGGCCTCCATCGGACAGGTGGTGATGGGAAAAGCCCTTGCCGGGTTGTTTTACGTAGTGCTGACCGGCGGTTTGTTCTTTACCCTCAACTGGATGTACATCACCAACTGGTGGTTGGCGCTCCTTGCGTTCCTGTTGTGCGCGATGTTCAGCATCGGATTGGCGTTAGCGGTGAGCAGCCTGCTTCATACCCCACAGCAGTTAGCTCTTTGGCTGGCGCCGCTCATGATCCTTCTAATCGTTCCTACGGCTCTCGCAGGGTTCTCTAACCTCGCCCCGAGCCTGAAGGTGATATTCGCCTGGATACCAACCACGGCTCTGGTGGAAGTCTTCCAGTTTGCAATGTCCAGCCACGCACCGGTAGATCGTCTCCTATTCGATCTGGCTATCGCGTTGGGATGGACTGGGCTGAGCTTCGCCGCGGTGGTGTGGAAGGTACGTCGGTCGGATAGGTAGCATTTAGCCATCAGCCTTCAGCTATCAGCGTTCTTGCTGAGAGCTGAGTGCTGACGGCTTATAGCTAAAGTGTGCGTTCGCAAAAAGGTTGGTCTATCAATGAATACAACAAGAAGCAAAACCCTCGACAATTTAAATGTCGTTTGGACCATTGCATCAAAAGACATCTTGGATGCGATCAGAAACAAACTTGTCCTCTCCCTGATCCTCGGCTTGACTTTTATGCTGTCTATGCCGAGGGTGATGTCTTGGATGTTGGACCCACCGTACACCGAAGTGCTGGTATATGACCCCGGCAATTCAGACCTGGTCCTCGAATTGGAGAACAGTCCTCAGTTTCGGGTAAGTCAGACACGTTCTATTGAGGAGTTAAAGAAAACGATAGGAGGTATGGGATTCGGTCTTGGTGTGGAGGTCGGTGTGGTCGTGCCCACTGATTTTGACCCATTGTTCAAGGCTGATGGGCAACCCGTACTCGATGGTTACGTGAGTTGGGCAAACCGTGCAAAAGCCGACGAGTTTCGAACCGACTTTGAGCAACAATTTACGGACCTGTTAGGTCAGCCCGTAAACTTGAACTTCGAAGGGAACATCGCTTACCCCTCTCGTGATACGGCGCTCCTGCTGGGTATCGCCATAATTACCTCAGTGACCCTCATTCTCGTCTTCGGCATTCAGTTGGTTCCTAATTTGCTATTCGAGGAAAAACAGACCAAAACCATGGAGGCGCTCCTGGTCTCTCCGGCTACCATCCGCCAGGTCGTAGTAGGGAAAGCCTTGGCTGGGTTGTTCTATATCTTAGTGATTGCCGGGGTGGTGTTTGTCTTCTACTCTAGCGCGGTGGTCCACTGGGGGGTTGCTCTACTCGCCATGATCGGCTGTGGGGCGTTTGGCGTAGCAGTGGGATTGGTGCTGGGGAGCTTCTTTGAGCGTCAGCAAGAGGTGATTGGTTTGATGATGCTGTTGATCCTGATCCTTGTCGGCGCCATGTTTGTCTATATGGTTAATGTCCAAGTGCCGTCGTTCGTTGAGGCCATTATCCCGTGGGTACCCTCGGTTTCTCTGGCGAAGATCATCTTCGCCTCTTTCTTAGAAAGTGTTCATTGGACAGAGATACTTCGGGACTTGGGCAGCGTGCTGGGAATCTCTTTGTTGCTCTACGCCGTCGTCATATGGAAAGTGCGCCGATCGGATCGATAGAAACGATCGCTACGGAATGCTGCTCGGGAATTTACAACTAACCCCCAACCGCATTCAGCAGAAGCGGAGGCAACCAGAACTTCCCGTAACCGAAGAGCGAAGCGAGGATAGACCCAAAAAGGAGCAAGCCTGCGAACACCATTAACGCATAATCACGCCTCTTGAACTTCAGCTCCGCCAGCCATGTCCGAGGTCCGATCCCAAAACCCCGTAAATCCATGGCATCGATGATGTCTTCGCTGCCGGCGATGGCGTGAATGGTCACCGGGACGATCAGCGGCGCGAGCTTTCGCACTTGTGAGAACAATCCCCCACTTAGTTTCTCGATCTCATAACCCCGTGCTCGTTGTGCATCCCTGGTCAGTTGGAAATCGCGACCAAAGGTCGGGATGAACCGCATGGTCAGATCCATGGCGTAAGCGATCTTGTCCGGCAAACCAAGGCGGCGAAAGGTGATCCCATAATGAGCGGGGTTCAAAGAATAGGGGATGAGGATGGTCATGCTGGCCATACTGAACACCCTGACCATCTGGCTGAGCGCAAACATCGCTCGCTCAAGGGTGATATCAAGCGTAGGGCGCCAGCCGAAGAGGGTGAAGGGTGCACGCAATGTGGTGATGACATGTTCTTCCTCATAGACTTCCATGCCACCACGACCGGTTAGAAAGGTTAATACCGCAAAAAAGACGACAAATCCACCGATAAACAACCAGGCCCGTCTGCTCTCTTGCCATGTAACCCCGGAGGTGAAGACGACCACCAGGGCGATGATCAGGAGCAGACCCAAGTATCGAATATCCCAGAAGAAGACGGTTGCGACGATAAAACAGGCGTAGAAAGCGATCCACGCACTGGGATCAAATGCCTGAATCAGCGATTTGCGGTCCCGGTATCGCCAGGTTACTAGCATGGCTCCATCCAAAAGGGAATGTGGTGGGGGCTACCTTACAATGGTGTCCCCCACCATCCCATGATTTAGCGTCCTATCTGTCGCTGGAGAGCGTTGTAGGCTCCGATGAGGATCGGAACCAAGATGGCGGCGAAGATCATGTTGGGCCCAGCAGCGGGTAGGAATTCACCCACGATAGCCACCGACGTCGAGAAGCCGTTGATCCAGATGTCCGAAATGGCCGCGAACCCGATGCCGATGAAGTTGCCCAACATCGCCCAGGTCACGGCAGCTGCAAGATCGATGTTCTCTCTGAAAATCAGGCGGATAAGCACCACCAGCACGAAGCCGACCACCGCCGACAGTCCAGCGAAGGCTGAAATGGCCGCATCGCCGAAGATCCCCGCATCAACGTCATAGAACATCATGTTGGCCAGGGTGGGGTTCAGGATCCAGAGTAGCGTGGCGATGGCGGCCAAGGCCGCGCTGAGGTACAGGACCACATCCATGGCTCTCTTCTTGTTGACGTAGAGTGCGATCATGCCCGAGATCATGCCGATCAGCCCGTTGCCCACGCTCCATTGTGGCGAGAGGCCAAAACCGGTCAATGCGTCACCGAACATGTTGCCCACGGCGCCGGAGAAGAGCCCAACCACCGGCCCAAAGGCATAGCCGAAGAACATCGGGATACAGATGGCGGGTCTCAACGAGACCTGGCTCACTGAAGGGACTACGAAGACGGTGCCGTTGAACAGGTAGGAAAACACCGCATACAAGGCGGCGCCGATTGCCATGTACACCACCTCGCGCGTGCCCACTGCCCAGGCTGTGTTATCGCGTGTGAACCAGTACACGACGAAGACCGCGAGTAAGCCTATGCCCACAAAAACGAAGCGTAACAGGGCGGTCTCGTCCAGCTGCAGGCTTTCATTGAACGAGGGGCCAATCCAGACAACCAACAGGAATACAACGAGAACCGCTGCAAGTGAGATAACCACGGATAGGGGTTTTGTGCCGTTCATATTCCTCCTCCTTTATCCATGTCAAGATTATGACGACCTTTCGGATGGGCCTCCGGCGGCAGCCCCATCGATTAGGAAGGGAAGTGCGCCAGCGCCTCGGCACGCATGAAACACTGAGTCCGGTTGAGCATCCCTAAATTGACATCGAGCAGGGACGTGGGGACAAGCCGCCACTCCTCGAGGTGATCGAAATCGCTGAGCACCTCTTGCGGTTTGCCATCACCTACCAACCTGCCCTGGTTGAGTAGAATGACCCGATTGGCGTAGACCACTGCCAAGTCGACATCGTGGGTGATGAACAGGATCGATTCGAAGCTCGGTAGCTGCAGGATGGAATCCATGAAATCCATGTAGTTCTTATAATCCTGCCCGGCGGTCGGTTCATCCATAACCAGGATCTTGGATCCCATGGCCAGGACGGCGGCGATGCTCACTCGTTTCTGCTGCCCAAAAGATAGCGCTAGCGGTGGATTCTCTTCCATGCCGGAGAGATTCATGATGTCAATCGACGTTTGCACCTCCTTTTCTATCTCTTCGATCGGATGGCCCAAGTTGCTCGGTCCAAAGGTGAGTTCATCCCTCACGCTGGGAGCGAAGAGCATATGGCTTGGGCTTTGAAAGACATAACCCAGCGTGCTGGCAATTTCGGCTATGCTAAGATCACGCGTGTCCTTACCCTCCACATATACATTCCCGCTCTTGGGTTTTAAGAGACCGATGGCATGTTTGACCAATGTGGTCTTCCCGGCACCGTTAGGCCCCAGGATGGCGATGATGTCCCCAGCATCGATCGTTAGATTTATGTCGTGTAGGACATCATGACCTTCCTCATAGAAAAAGGACACATGTTCGAATCGCACCATGGGTTCGTCGCCGGGAACTTTTCCTGGCAGAAACTCGATCTTCGCTGGAGGCGGATCTTCGGCCGCCCGTGCCATCACGATTCGAGCAGGTAATTTGACCTCGTGGTAATCAACAGACTGTGCTACTCCTGCTGTCGACCCCTCATAGACCACTTCGCCATCCACCATAAATAACATCCGATCCGGTGAAATTTTGAGGACATCTTCCACCCGATGCTCTACAATGAGGACGGCGATGCCTTCATCTGCCAATTCGCGCATCATCATCAAGGCTTCCAACGCGCTGGCTGGATCAAGGCTGGCCAGCGGTTCATCCAGCAGGAGCAGACTCGGCTCCATCGCCAGCACGCCCGCTAAAGCGACTTTTTGCTTCTCGCCCCCCGAGAGGTTGAACGTTTCCCGATCCCTCAGTTCAGAGATCCTCAAATGCTCCATGGATCCTTCGGCGCGGTCGAGGATCTCCTCCCGCGACAGCCCTGCGTTTTCCAGACCAAAGGCGACCTCATTGATCACCTTCGTGCCAAGAATTTGACGTTCAGGATCTTGGAGCACCGTTCCGACCTTTTGAGAGATTCGGGCCAACGACATACGAGCAGCATCCTGGCCATGGATCAAAACTTGACCGGTCAGTTCCCCTTTATAGGAGCGTGGAATGAGACCGTTGATCACCCGGGCGAGGGTCGTCTTGCCGCAACCGCTCGCTCCCGCGATGAGCAGCACTTCGCCGGCATCAAGCTGGAGCGAGATGTCCTTGATAGCAAGTTCTTCCCGTTCCCTGTAGCGGAAAGAGACATTGTCAACGACAAGCAGGGGAGCTTGAGCCACATCCATCCTCACTTCGCAGCTCGTCTGCATGTAGTTTAACACACATGAAGACGGGAGGTCACAAGGGATCTGAGCTCGAATGACATCGCAGCGGTCGTCGTGGGAGTTATTTACAGTAGGGATTGGGGATCAGGGATCAGGACGTGAACCTAATCCCTGATCCCGAATCCCTGTATCAGAATGGCGTTGCTATGGAGATCTACTTTCCTTTGCAAAATCTCACAACCACTCCCCAAACCACCCCAGGATCAAACGCAGGCGTTCCATGCGGCGATTGGGCTTTCCGGAGCGGGATAATTCG
>DUEW01000028.1 GCA_011174845.1 Anaerolineae bacterium | reverse complement strand
CTGTTTTCGGACCTCACGCCGACCAATTGGCGGTCAGTTCCACCAAATCGATGACCGGTCACCTCATAGGCGCCGCTGGGGCGGTCGAAGCCATCGTGTGTGCGAAGAGCTTGGAAACAGGTTGGGTTCACCCCACCATCAACTACGAGACCCCCGATCCGGAGTGCGACTTAGATTATGTGCCTAACCAGGCACGACAGCTAGAACCGGAAGTGATCCTCTCCAACTCCTTCGGTTTCGGTGGTCATAACTGCTGCTTGATCTTACGTCGCTGGGAGGAAACGATTTGAGTTCCCACGCCCATGTTGTCGGTTGGGGGAAGTACGTCCCACAACGGGTGCTGAAGAACGGTGAACTCTCAGAGTTGGTAGACACCTCTGATGAGTGGATCCGAACGCGAACCGGTATCCGTGAGCGCCATCTTGCAGAAGATGGAGAAACAACGGCCAGCATGGCTTTCCAGGCTGCCCGACAGGCACTGGAGGTAGCTCAGCTCAGCCCTGCGCAAGTTGATCTAATCATCGTTGCAACCGCCACCCCGGATCATCTCTTCCCTTCAACTGCTTGCCTGGTCCAGGATATGATCGGCGCCACACGCGCGGCGGCCTTCGATCTCTCCGCGGGTTGTACCGGTTTTATTTATGGCTTGAGCGTCGCCGCCAATATGCTCTCGTCCGGAGCCTACCAGACGGCGTTAGTGATCGGTGCGGAGACTCTCTCCTCGATTACCGATTGGACAGACCGATCTACGTGTGTCCTGTTCGGCGATGGGGCAGGAGCTGTGGTCATCCAGATGGGTGAGAACAAAGGCGGGGTGCTCGCCGCTACACTGGGCTCGGATGGTTCCGGGGGCGACATTCTATGGCTGCCCGCAGGTGGCAGCCGAATGCCGACCTCTCAGCAAACGATTGATCAGAGGCTTCATTTCATCCATATGAAAGGTCGGGAGGTTTTCCGCTTCGCCGTGAAGGTCATACACGAAGCGACATGTGAAGTGTTGCAGAAAGCTGGGTATGCACTGAGTGACCTGACTCTGTTGATCCCCCACCAAGCTAACCAACGCATCATCGAGGCCGCAGCCAGGTCCCTGAATTTGCCCCTCGAGATGGTTTATAGCAATGTGGAGTGGTATGGCAACACTTCAGCTGCCTCAATACCGATTGCCTTGAGTGAGGCGGTGGAGAAAGGTCGCATCCAGACCGGTGACTTGGTCGTCTGCGTCGGTTTCGGAGCTGGATTGACCTGGGGCGCGGTAGCGATTCGCTGGACCCGACCACACTCAGTGCCAGTATCACTGAGTCGACGCGCACTTCGCCGTCTGCACTACTCCTTGGCAAGGTTTCGATCACGTCTGCGACGTCTACTTCGGGGGCTGTTTGTGATCTGGATAAAGAATGGTTGGAATGGCGACCAGAGGAGACACGAATGAAGAAGTCGCCTATAAAACGCCTGGAGGATATGGAAGTAAAAGCACATCAGGGTGGTGATCCAGAGCGGGTTGAGAAACAACACACCCAGGGCAAAATGACGGCGCGCGAACGATTGAATGTTCTTCTAGACCCAGGTTCCTTCTTCGAGATAGATGCATTCGTCCTTCACCGCGCGATAGAGTTCGGCTTAGATCAGGAGAAACCCCTAGGCGATGGCGTTGTCACTGGCTGGGGCGAGATCGATGGGCGATTGGTCTACGTCTACGCTCAAGACTTCACCATCATGGGAGGCTCGGTAGGAGAAGCTCACGGGCAAAAAATCTGCAAGCTGTTCGATTTGGCGATGGAGAACGGAGCCCCAGTGATCGGCCTCAATGATTCCGGTGGAGCGCGTATCCAAGAGGGGGTATCCGCGCTGGCAGCTTACAGCGATATCTTCTACCACAACACGTTGGCCTCCGGGGTGATCCCCCAAATCTCCGTCATTATGGGTCCTTGCGCCGGTGGAGCGGTCTATTCTCCGGCCTTGACCGATTTCACGGTCATGGTGGAGAACACCGCACGCATGTTCATCACCGGCCCGGATGTGATCCGTGCCGTGACCCATGAAGATGTGACACCCGAGGAGCTAGGTGGTGCTCATACCCATCACCGTAAAAGTGGTGTGGCACATTTCACCGCCGAGGACGACTCCCAGGCGTTGTCCCTCGTTCGACGGCTCCTCTCCTACCTTCCATCCAACAACGCTGAGGACCCACCCTACCTGCCACCCAACGATCCTCCTGATCGAGCCGACGAGGAATTAGACCATCTCGTCCCCGAGGATCCCGTCAAGGAATACGACATGTTCGAAGTTGTCCGACATATCGTGGATGATGGGGAATTCCTCGAGGTGCAGGAGAGTTTCGCGACCAACTTGATGGTGGGTTTTGCGCGTCTAGGAGGGCATGTAATTGGCCTGGTGGCCCAACAACCAGCCGTGCTCGCAGGCGTACTTGACATCGATGCCGTGGACAAGGGGGCACGCTTCATCCGTTTCTGTGATTGCTTCAATATTCCCTTGATCACTTTCACCGACACGCCCGGCTTTCTGCCCGGGGTAGAACAGGAGCACGGCGGCATCATCCGACACGGTGCGAAAATGATCTACGCCTACGCCGAAGCCACTGTGCCCAAACTCTCCATCATCACCCGTAAAGCCTATGGTGGAGCCTATATCGTCATGAGCTCCAAACACTTGAGAGGAGATATTTGTCTTGCTTGGCCCACGGCCGAGATTGCTGTGATGGGACCTGAGGGAGCGGTGAATGTGATCTTTCGGCAAGAGTTGTCTCAAGCGGATGATCGCGAAGCGGTCCGGGAGCAACTCGTGAAGGAGTATCGGGAACAATTCGCCAATCCCTATATAGCTGCTGCCCGTGGGTATTTGGATGGTGTGATCTCTCCGCGCCAAACCCGTCCGACCCTGATCAACTCGCTCCAGATGCTGCGCGGTAAACGAACCCGTCGTCCGCGCCGAAAGCATGGCAACATCCCACTGTAATGGAACTGTGAGAAGAAGCCCATGATCAATAAGGTGCTGGTAGCTAATCGAGGAGAGATCGCGGTGCGGGTGCTACGAACCTGCAAGGAATTGGGGCTTGAAACAGTGGCGGTCTTTTCCGAAGCCGATCGCGAAGCTCCTCACGTTCGCTTCGCCGATGAGGCCTACTGTATTGGCCCTCCACCGGCAAAGGAAAGCTACCTGCGAGGGGACTACATTATCCAAGTTGCGGTGAAAGCAGGAGCTCAACTCATCCATCCCGGTTATGGCTTCCTGGCCGAATCACCTACATTTGCGCGGGCTTGCCATGAGGCGGGGGTAACCTTCGTCGGACCTAAACCAGAGACGATCGAGCAATTGAGCGACAAGGCGGCAGCGCGGCGCTTGGCGCGTCGTCGACGCCTGCACATCCTCCCTGGAACCGACCGCACGCTGGATGACGACGAGCTCTTGACCTCCGCAGAGCGGATAGGTTATCCCCTGCTACTCAAAGCAGCGTCGGGGGCTGGTGGTGTAGGCATACGTACGATTAACTCCCGCTCTGAACTGGAGACAGCAATCCCCACAGCACGCCGCGAAGCACGGAGTACCTTTGGCGATGGAGCGCTATACCTCGAGAAATTGATCGAGAACGCTCGACACATCGAAGTTCAGCTGTTGGTCGATGCAAAAGGTCACATCATCCATTTAGGAGAGCGAGAGTGCTCCATCCAACGACGCCATCAGAAATTAATTGAGGAGGCTCCTTCACGAGCCCTCGACCCCTCACAACGACGACGGATCCTGAGGGCAGCTGTGCGTATCGTACGGGCTGTAGGCTACATCGGCGCCGGGACGGTCGAGTTCTTGCTCGATCCGCAAGGTGAGTTCTACTTCCTCAAGGTTAACCCCTGTCTGCAAGTGGAACACACAGTGACTGAAGCGGTCACCGGGGTTGACATCGTCAAAGAACAACTTAGGATCGCAATCGGGCGGAATCTGAGTTATTCCCAAAAAGAAGTTAAGCCCCGAGGCTGGGCGTTGGAGTGCCGTATCCTGGCCGAAGACCCATTCCGGAATTACGCCGCAAGCGTGGGTCGCATCTCTCGCTTGCGCGAGCCGGGTGGTCCAGGCGTAAGGTTGGATAGCGGAATTTGCGAGGGATTCACGATCACGCCCTACTACGACTCATTGCTGGCGAAACTGGTAACCTGGGGCGAAACAAGGGCAGTGGCGATTGTGCGCATGCGAAGGGCGCTGGAGGAGTACCAGATCCACGGTGTCACGACGAATTTAGATCTGCACCGCGCGCTCCTCAACAGCCACCGTTTCTTCGGCGGTCAGTTTCATACACAATCCCTCGAGGAGCAATTCGTACCGACGGAGCCAGAGGAGGAGGATTACTTAGCAGCCGCACTAACAACGGCATTACTCGATTGGCGCAGGCGAGCGGGAGGCCGCACCCGAACTGATGGAGCGATAAACCGCTGGAAGATGTTGGGCCGTTGGGAACTGCTCGGTGGTGGTGACTTGTGAGATATCAGGTTACAGTCGAAGGACGTACCTTCGATATCGAGGTCACACCTGACGGACAAGTCTGGGTGGACAATCAGCCACTAAATGTGGACCTGGAAAGCATCGATGGACTGCCGCTTTACTCCCTGCTGGTTGATCACCGCTCCTATGAGGCCCATGTGGAGATAGAGGAGAACGGTGACCAACGAGTTGTGGTTGCTGGAAGGCCCTATCGAGCTTCTATGCAAGGGGAAGCTCCACCATCCGCACAGGTTACCCGTCGCCAACAAGACGAAGGTCATACGGAGATCTCCGCTCCCTTGCCTGGGTGGTTGGTGGATGTGCGGGTGGTGGAAGGAGAGTCGGTTGGAGAGGGCGATGTCGTGGCTGTATTAGAATCCATGAAGATGCACCTCGAGCTACGCACCGCCCAAGCTGGAGTTGTGCGTTCGCTTACCGCCCGCGCTGGTCGGGAGGTCTCGCAGGGAGAGGTTTTAGCGGTTATTGATGATTCTTCCAGCATGTGAGGTGTGATCGAACGAGGAGAAGTTCGTCTCGTCCCACATCCAATGGAACGATAAGAGGAGGCCGGGCTTGAGGGAGATCGGGCAGTTGCAAGGAAAATATTTCGAGGAAATGACCGTTGGTGACGTTGCTGAGAGCCCAAATCGTACGATAACCGAGAGCGACATTATGCTCTTCGCCAACCTCTCCGGCGACCACAATCCCGTTCATACCAATGCGGAGTTCGCGAAAACGACGATCTATGGTGAGCAGGTTGCCCGCGGTCTCTTAGGGTTATCGATCGCAAGTGGTCTTGCATGGCGTACGGGTCTATTGGAAGGAACAGCGGAGGCCATTACCGGCATGGATTGGAAGTTCCGCTACCCCATTTGCATCGGAGACACGATCAGGCTTCGAGCCGAGGTGAGGAAGAAGAAAGAGATGCCGCGTCTGAACGGCGGTTTCGTCACCCTCACTGCTACCGTACTTAATCAGAGGGACGAGACGGTTCAGAAGGGAACATGGACATTACTGATCCGTTCTCGACTTGAGGAGGGAGAACAGTAAACGAGGCACCACCAGCATAGACCCTCAATTGCCAACTTGTACAATCAGTCCGATAAATCGCTAGCAGGTCGGGCTCCCACGTAAGACGGAACGGTAGCCCTTCGGCGGAGTTCATTCCTTCGACATGCTCCCCTCGGCAGCCCTTTGACAGGCGCTTTCAAAGGTGCTTCGCGAGCAGCCGCCTCTGGAGGAACAGACAGATAGGATGAAATCGAATATGATGAAAATAACGCATAAAATTGGAAATGATACCAAAACTCCACAGTTGTTGGAGAAGACCCAAGAAGAATAACCAGCAAGTGGCAGGCGAAACGATCTAGAACCTCTTCAGAAAATAGGTTATGCTTGTTTCTCGTTGTCAGATTTCGATCCAATACTAAGCGCGGGAAGAAGGGAAATCATGAAACTGCTCGAGGGAAAAACTGCTCTGATCTTTGGGATCGCTAATGATCACTCCATCGCATGGGGTATCGCCAAGGCCATGCACGCCCATGGCGCCCGTCTGGCTTTTTCATATGCCAGCCCCGTACTCGAGCGGAGAGTGCGACCGCTTGCTGAGGAAGTTGGCGCTGTTTTTATCGAGAAATGCGACGTGAGCCATGATGAAGAAATCGAGGCGGTTTTTGCTCGTACGGCGGATGAGTTGGGAACGATCGACATCCTGATCCACTCCATCGCCTTCGCTGATCGCCAAGATCTAGCCGGTCATTTTTATGAAACCAGTCGTGATGGATTTCACCTAGCGTTTGACATCAGCGTCTATTCCTTAATCGCCCTCGCCCGAGCAGCCGTACCGCTCATGAACCAAGGCGGCTCGATGCTGACAATGACCGCCAATGGCGGCGAACGGGTTTGGCCGAATTACAACGTCATGGGTGTGGCCAAGGCCGCGCTGGAGGCCACCATGCGCTATCTGGCCGCGGATTTGGGTCCAAAAGACATTCGTGTCAATGCCATCTCTGCCGGACCCATCCGGACCCTATCAGCAGCCGGCGTGAGCGGCTTCAAGCTCATGTATCGCCATTTCCCTTCCATCGCTCCACTGCGTCGTAACATCACGATCGATGATATTGGAGAAACGGCGGTTTGGTTGTCTTCCGATATGGCTCGTTCCGTCACCGGCGTGGTCCTGTTCGTAGACTCCGGCTTCAACGTCCTCGGGGTTCCGATGATCGGCGAAAAGGAGCCGGAATAATAATCTATCATCAGATACTTTTCGCACTGAACTTGTCCATCATGAACGCAAGTCTATAATGTCTGTGTGGTGAGATTTGACCTCACCAGTCAGACACAATGGATCATTCGAAGTACTTGCTCCGTAGCCTTCTCCTCAACAGTGCCCTGGCATTGTGCTTGGTCGCTCCCGCACGCCTGCAACTTTTCATCTGGGAGCAAGGTGCTCTAATTCATGCACCTTTCCCCACCCATCTTCAACCGATCAACCAAAGCAATACGGTTGACTTAGACAATGACGGTCAGTTGGAACAAGTCACCCTCAAGGACAGCATCGTCACCATCCAGCGTGATGGTTCCTCCTTGTGGTCTAGCCCTCCCAATTGGGAGGTGAAGCAAGTTGAAATCACTGATCTCAATCACGATGGCCAGCCCGAAGCAACCCTGCTACTATGGCGGGATTTTACCCCATGGCCGATCGATGACTACCTGGTTCATCCTGGTCGCATACAGAATTTTCATGACAGGCGCGGCGATTCATGCCACCTCATCCTTATCGGGTGGCGCCAACAGGCCTTCAGAGAGATATGGGCAGGATCAGCGTTAATCGATCCGCTAATCAGTTTCGCCACCGCCGACCTAGACAACGATGGCAGGGATGAGCTCATCGCCCTCGAAAGTCGCTACGATGACAATCTAGGGTTGAACAACGCCATCACGGTCTGGTACTGGAACGGGTTTGGCTTTACACTCCTCTCACGCGGTCCTCAAGGGTACATCCATGCCTTCCGCGTGGTCCGCACGACGGAACCAATCAATCTACTGCTCGTACAAGGAATCTCATGGAGGTAAAACATGTCCCCTAATCGTCGTTTCCATCTTGCAGGTGTCGCTCTGCTCCTCGCAGCTCTGGCCTGTAACCTACCGGGTGCAGCCACGTCCACCACAACAGCGCCGATCGAAACCTTGAAGCCCGAAGCCAGCTTACCTCCCCCCGTATCTACACCTCCAGCTGGTGTGTACGCGCCCCAATTCGCCAGCTATAAACTAGAAGCTGCAATATTGCCGGAAGCATTCAGCGGCTATGATCTACCCTTCGATCTGGCTGTGATCCCCGATATCGATGATTTCGGGCTCACGCCCCAACAAATCTCCCTGCTCTCTCAAAACGGATTTGTTGTTTCGGCACCAATACCAGGACAATATAACGAGTTCTATCAGATCTACGAAACGTGGCGTTATCGCGAGAAGCTACAGTTTGTCACCACTGACAGCGTATTGCATGTCTACCACCTCTTTTTCGATAAAATCCTGCGTGATCTCGAAACCCGCTTCTTCATCCCAACCCTCGAAGTCCTGATCGAGACCATGGTTGAGGAAAGCCAGGCTCAAGTGACGGCTCTAGCGGGCACCTCGCTGGCTGAACCAGCCAAACGCAACCTCGCCTTCTTCGCCGTCGCTGCTCGCTTGCTCGAAATGGACCTGACGACACCAGCCGAGGTCAGCGATATGGTAGAAGCCGAATTAGCCAACATTGAAGCCCATTCTGGTCCCGCGATCTCACCGATCTGGGATCGAGACGATCTTCCAGATGACAAGAAATTAATCGAGGATTACACCCAATATATTCCGCGCGGTCATTACACACGTAATGACGACCTGAAACGGTATTTCAAGACGATGATGTATCTCGGTCGCATGACTTTTCGTTTACGCGATCCATTTGAGACCCAACGAGCCCTCTTACTAACACAGGCTCTGCGCAGAGCGACGTCCGCAGATGGCACCCCTGCTCTAACCCTCTGGAAACAGATCTACGAGCCAACGGTTTTCCTGGTAGGAAAGGCCGACGACCTCTCGTATTTTGAATACGGGACACTATCCGATTCAATTTTCGGCCCTGATGCATCCCTTGAGGCTTTCGCCGATCCCGCCCTGCTAGAGGCCTTCCTTGAAGCTGCGAAACAACTCCCTCCACCACAAGTGAATTCGATGTGGGTGTGGATCTGGGAGGACAAGGGTGAGGCAACCCAGGGCTTCCGCTTCATGGGTCAGCGCTTCACCATCGATGCTTACGTCTTAGGACAGATGATCTGGCGCAATGTCGGAACGATGGAAAACCCGCGTGGGCTTCCCAAGGCCTTGGATTTCTTCGCTGCGCTCGGATCGGAAGAGGCGCTCGGCATCCTCGATGACATGGGTGAAACCATCTATGAGAACTTCAGCAGCCAAATGGAAAAAGTGCGCGGGGAACTAGCGGCCCTTGGTGAAGACACCTGGACGGAAAACGTGTATTGGTCCTGGCTGTACGCTCTGCATCCGGTGATCGAACCCAAGGATGAACGCTACCCAGAGTTCATGCGTTCTCAAGCGTGGACACGAAAGGATCTTCAAACTGCACTTGGTTCCTATACCGAACTCAAACACGACACAATCTTGTATGCCAAACAGGTGATGGCAGAGATGGGTGGTGGTGCCCCAATGGAGGTCCCCAAGGGCTATGTCGAACCCAATCCAGAGGCCTACGCTCGTTTACAGGCTCTGGCGGTGATGACCCGCGAGGGACTCGCCAGCCGCGGGTTACTAGACGCGACCATGACTAGCAACCTAGATCAACTGATCGACCTGCTTTCGTTCCTCAAGGACGTCGCAGAAAAGGAGCTTGCCAACCAGCCGTTAACCGAGGACGATTATTTCCGCATCCAGTATTATGGTGGAGAACTTGAAGCGCTCACGTTGGCTGCGTCTGACTGCGAGGGTGACGAGTTGGGTTGTCGAGATCTCCAAGATCAGAAAGCCGCACTGATCGCTGACATCGCCACAGGGCTCGGTATGGTGGCTCTTGAGGAGGCCATCGGTCAACCAACGACGATCTTTGTTGTATTGCCCGATGAGCCTTATCGTTTGGCTGTCGGTGCGGTGTTCACATATTATGAGTTCATCGTCTCTGCCGATCAGCGGATGACCGATGAAGAATGGCAAGAACAGGTTGAGGCTGGAACAAATCCACCCCCACCGGCGTGGACTGAGGTATTCATCGCGCCGTGAGGTCAGCATCTGCGTTATCTGGGCTGACAATTGGGGTGATACTACTGGCGATTGTGGCCCTCCAACCAGGCGAGACGATAACGCTCGCCCTCGCTGGCGATGTCATGCTGGGACGGGGTACAGCCCAGTCTCATGCTCAGGGCGGCTGGGAATATACCCTGGCCGCCCTTGCTCCTTGCGCGGCCGTAGCGGACATCGCCTTCGCCAATCTGGAGTCCCCCCTCACTTTAGCGCCCCTGATTAAAGACACGTATGATCTACGCGCCCCTCCCGAAGCCAGCCTTGCACTACTTCACGCAGGTTTCAGCGTGGTTTCGTTGGCAAACAATCACATCCAAGACGCTGGGTTTCAAGGTGTGCAGGACACGCAAAGATCGCTTCGCGCGATGGGGATTCATCCTATCGGCCCAGATGAGGGGCCTTGGATGACGAAAGTGAACGATCAATCCCTCTCCTGGTTCGCATTCGATGATACGCTCCGGCCTCTCAAGATTGAAAACCTTCACCTCAAGCTGGAAAGTCAACGACCAGGCACTGATCTCATCATCGTCTCTATCCATTGGGGAAACGAGTTGGACACTGTGCCGAATGCCCGACAACGAAAGTTGGCGATGGAATTAGCTACTGCCGGTGCCGATATCATCATCGGTCATCATTCACATGTACTGCAGCCCATTGAATGGGTATGGGGTTCCGGGCGTGGTCGACCCACATTGGTGGCTTATAGTCTAGGAAATACCCTTTTCGATCAAGCCGCACCACCTGGAACGCGCTACGGCGCTGTATTACTGGTCAATATTGGGTCGGCAGGAGTTCAAAGTGTGTGTACCCTCCCCACCCAGATCGATCCTACATCCTGGCGAACGATCTATGCCAGCCCTACCGCGACAGAAGTCATTACACACAGCTTAAAGCTGAGTTGCATCCTGACGCCGACATGCATGATGATGGAGAAGTAGAAACGGGACGTCCGTCAAAGCGAAAGGGTTTGAGGCACGATTTTAATCTCTCTGTCATCTTGCCACTCCGAGCGAAGCGAGGAATTCCTAGGATGGCTAGATGTAGAAGTCCCATCATAGGCATTCCGAGGCGAAAAACGCCTCGGAATGTCATTTAAGCCGAACATGGATGTGGTATCCATTGGTACTCGCTTCGCTCTCACATCCTCCAGTCGCAGAAAACGAGGAGAAAAACGTTCAACTCACGACGTTTAACAGAATACTGATTCCCCATCCAATCACTACAAGATTCCCCAGAAGGCTGGTCACCAGTTGGAAGCGACGTGATAGGTTTCTGTGAAGCGTGGCTCCAAAAGCGGCAAGCAGCGTTTGCCAGGAGAACGACGCAAGACCCGCTCCGAGAATGAACGAAGCCTTCTCCCCGATCGTGAACATGTCGCTTACACCCCTTCCCAAAATCAGCGCGCTAAAATAAAGGATCGTTATGGGGTTAATCGCGGTGAGACCAAGGAATTGCGTAAAGACACTCAGATAATGCTGCGGTGCCACGCTCTCTGACCGCCGGGCAGGGGTGATCCTCCGGATTCGCAAAAAGCCATATGCCCCCCAACCTAAAAGCACCAAGGCACTGACCACTCGAAGCCCGATCGCGTACGGCATCAGCTTGAGTGACAGCGCTTCTCCTACCAAGGCCGCCAATGCAGCGAAGAGGAAATCCACCACAGCGGTGCCTGCACCCGCAGCAAATCCAAAGGCAAACCCGCGCCTCAAGCTCATATCAACGATCAGAATGGTAATAGGGCCTACCGGCATCGCGATCCCGTAACCGGCTAGTGCACCTTCCAAGAATGTTCCCAAATTTCAGTCTCTTTTCGTGAAGAGCTAACTGTCAGAGGAAAAAGCATATAGGGTAATCAGATCCCAGACAAGGAAGCGACGTATGTACTTAAATTACAGAATGACCCTATTCAAAGGCCGACACAAAAATATAAATACTCAAACTTGCTTAACAACAATATAAACGATCACAGAAGCACAATTCTACGTTTGTTGGTACCTCTTAAGCAGAAACCCCCGTTAAATCGTAAGGCATCGCTCCCGTGATCCGCACGGGCACCATCTCCCCGACTGGAATCTCCTGCTCCACAATCACCATGCCGTCGATCTCAGGCGCATCGCGAGTTGATCTTCCCAGGGAGATGCCGTCCCCACGACCTTCAACAAGCACCCGAAGCGTTTGACCGATGAGCTCGGTGTTCTTCTCGAGCGAGATCCGCTGCTGGAGTTCCATGAGACGCCCTCGCCGCTCCTCCTTCACTTCAGCCGGGATCGGGTCCCCCAACGACTCGCTGGGCGTTCCTGATTCAAACGAGAACGTAAAAACCCCTACCCGATCGAAACGCAACTGATCCACGAACTCAAGCAACGCTTGAAATTCCTCCTCCGTCTCCCCCGGATAGCCCACGATGAACGTCGTTCTCAAAGCAAGATCAGGAAGAGCCGTACGCATCTTTTCTATCGTATGGAAAACCCACTCAATGTTCGCCGGTCGACGCATACGACGGAGCACTCCCGGATGGCCGTGCTGTAAAGGGATGTCAAGATACGGAACGATCTGAGGGTGACTCGCCATGATCTCGATCAGGCGATCGGTGACACAACCCGGATATGTGTAAAGGATACGGAACCAATCAATCTCAGGTGCCGCCTTCACCAAATCCTCTAAGAGAACTGACAGTCCATCCACCATCCCCAGGTCATGACCATAGTCGCTGGTGTCCTGAGCGATGAGGTTGACTTCGCGCACACCCAACTCCTGCAGGAGTCGTGCGTCCTCAAGGATCACTTCTCGTGATCGGCTGACCGCGGTGCCTTTGATCAACGGTATCGCGCAGAACGCGCAAGGGCGGCGACAACCATCAGCGATTTTTAGATATGCGCTAGGGCCTTGCACGGCTATGCGCGATATACCCACAGGTTCTGTGTCTAATCTATCCGATCCGGGAAGATGGTAAAGAGGTCGTGGTTCGTCCCCCTCACGTAGTTTTTGTACAACCTGTAGGATGTCCATCCAGCGCCGGGTCCCTAACAACCCGTCAATCCCGGGCACCTGGCGGACGATTTGCTTGCCATATCGCTCGGTCAAACAGCCTGCTGCGATTAACAGCTGATCTGGAGCCTTCCCATCGACCAAACGCCGCAGCTCAGCAAACGATTCTTCCCTAGCCGGCTCGATGAAGCCACAGGTATTAACGATCAGAACATCAGCTTCTCGTGGATGGTCGCATGCCATATACCCAGCCTTACCTAACAGCGCTGCCATCGACTGGGAATCAACTGTATTCTTGGCACAACCAAGGGAGAGAAGGTAGAACTTCGGCTGTTGTATATCAGCCACCTGGCGTCGAGGGGGGTGTAGCAGTTGGATTAGGGGTATTGCTGATTCTGGGGGTTTCGGTTGGCGTTCGGGTTATTGTCGCCGTCGGTGTCAAGGCGCCTCCTAATGTCCACAAACGGATGACCACTTGCCCTACCTCGCCCAAGATGCCATGATCCTGTCCGTTGTAGAAAACATGTATTCCAGCACCGTTGCCAGTAGTCAACTCGACGATTTGATCACCCTGAAATTCAAAGACATCCCCCTCTTTTACCCTCCCTTGAAATGCCTCATCACCATCCACCACCACCTTCAACCACGCGCTTTTTTTCACCACGATCGTTAGATTCACTTTATCAGCGATGCCGAGGAAAAGAGGTTGTGTCGGTATGGGGGTTTCCTCCGTAGCTGGCACCAGAGTCGAATCGGAGACCAAACTGGACTGAAGAGGTGTCTCCGTAACTGTAGCTGTGGAGGTTGGAATGAGAAGACCCAAGGCTGCCTCCGGAGTTTCTGCCCGCTGATTTAGCATTGCTACCACTCGACTTCCACCCCAGATAAACACCGCCAGGATCACCAAAACGATCATCATAGCAAAAAATAAGTCACTGGATAGCCAGCGAGGACGACGGGAACGGATTCGAACCGATGGGCCAGCTCCAGGTTCCTTGTGGGACGTTTCAGGCAAAAGACGGGATCGGCGAGATTGCAGCGCCTCCGCATATTGAAGCAAGATCGCATTTGCGTCGAGTCCAAGGAATTCAGCGTAATTGTGCAGAAAACCACGCGCTTGGACCGGGGTTGGGAATGCTTCCATCTCGCCGCGTTCAATTGCTTCCAGGTGATGGACGCGTATGCGGGTCGCTCGCTCGGCTTCTTCTAACGATAGCCCGAGTTGCTCGCGGGCTTCCAACAACGATCGACCGATCTCTTCCATTCCAAAACCTGATTTGTAGCCGCAGGCTTAACCTACGCTGCACTGCACACCCAGACGGGTGCGGCTATTTCAGTCTTTATTCCAAGACCTTAATAATATGCAAAGCCACCGGCAAGCAGAATACCCACTCCCTGCCGGTGGCTCTCTCCTCCATCGCCTCATGCCTGGTCAGAGATTTCTTCTTGTGAGCCTTCAGCAGTGGTCTCTTCTTCAGAGGCCCCTTCTTCATCTACAACTTCAGCCAGTTCTTCGGCTTCCAACTCCGCTTCCTCAGCTTCTAGTTCGGCTTTAAGGTCAGCAAAGTCCTCCAGCACCTCAGCATCTGCCACAACCTCTGGTGTTAAGGCATACGCAGACTCGAGTGGTTCACCCTCGCGATGCACAATCACCACAACTTCGGGAGTCAGATCCATCGTTAAACGTATGTTTATATGGTGTACACCCAGCATCTTGATAGGCTGACTGTCCACCTGCCGTCGTTCGATCTGGGCCCCGGTTTCCTTCTCAATCGCCTCGGCGATCATCACCGTGGTGATCGATCCATAGAGTCTGCCTGTATCACCCGCCTTGACTGCAAAGGGTAACTCTAACCCGGATATCCGTTCGGCGACCGCACCCAGTTCCTGATTCAAGCGCGCTCTTTCTTGAGCCGCAGTATCACGAATGCGTTCAGTTTGCTTCATCACACCCGGTGTGGCCAACACAGCCAGACCCTGGGGGATGAGGTAGTTACGCCCATAACCATCGGCGACTTTCTTCACATCGCCGGCCCGGCCAAGCTTATAAACGTCTTTTAACAACATTACTTTCATTGAAATCCAAGCCCTTTCTGCAAAGTTTGAGCGCCTCAGACGGCGCTCTAGGGCGAAGGGTACAACGCCCGATGGGAGGCATTCTACCAGAGAGTGGTATATAGGTCAAAGGTCGCGATGCGACGGCCCTTTAGCGCGTCCATCGACCGGGGAGAACCTCTGCAAAGGAGTATGGATAAGGCGAGCTCCCGGATCATGTGGATCAAGCCTCCATCAGCGCACCTTCTCCATGATGATCGCATCCTCACCGTCACGGTAGTAACGTTTCCATGTGTCAATGGGGACATAACCAGCCTGCTGGTATAGACGAAGCGCAGCCTCGTTTGAGGGTCGTAGCGATAGACGGATGCGGGGCATCGCTAACAAATCCTCACACATTGCCAGCAGGTTCCGGCCGATGCCACGCCGGCGATAATTGGGATGGACGCCAATGGAGGCAACCCACCCCGTTCGTTTCAACCGTCGTCTGTCCCCGATGATAAAACCCACCACCTGTTCACCGGCGACTGCCTTCAACCGCACAGTCTGGGGAAAAGTCAGTGCAGCTAACGTATCAATCCATGGCCAAGCGTCGCGACCAAAACATATCTTTTCCAACTCCCGCACTGATCTTAGGTCGCGCCACGTTGCTGGTTGGACAGCAGGTGGTTGAACAGATGAACGTGATCCGTGCAATGTCCCGATCTATTCCGCTCTCTTGGTGAAGTTCTCCAGCAGACTGGTGAACTCCATGGGGAAGATGAACTTCGTCGCCGGACTGGTTCCCATCGCCTTCAGCGTTTCAAAGTACTGCAGCGTCATCGTCTTGTGGTCTATCGTCTGCGCAATACCATAGATCCGTTCTAGCGCGGAGGAGAAACCCTCAGCACGGAGCAATTGCGACTGGCGATCACCTTCTGCCCGTAATATGTTGGCCTGTTTATCCCCATCAGCTTTGAGAATCGCCGCTTGCTTCTCGCCGTCGGCGACGTTTACCGCTGCCTCGCGCTGACCTAGAGATTCGGTCACTACCGCACGCCGGACACGCTCGGCCGTCATCTGACGGTTCATCGCATCCTGGACCTCGCGCGGGGGGATGATCTCCCGGATCTCGACGTTGGTCACCTTCACTCCCCACCGTTCGGTGACCTCATCCAACTTCACCCTTAGCACTTGGTTGATGTGTTCTCGTTGCGAGAGCACATCATCGAGCGGAATGCCACCGATCACCGAGCGCAGGGTTGTCGTCGCCATACCCTCGGCAGCCGCTTCAAAGTTACCAACCTGAAGTACGCTCTGCATGGCATCGACGACCTTGAAATACCAGATGAAGTCGATGGCGATCGGCGCGTTATCCAGCGTGATGGAGGTCTGGTGAGGAATCTCACGTACTAGTTCCCGTAAATCGACCTTCAACCCTCGATCAATGAAGGGGATCAACAAGACTAAACCCGGACCTCGCTCACCAACACAGCGCCCGAGGCGGAAAACCACCAAGCGCTCGTACTCCTGGACAATACGGATCGCAGCCGCCAGAATCGCTAGGCCTACGAGGCCAACTGCGCCCACCAAACAGGCTAACGGAAGAAAATCCATCTCCTTACCCTCCTTCTCCAAAGAATTCATCTTCGGACGGCTCAACAGGTTCTACCGTTAAGATCAAGCCGTCACGATCTCGAACCCGAACATATGCGCCAGCTTCAATTGGCGCGTCCGCACGCGCGGTCCATAGTTCTCCTGCGACGTAGACCGAACCGGTCGGGTCAATCGCCGTGCGGACTTCACCGATTTGGTTCATTACAAGTGCCGGATTTATGATCGGACCCAATTGGTATGCAAGGATCGCCTTTCGGATCGCCAGCCAGAAATACCCCAAGGTCATGAGAGAGACAACGATGGCCAGCAACGGGTGGACCGCAGGGCCTCCTTCTTCCAGGCGGAAGAGAAAGACCGAACCCAGACAGAAGGCTACAACCGATAGACCCAGCCAGATTTCAACCTGTTTCATCTTCAGTGATAGGACGAGAAACACCGCGCCCAATACAAGAACGATCACCGCCCAACCATTAGGCGGAAGGACCAAGGTGCCGAGACCAGCCCCCGCTAAGGCAAAAAAGGCTAAGACCTCCAGCGCGCCCGTCCCCGGACTGACGATCGCCAGCGCAGCCAACCACAGACCGACGACTAAAAGTAAGTACAGTAAGTTAGAGAAAATGGGGGAACCGAGCACCGTCATCGAGCACCTCCTTGCTACCAATTTCCGACCTTAGCATATAGGCTAACCCCAAAGCGCACATGTCCCTAAACCGACAACAAGCCGACAATTTGGATCACATCTTATGACGTGGTGTACATTAGATGAGAAAAGCCACCATTTATGCCAATGTGTAAGACAGGATGATAATATGCTTGATTATACAGTTAGCGGACTGTGGGGTAAAAGGAGTTGACCGATTAGAATGTAGACAGCCCACACAACTTAAATCAAGTCTCGCTAACATTTGGTTTCCCCTGAAAAACTGGGATGGTATGATTCGTTGGGCGCAAGGAGCGGTGGTGCAGAACGCCTTCCCACTATTCTTCACACTGGGCGCGATGGTGAGCCTGCTCTGGCTCGGTTTGTCGGGCACAAATCGTATCTCGGCTTCTCGCTTCTCTCCGAGAACCTCACTACCTGTTACCCGCGTCGATGCCGGATTTGCGGCGCTGGCTGCTGGTTTGATTTCAGCTCGAGCAGGTTTTGTCGTCCTCCACTGGGCATACTTTGCCAGTAGACCTTTCGAGATGTTGTGGTTCTGGCAAGGTGGGTTAAGTTGGGTCAGCGGAGCGCTTGGAGCCATCCTCGGTCTGGGATTGTTTTGTGCTCTCACTCATCACCCTTTCTGGCCTTTGGCCGATACGCTCGCAATACCAGGAATGGYRATCGCCCTCGCCAGTTGGGYAGGTTGYCTTGCGGATGGCTGCGCCTACGGAAGAGTGCTCGACTCGCCCCTTTGGGCATCTCCCACACCTGACTTGTACGGTGGACGCATTCCCCGCTGGCCGACCCAAATGRTCGGCGTGTTTTATAGTYTACTCGCCCTGGTAACGCTTTACTGGTTGGCCGGYTTCAGCTTAMRGCCGGGTGTMCTTGCGTGCATTAGTTTCTCCATGATCGCCACTGGCGCATTTGCCCTCAGYTTTACCCGTAGCGAYCCGGTCATGCTCCTTTTCGGTCTACGCCTCGATACGGTGGGCTCGGYTRCGATCCTGCTGCTTGSGCTCGGAGGTTTGATGTTTTGTGGCCTTCGYAATCGCTMGCGGAGGGGCATMATGCCGAAGCCAWAAAGTTGAATAAGCAAGACTGAGGATTTCCGATCATGAATCACATTGCCACAAATTTRCTAAAGGATCAAACAGACGAAGCCTGGAAAAATCTCACCGATCGGTTAGAAAGCATGACCGACGATGAATTCTTCTGGGAACCCGTGCCCAACTGCTGGACAGTGCATCCGGGCGAGAATGGTCGCTGGATTGTCGATTACGTAGGACCAGCACCTGATCCCCCACCTTTTACCACCATCGGTTGGCGACTGGTCCATATCGCCGCCTGCAAATGGATGTACTATGAGTACGCCTTCGGCCCTGCGAAACTGACGTGGGATGATTTAGACATACCTCACACAACAACCGATGCCATCGCCTGGCTGACGGATGGTCACAAGCTCCTAAGAAAGGCCCTAGACATCATGGATGATGCCGGGTTGAGCGAAATGCGCCTCACCAATTGGGGCGATTCATGGCCCACCTGGCGCATCTTTTGGACCATGATCCTTCACGACCTGCATCACGGAGCCGAGATCGGCTGTCTGCGAGACCTTTATCGGGCAAGCCAACACAAGTAAACCATAAGATATGGGACACTTAACTCCCAAGGATTGATAGGAAAGCTCTTCTAGGAGACCATATCATCAGGGCCGAATGGAGATTAGACAGTATGGCTCAGCAAACACTATCCCTCGAGATCGATCCGGGTTGGACACGTAACAAGATCACCGAATTCATTCGCACCGAGATCCACGCAGCTGGTTTCCAGCGCGCTGTCATCGGTGTCTCAGGCGGTGTGGACTCGGCAGTCACCTGCTATCTGACGGTGGAGGCACTCGGGTCGGAGAACGTCCTCGCAGCACGCATGCCTTATAAGACATCCCCGCACGAATCGCTTGAACACGCCGGACTTGTGATCGAGGCTGCCGGAGTCCAAGAGATCACCATTCCTATTACCGACATGGTAGACTCGCTCTTTGCTCAATTTCCCGAGGCGGGTCGGGTGAGGCGAGGTAACGCCATGGCCCGGACGCGGATGATCGTGCTCTACGACCAGTCAGCCGCCTTCAATGGGTTGGTTGTTGGCACAGGGAATAAGACCGAGATACTGCTCGGTTACACCACCCTTTACGGTGATTCTGCTTGTGCCCTCATCCCCCTGGGTGATCTATATAAGACCCAGGTAAGACAACTCGCACGGGCCATCGATGTGCCGGAGGTCATCATCACTAAACCACCCTCTGCGGATCTTTGGCTCGGACAAACCGATGAAGGCGAGTTGGGATTCACATACGAGGATGTCGATCATCTGTTCCGTTACCTTGTTGACGAGGGCTACTCACCTCAAGCGTGCGTCGAGACCGGCTTCGATCCAACCTTCGTCAACGCCGTCATCGAGCAAATGCGACATAATCAATTCAAGCGTGCATTGCCTCCGATCGCGAAACTCGGTCAAGGCAAGCCAGCTTATGAATTTCGACTATCAGAAGACTGGTGAGTTGGAGGGAATGCAATTGGTGAGCAGGGATTAGGGATCAGGATCAAAAGATTCAACACGCTCTACAGCATCAGGACCGGGTGACAAAGCCCGGTCCGATTCGTTAGTCATATGTTCCGTTGGTGATAAACTTTGAACTTAGTGCCCACAAATGCTTATCATCATTTAATAACCAGATGATTCTTCGGCGTATGAGGATAGCCCTTATTTCTCTGAACTCACTTCTTTGGTTTGGGCGTTTGATCTATCCGTGTGGTAAGGGCGCGCAACGCCATCCATTGCTCTTCATCAATGGAACGAAAAGCATCGACGACCTTGGGATCGAACTGCGTGCCCCGACAGCGCATGATCTCCTCGTACGCCGCTTTGAAGGGCTGTGCTTTGCGATAAACGCGATCGGAGGTTATAGCATCGAGCGCATCCGCCACGGTGAAGATACGCGCCCCAAGCGGAATCTGATCGCCGACCAAGCCGCGAGGATAACCACCTCCATCATAATGCTCATGATGAGAGCCAACGATATCTATTGCCCCTTTGAAGAACAAGATACCTTGAAGGATGCTCAATCCTATCTCAGGGTGACGACGCATATGTACCCACTCTTCTTCGGTAAGCGGCCCTGGCTTTTGCAAAATAGCATCGGGCACCCCGATTTTCCCGATATCATGCATCAAAGTTCCACGACGTATCTCGATCAACTCTTCGTCTGACAACCCCATCGTTTTCGCTAAAGCCATCGAATAAAGCTCAACGCGCCGGGTGTGCTGTTCCGTTTCCTTCTCGCGCGCGTCCAATGCCCTTGCTAATGATTCTAGGGTTTCATGATAGGACAGCGACAGATCATTAAATAATTTTGCGTTCTCCAGCGCCACGGCTGCCTGATCCGCAAAAGCCGATAGCAGGAAGCGGTGGGCTTCGGTAAAGATCCCTTCTCTTATCCTATTCTCCGCGTAGATCACACCGATGATATCGTCTTTAACTTTCAACGGCACACAAAGGATGGAGCGTAAACTGTATGCGACCACACTCTGGATGCCATCGAAGCGCGGGTCCTCCTGGGCATTCGTGGTTAGCAAGGCTTCCCCTCGTTCAACCACCCGATCGATCACCGTGCGGCTGATCTCATACTCACCAGGTTTTAACGACTCGAGTTTCCAATTGCGACCAAAAGCGGTATACAATTCGCCCTGCGCATCCTGGAGCATCAGGAAGGCACGTTGGGCCCCTGATAGTTTGATGATGGTGTCCATTACCTTACTAAGGACGTTCTCCGGATCAAGTGAGGAATTGACGATGTACCCGATTTCAGCCAGCACACGTAGACCACCCACCTCCTGCTCGAGGATGCCAACAGCTTCCTGCAACGTGATCAACCTTGCGTTGAGTTGACGCATCCCCTGCAGCACATCAGAGGGGATCGCAACGTCGGTTCTAGCCAGAGTGGTTTGAAGAGCGTTTAGTTGAGTGTTAAGAGTCTCTACCTCTCGACTCAACTGGACCAATTCATCCACAGTCTGCGGGAGGGTTTCCGTCTCGCCCAAGTTCTTCACACCTTTATAGCGTAGCTACGCTTCATATAGATAGAAAAAGTATAAGGCACCCATACCGTGGGTTCAATCAGGAAATAAGTCGTGGGGTCTTTAAGAGCTATTAACCTTACATCCATCCTTAAAGATCAAGCTAATCATTCTGCCATTGACCCTCCAAACCCCACAGTGTACATTTACGGGTGTGTTACGAGGAGATTTCTATGCGCCATCCAAAAGATCGCTCCGCATTTAACGACCTTGTTTATGAGATCGTCAAGGCCATCCCTCGGGGTAAGGTGATGACCTATGGTGATATCGCTGCACTAATCCCACACCCGATCAGCATGGATCCCCTGGCCTATTCACGAGTTCGACCGCGCTGGGTGGGTTATGCTATGGCATCCTGTGGAGAGGATGTTCCTTGGCAGCGGGTGATCAATGCCAAAGGGCAGGTCAGTAGTCGTCCTGGACACGGCCCTCACGTCCAACGACACTATCTCGAAGAGGACGGAGTAGTCTTT
>DUEW01000027.1 GCA_011174845.1 Anaerolineae bacterium | reverse complement strand
CCGATCCCAGATGGATTCCCCTTTGCCGTCTTCGTTCCAAGCGCCTTCGATTTGGTAGGACGCCGTCGCTGCGCCCCAAACGAAGGCGGATGTGAAGTTATAAGTACTCACTGTGCTTCCTTTCTTCCCTCGTGAAATTGCTCTTCGGATGGCGCGATTATATACCATCCTAAGAGTCGAATTCGTCCGCCTAGCGAGTTGGAATACTCTGGAGCATATGAAAAAAATGAGGCTCTTTCGGATACTAACGCGTTTGATGAATGGGGCAGCGATCGATACGATAGGCTGCGTTCACTGATTCGCCATCAGCATGCGTTATTGGGCGACCATGATAACTATGAACGCTATAGCTCAGTCCAGCACGGCATTAGGCAATGTCTTCCGCTCTGCAGGTAGGCGTCTGGTGATCAGTGTAACAACAGCCACCGTAACAAGCACAATGACTCCATAGACAAGATAAAGACCGCGCCCTCCTATGCGTTCCAATAACAGGCCTCCCATGAACCCACCCACAGCATTGCCGAATCCCATAACCATCGCACTGAAGAAACCTTGCGCAGTCGTACTCATGCCTGCTGGAGCATTTTCGTCGGCATAAGAGACGCCCGCCACCCACATGATAGGAAAGTTCAGGCCGTTGAGAAGTTGCACAAACAAGACAACACTTGGCGTTCCAGATACAGCGAATAATAACAAGCGGATCCCAGTGAGAACCATTGATAATATGAGCAGTCTATAGGATGTAAACCGCTTGATGAGTCGATTACCAAAAAAGAGAACCGGAATTTCGACGGTCGTTCCAATCGTGAGCGCGAGGCCCATCGTTGATTCTTTCGCTCCCAATTCTTTCATGTAGGGGAAGAAATAGTTGTTCGTCGCGGCAAGTGTCAAACCGCCAGCAAATGCTACGGTGAGGAAAAGGAGCCAACGGGGATTCTTTAGAAGTGTACGAACACTACCCCCAACTGGATCATCTGCTTTCAATTGGCCATAGATTAATTTCTGACTGATGATGAATGTCAAAAACAACAGGGAAGCACTTCCCCAGAATGCTAATTTCAAGCCGTAATTTTTAACCACCACCCCAGCAATGGATGCAACCAATCCATAGCCGATTGTTCCACCAAGACGAATGCGACCATACATTTCTTTTTCGTCCACCAGCATAAACATGGTGGCGCTGTCGGCAAAGGCCTGAACCGGCGCAAGGAAGGTGTTAAGCAAAATGACAATCAGCAAAATGGACACGAATGTTTTGAGCAAGGGAAAAATAATTATAGTTATTACCCCAATCAGGAGGGCAAAACTCATGATAAGCCGGTGCTGACGCTTTGCGTCAGCGAGCCCTGTCCAAAACGGAGCACTGAAGAAGGTGATGAGTGGGGTTATACCGGTAAGCAGACCGATCTGCGTGCCTGTGAATCCCAGTGCCTGATAATAGAGCACGAGGTAAGGCAGCACACAGGCAAAACTTGCAAACCATAAAAAGTTGAAGGTAAACGGCCAGATTTTTCTCATCTTCTTCCAATGATCTTAGGATGACTCCACTTAAAAACTACCCCCCATCATTGCTCTAAGCGGTCAAGCATTTCGAAGCAAGTCCGGCTATGATGATAGGGACAATCCCAAGGGCCGGCTTTATATCGATCGGTCTCGGGGGTGCCGTCTCGCAGCAGTCTTTTAAACCAGTCCCCATGAGTCCGATCGATTATTTTATTCTGAATGTATGTCCAAAGTCTAAAGGCAGCTTGGGCAAAATGCTCCTGACCTGTGAGTTGATAGGCATTGTAGAAGCCAACAATCGCTTCAGCTTGCGCCCACCATTCCTTACCAGTATCCACCAAGCCTTCCGGGCTGGCTTCATAGAAGAGACTGCCATCATCGTCTAATCCCTCTTGATACACAGCAGAGGCAAGACGAATCACGGACTCTCGGACTTGCGCCATTAGTGCCGAGTCCCCTTGTATCTCAGCCGCTTCCCATAGCAGCCAACTGCCTTCGATGTCGTGTCCAAAGGACACATGATCTGACAGCGAATGCCATTGGTCATCGAAGAAAAGCATAAAATGGCCAATCTTATGGTCAATGATGTGCTCTTGAAAGGTTTGGAGCAAGGCTCTGTGCTGAGCCTTGAGACGTGCATCGTCCCACACCCGCATGAAATTGCTATAAGCTTCCAAGATGTGTAACATGGTGTTCATGGATTTTCGGCAATTGAGATCCTTGTCACTTAAACGCATATCCTCAAGCGCTTCCCATTTACGGCTGCTCCCCTCGATATAGCCCTGGTAGACCGGCTCATAAGCATGCTCTTCCAACAAGTGAAACAAGGTTTTAGCTAGCTCTAGGCTCTGCAGCTCCTGCGTTGCCTGGTAATACTCGGCAAGACCATAAATTGCAAAAGCCTGAGCATAGTGATGCTTCCGATCAAAGACCGGGTTACCTTTGTAATCCACGCTCCAATAGACGCCACTATATTGCTGATCCCAAAAAACCCGGGTGAGATAGTCATAAGCCCACTGAGCTGTTGATAAGTATTCCTCCGCGCCCAATCTCCGGTAGGCTGCAGCGTAGGTCCATAGAATACGTGCGCACAAAATCGCAGCGCGCGGCACTTCATTGTTAACCTTAAGGTCATTGGTCACCGCTCCATAAAAACCTCCGTTGACCTTGTCCACAACGTGTGTCATCCAGAAGGGCAAAATATTCCCCGTCAATTCTTCTGTCAATTGCCTTCGTAATTCAGATTTGTCGAATGTAAGAGACAACATGTGCCATCAGTCCTTTCAAGGTCTGGATAGGTTAGTGGAAAACGAGTTTTTAACCAAAAGTAGCAAGCCACTTGATTCGGACCATGGCCTATCCTAGGTTCTTTGTAGGGAGCAGCGGGGACCATGAATTCTCGATGTCATTTGCCGTTGTGTCCCTCGCCACATGGTTCCAATTGCTCGTAGATATCCTTGTCTCATCACCCTGAACCTCTGCCTCGGTCGTAATCAGACCTCCGGTATTGTGGGGACGATCGTATGGATGTAGAAACATACACCCTTCTTGGCACATACTAACGCCACCCAACGGACACGATTTCAGGCGTGAGTGGCACCTTCGGGTTGGTCACCACAACCGTGCGAGTTTCTCCGGCCATAAGATCGAAGTAATTATCGCTGAAGTAGGTATATTCATCTGGCACGATCACATGGACATAGTAGAGATACGCGGGTGCATGCACATGGGCCAACAACTCGTGTTCTCCACGAGAAGAGAAGGTGACCTCAGGTTCTACTATTGGACGTTGCAAATCCTTCACGGCCGCGAAGAAATGACGATTCGGCGGGAAGCGATCGGCTAGCGAGCGTACCACGAGGTAGTGTTCCGGCTGAGCGACAACCGTCTGTGGTTCACCTCGCCAGACAACTTGGCTGCTATTGGCAGGCACCTGTACCTGATGCTGTTCTTCCCACACCTTCCCCTTCGCGAAAGTACCTAATTGAATCGTAAGCGTATCCCTCACAGCTTCAAGCGTGTCGTTCGTTATCCACAGCTCGATCGCTCTATCATCCAGTACTTTGAAAGAAGCCAGCACCGGGGCATATGCCCGTTTTACATAGAAGTATCCGGCTTTCCCAAAGCCGTAGTAGTCGAGGATACTCCAACTCAGTACGGGCCAGCAATCATTGAACTGCCAAAACAGCGTCCCCGAGCAATGCGGTTTCCTGCGGCGGAAATGCTCGATCCCGAACTTCAGCCCCTCCGCCTGGGCGATCATGCTGAAATCGATATACTCCTCGAGATCCTTTGGCAGTCCTGTGACAGTCAGCATCAGGTTGTCGCCCTTGTTCTTGGGATTGTCCTTGTTGTGGTGATCCATCGTTGGACTGTGGTGATAGAGCTGATCGGAGGGCATGCACCGGCGCAGCGTCTCGTACACAGGAGAGGCATGCATGCCAAATTCGCTGATGAAGCGTCCCATGTTCTCGGCGTAGTGGACGAAGGACACATCCTCAGGTTCCGGGCCAGATGTAAACAATTTCGCAAGATCTACTTCATCCGTTTCCCTCACTGGAAGCCCGTGCCATACATGCCAGTCATGGACATCGCCCTCCATCATGCTGTTGGGATGAGGACCGCCATAGGGACTTCCTGGCCAGTAAGGTGTGAAACCATCCAGTTCCTGCACCGCCTCGGGTATGATCTCATCGTAGTACAGCGTGCCGGGGACGGGTTTCTTTGCTTCCTGTGGGAGGGCTCTCTGTTGATGCAACCACTGGTTTTCGTTGTTGCCACACCAGAGAGCCAGGGAAGGGTGATTCCTCAAACGTTTGACCTGATAGCGAGCCTCCGCACGCACCTCGTCGACGAAGTTGGGATCATCTTCGGGATAGGGAGCGCATGCGAACATGAAATCCTGCCAAATCAGTATCCCCAGTCGATCGCAGATTTCATAGAACGCATCATGTTCATAGATCCCACCACCCCAGACACGGAGCATATTCATATTGGCATCTCGAGCTGCAGAGAGCAATCGTTCGTAACGATCCGCAGTTAGCGCTCCCACGAAGGAACTCGCCGGGATCCAGTTGGCGCCGCGCGCAAAGATCGGAACGCCATTGAGGACAAACCGGAAGAAGCGTGCGCCCGACTCATCTGGATCAAGCGATTGATCTAATTCCAGCGTGCGAATACCTACGCTCGCCCGCTGATTCTCCAGCTCCCGCCCGTCTTGGAGGATTCTAACCTGGAGCGTGTACAAGGAAGGCTCTCCCAGATCGTGTGTCCACCACAGACTGGGCTGCTTGACGGACATCTTGGTTTCGGCGAGCAACCGAGCCCCAGCTTCCTCAAGAGCGATCGTTCGCTCAGCAACCGCCTCTGCCTCGTTCGGTGGTATGAGTGCGAGCGCAACTTCGATCGGCTGGTCACCTGCGAAGCGCTCAACATCCACCCTGATCGAAACGAGTGCCCGCTCCCCTTCTGGGTCGATTTCGAGGGTTGCGAAATGCACCCCCTGAATTGCGGCTTGATGTTCACGACGGAGCTCGACAGGACGCCAGATCCCAACCGTTGGTAAGCGTGGACCCCAATCCCAACCAAAACCGAACTGTGCCTTTCGCATTAAATTACGCTTTGTATCTTCAAGTACGCCGGGTAGCCAGAATAGGGACGGTTTGTCCCTCACATGGTCCACTGGCGCTTCGAAACAAAGCGCTAAAGTATTAGGTCGATCTGTACGTACTTTATGGGTTACATCAAAGACGACTTCACGGAACATATTGCCGTGCTCACCTAGTGGCTCTCCGTTGAGCCAGATTGTCACAAATGTGTCCAGCCCGTGGAATATGAGCAACAACCGTTCTTCGGATTGTGGAAGGCCGTGCTTATATGTAAACTGCGCGCGATACCACCATTCCCGCTCTTCTACCCAGGCACAGACTAGCTCGTTGCGGTTGTAGAAAGGATCTGGGATTCGCCCGGCGGCGACAAGCGTCAGATGGACATCTCCGGGCACTGCCACATCGATCCAGTCATCTGTATCGAACTTCTCGGCATAAGCGCCAAGCACGACGCCTTCACCGGGCGCGAAATCCTTGAGCTTGCAATAATCTAGCATCTGCTTCTCCTCGCTCATCGTATGCAATTGACCTCCATCACTGGTCGTCTTGCGGGATCTTTTTGTCACATTCCGAGTCATGCCTTTTGTGGGAGGTTTTAACAACGCCTATTATCTCTCCACTTTGAAACTAATCTTCACAAAAAATACCAACGGCTCGATCGCATATCCCTTGAGAAATTTGTTCTGAAATTTACGATTTAGACACCCGTTGACTGTGGTTTGCTATGATCTAACCGTTTCAGAGAAAGCGTGCTCCCCTCTGAAGCCTTAACCCTGCGACCTTGTCATCAATGGGAACCGGATCAACCCTATGCATGTCCTTTTTACAGTTCTCAATACGCTTAAAGGAAATATGATTTCCTACAAGGACAGTCACCACACCAACGAAATCCGAGACACCCAAACAAGAACTATATGCTTTACGGAGGCCCAATGCTTGGCTTGTGTGATCCGAAGCATTATTCCATTGGCGTCAAGCACATCGACTGATAGTACTACTCCAACCAACGGTTTTCCCAAATTGTACTCATAAACTCTTGTGCCTACAGTCGGTCGGTGCGGAGATTCTTTCTTGGTGCAAGGGTGATTGAACGGGGTTAGCCAACAATGGAGAGATTATAAAGAAGTGCTTTTAACACAGGAGACATGTCCCCTCACGACCCTTTCTATAAAGCCCGAAAACCTCTGTAACTGTGCCCTTTCTATGATGGGAGCTGACAATTAACTGCATAAAGCCCTATGATCATCAACTTCATTGTCTCGATGTTGCGCGTATATTCTTGCGGATGAGGATTACAGGACAGATGATGAAACTGTGAGAATGGTGTGATTACAGAGGTCGGCAAGAAGCAGGTTGAAGGGTATATGAAGCTCTGATGCCTTGCACCAAGTTGTTACTTCCGATAGAAGCCATCGAATATGGTGTGGAAAACACGACCCGGTAAGCGAGGTAGAGTTATTCCTATGTAGTCATTTGAGGATTTTCTTGGCTTGGGGAGCAATGATCTAATATATCGTTCAGAAATTAATATTTATTACTACACAACTAGGACTGGTCGATCCATTTTATCGATAATTTGGTTGGCTAGGTTATCGAGTAAGATACGATGCCATGTATCACCACGATGTGCGCCAATGATCACCAGATCATAATCTCCAATGCGTGCCTCCTCGAGGATTTCATCCACTACCAGGCCATGTCGCACCTTAGGAATAGTAGAGATGTTCGATTGGTTCAAGATACGAACATCTTGTTTTAGTAGCTTGCCCTCAGGAGTATCCTCCTGGATTAGATCCTCAGCTTCTGCTCGTAATTGCTTGCCCACAACACCTGGCCCAGCACTTATCTGCGACATCACATGTAGGATCGTGATTTGTTCCTCGCCCTCGATTTGTTTAGCCAGTTGAGTTGCAAATTGAGTGATCAATGAGGGGCTTTTGGCACCACTGTCGCATAAAAGGATACGGTGGACTGGGTTAAACCTACCCTTGGCAATGAGCACCGGACATGGCGCAAGTTCGACCACCTGCAATACAACTGATCTTGAGAGTAAGCGCTCCACAAAATTCCCTGGGGGCTTATATCCAACGACCAGGAGATCGTATTCCCCTTCTTCCGCTTCACGAGTTATCTCTTCAACAACGTGACCAATCCGCACCTTCGTCCGTACATCGGGCGTTCGCGCCTCAAGTAGTTCGAAGGCATGATCCAGTATCGCGGCTGTTCGAGGGCGATCCGTTTCTTTTTTGATCACGGTCAATACTGTCGGTGGGTCACATGCGGGATGAGCAATTTGAGCTCCGAACCGTAAAGCCACATCAGAATGAGACGAACCACTGGTTGCTATCAGGATCCGCATGGAAGGATTTCCTCGTTCATCGATACTATATCACCATCAAGAAAATGGGCACCACGAAGACCACAGAAAGGAAGATAACAAGGTTCCTATTACCCGCTGTGATCCAAGCCACAAGATCGAGTATGGTTCGTTCGTAATGGTGGTAGATCGTTGCCAAGATGATCATCGACACCAGGCTGATGCTCACCATCTCGACAAAGACGATGGTGAATGCGGATGCGTTGTTAAGCAAGACGGCAGCTAATAATGTATCGACAAAGGTCGTAATGTTCGCTCCCATGATATACGGGATCACATTCTCGCGACGCACAAAACCTCGATTACTCAAAGGCACAAGAACACTGAGGGAAAGGCTAACCGACATCGAAACCATCGTGATCAAAGCTCCCAGCGAGAACATCACCCATCGTCTATAGACCAGACGCGACATCTGCCCTACTTGGCTTTCTTTGATTGTCATTTGCGGTAGACATCGATCGAAAAGCTGAAAACTGAGCATAATGATTAAAAGTCCACAAAAAAAGATCGCCCAATGAGGCAGGAAACTGTTCATGACAGTAAGGATAGGATCGAAAATCAACTCTGTTGTAGTGTATAGGAAAGTGCCGGAGCGTAGCTGTACCCAATCGAGGACACCAGCGCGCAAAATACTGACACCCACCAATAGACCCAGAATGTACGTGCTCCAAGTAACAGTCAGCGAAAGCAATCCCATGCTCAGACTAGTAGCACGATCGCGACCGCGAAGCACATATATGAATCCAACAAAAAGCACGATGAAACTTGCTCCTAGTCGACTTCCTGTGATCATATTAAAGGCGCCAATTTTGTCCACCATTCCAGCATCAAAAAATGTTAGCGCTGTGGCTGCTATCGGCGAACCACTCATAATTAGATAGGCAGACAACCATCCAAAACCGAGGCAATTGACCGGGTTTGTTACTGTAATGAAATCCTGCACCAGGGACGAGATTCCTCGCGCACTATCCTTCATAAGGACGATCGCCAGAACGAATAAGAAGATACTGATCAAGAATAACCCTATTTTTTTGAAGTGGACCCGTTCCCATACAGCAGACAGCGCATCAGGGAGGCTGATCAATAGGGGTAAAGATATGTCTTGGCTCTCGGAGACTGAGGTGATCGTATCCATGTCAGAAGAGTCTTGCACCTTACTCTTCTCCTGCATCAAGCAACTGGACAGCCGGTTCTAGATTAAGCCGGGGTTCAATTTCTGCCTGCCAAAGGTTCTCCACAAGCTCGATGTAAGCTTTTGACCACCCACCCAAATCTTCCACCGTGAAGGGTTCTACAAGTTGAGGAAAATCATTCGTTACAAACATTGCCGGTCTTTGGTGATACCGGATGAAGGCCTGTTGCCCAGTGTCGCTCAACAAGAAGTTTATAAAATCCTTTGCCGCGGTTCTTTCGCTGAGGGTTACATTGTCATCCACGATCACTGCCATGTGATGGGCGACGATCGTGTGCGTGGGTATTACTACCGTTAATGCGATATTCCTATCCAAGGCCAAGTAGGCATCCTGTTCATAGGTCACAAATGCGTCACCTGCTCCCAACTCAAACAAGGTCAATGTCGCCCGAGCGGTGGGGCCCAATACCTTTACGTTGCTCCAAATTGCACTAAGCTGGGATAATGCGGTTGACACGTTGCCGGTTTCCAACCATACGCTGCCATATTCCGCTAAAATCCCCCAGGCTCCAGCACCAGAGCTGCGTGGGTCAGCGTGTAGCAATTGCAAGCCCGGTTGACCCAAGTCGCCAAAATCTTCAATCCAATATGGGTTGTCAAGACGGGTGACAATGACCATAGGCGAAATGCATACCACAACCGGTTGCGTTTCCTGCCTCACCCGACGGCCGATCTTCAACCAGTTCACATGTTGCTCGTTGCTGAGTAACGCTACGTCAGCTGGGGCTCCCAGGTTGATCTGACCTGCCAACGTTGCGGAGGGACCAAAAACTCCTTCAATGGATAAGTCACGACCTGTTCTAGTTTCCCATTCCTGCTCGAAAGCAGGAAAGATATCTTGGGTTAAAACCTCTTCTTGTGTGCTGAATGCGTATACAATCAATCTGACCGGACCTTGGTTGGTGGTGTAAGCGACGCGCCAAGCACAAAACGCCACAACAATCAGAAGCACTCCTGAAAGGCTCCATTTCACCATGGGGGGCCATCCTTTTCTCTCGACAAAGGTAGTCATTACCGATATCCCCTCAGAATCCTGGCCAGTTTCGATTCGTTATTCGCTTACCCAATGTCCCCATCCAGATATGCTTGAGTTCGACCATCTCTGGGTTTGGCAAACATCTGCATGGCAGGTCCGGCTTCCACAAGCTCTCCCATCCAGAGAAAGATCACATGATCTGCCATGCGACGTGCCTGCCTCAGCATATGGGTGACGACGACAATCGTTCTCTCCTTCTTAAGTTCTCGGAGCTGTGCTTCAATTTTTTGGGCCGCAATTGGATCCAATGCTGATGTGGGTTCGTCGCAGAGCAACACATCTGGTTTAACAGCTAGTGCCCTCGCAAGGCACAGCCGTTGCTGCTGACCGGTAGAGAGTTGTGAGGCTGAAGACCGAAGCCGATCTTTCACTTCCTCCCATAGTCCGGCAGCTCTCAAGTTGAGTTCTACGATCCTATCCAGATCTTGATTTTTACTTCCTCGGGAGTTGTGATCATGCTGGTGAATCCGTGGACCATAAGCTACATTATCATAGATGGACATTGGGAGCGGGGATGGTTTAGGGGCCAAGAACCCTACACGCGTACGAACTTCGGTTACATCTACGCCGTTGTCATAAATATTCATACCATCCAGCCAAATTTGTCCTTGCACACGTGTCCCCTCCATCTCATCAAGGAGCCTGTTGATGCTCTTGAGCAGTGTTGTTTTACCGCAACCCGAAGGACCTATGATGGCCGTAATGCCCTGTGCAGGGATATCTGCCGTGATGTGCCTCAAGATGTGGTAAGAGCCGTACCATACATTCAAGTCATTCATTCTGATGTGAGGTTCAGACATGTCACTTTTCCTATCGGATAACATGTTCAGTGAGCCTCCCTGCCAGGCGGCGGGATATTAAACTGAGAGTAAGAACGATGCCGGTTAGTACCAGAGCTGATGCGTAAGCCCGATCCTGCACAGCCGGGAAGGGTGTGCTTAGTTGGAAGAAGATAGCCAATGGTAATGACGCAGCGGGTTCGAATAGTGACGTGGGCAAATGATCCGTGAAGCCCGCGGTGAAGAGAACCGAAGCAGCGTCCCCGATGCCTCTACCGAAGGCCAACAAGACTGCGGTCAGTAAACCTGGTATTGACTGTCGGACAACAATCTTCAGGGCTGTTTCCAGTCGTGTGGCGCCTAGTGAATAAGAGGCTTCTTTCAATAAGGGATGAACCATGTTAATCGCCTCGTCCATCCCCCTCGTCATGATGGGCAATTCAAGAAGGGAAAGCGCGATGATCCCTCCTAGTAAAGATGCACGCAGACCTAGCCAGAGCATGAGTGTAAAAGCGAACGCACCGTAGACGATGCTGGGTATGCCCCAAAGTACATCTAAAGCCAGCCGAACGACTTCACCATGCCAAGAACGTTCAGCATAAAAGTGCAAATATAGAGCAATAGGAAGGCTGATGGCCAAAGCCAGAGCTGTCGCCCCTCCGGCCAGGAAAAGTGAACCCAGGATGGCGTTAAGAATTCCACCCTCCTTGCCCAGGTAATATCCTCCTTTGGGGGTTTGGATTAGCATGGCTAGGTTCAAGGCCGGTAAACCGCGCCAAATCACGGTTCCCAGTATCAAAGCCAAGCTGCTCAATACAACCACGGTGGAGCAGATCATGATCGCGACGAAGATCTTTTCTTCTACTTTGGACCACTTCATGTTCTAGGTTCCTAAGAATGTTGCACAAGACGTACGAGCGTCAACCGGGAAGCAATGTTGAAAATCAACACAACTACCATTAAGAACAACGCCGCCCCTAACAACGCTGCATCGTATAAAGGAACGGACATCATTTCGCCGTAGTTATTGGCGATGAGAGCTGTCAGTGGGTAAGCAGAATCGAGTATCGAAGACGGCACCTTTGGAACATTCCCCACCACCATCATCACCGCCATCGTCTCACCAAATGCTCGGGAAAAGCCAAGTCCGATAGCCGCTATCACCCCTGCAACGGCTTTTCGCAATGTAACGTATTTCATGGTCTGCCAGCGTGTTGCCCCCATTGCCAATGATGCTTCCCTTAGATCTCGCGGTACAGCATGGATCACTTCTTCGGCTACCGCGATGATGATGGGGAAAACCATCACCGCCAACACCACGCCTCCGGCAAGTACACTGTAGCCGGTAGGGTTATCGCTTTGAAATAGAGGGACGAAACTTAACCATCGATCTATGGTGGGCGCAACGTAGTTTCGTATAAGGGGCACAACCGTAAGTACACCCCAAACGCCGTAGACCACAGATGGAATGCCGGCCAGCAGATCAATGAGAGGTTTTATGAGTGCCCGAACCCGTTGTGGGGCATACTCCGCGAGATAGATGGCCACCATCAAGGAAGGAGGTACGGCGATGATCATGCTGGTGATTGTTACCCACAGGGTGCCCATGATGAATGGGTAGAAGCCAAAAGCCTGTTTAATTGGATGCCAGGTTGTGCCGAACAATAACTCACCCAAAGGCCTTACAGTTAGGATGGGTTGTGCTCGGAGGAGAAGAGCAAGGGCAATCAAAGGCACTAGCATGCCAACAGCTACGGTCTGAAACCCCATCCATTTTTTGGCGAGCCTGTCCAAGGTCTGGCGGCTTAGGCGTTTAGGGATAGCCAACCATTTTTCAATGAATTCAGTTGGGGTTGATGGAGCCATTTTTCGCATATCCTTGCTGATTGGCTTCTATCTGCTACGCACGAGCCTTTCTTGAAGATAGAGGCTCTCTTTCGTGCCTTTCACGAAATGATCTCAAGGGTATTTTTTTTGTTTATGTAGCAACAGGCAGATACCGTTAAGCAGGTTTCACTTCAGTTTATTTAACCCCTCTTCAATTCGCTCTACGGCCAATGGAATGTAACCAGCCTCCTCCACATACTGCTGACCATCGGTTAAGACCCATTGAATGAAAAGTTGGGTTAATCCTGTGGGTTTACCGTTCGTGACTAAGTTGAGCTCCCGCGCTGGTGGTGAGGGGTAAAGACCATTTGCGACCGCGCTAATTGCTTGCTCCTTGGTATCGAATGTTTCTTCCGGATCAACCCGTCCATTGCCATTAATGTCAATAGGAATGACAAACGCACCCATCACCGGTTTGCCCGTTGAGAAATCGAATGCGTAGTTTAGGTTGTTATAACCGATACCCAAGGGGTCATTAATCACCGCCTCTAACAGACCGGGGTCGCCGTAAACACCTATTCCAAGAAGGTCCTCCTGTGCCCCACCCAAGTAGGCAGCCCAGGTGGCGGGAGCGCCAGCTGCATCAGATCGGGTATAGATATGGATGGGATCCGTTAGATCCGTTCTTCCTACGACCTGCCCCCAGGTTGTGATCTCACCGGTGATGTAAATACCAATCAATGCCTCACGGGTCACCCCCTTTTCTCGTAACACCTCGTTGACAGGATTTGTCGCATTTGTAGTTAGAAAGACCGCATCCTTGGTGACCGGGATCCAAAAGGCGCCTTTGTTTATTTCCTCCGGATAAATCTCGCGGGAGACCATTCCAATATCGACGGCATTAGCGAGTGCATCGGTCATTCCCTTGCCGGCACCACCGGCCGAGATGTCAAACCTGACATCTGGGTAAAGTTTCTGGAACTCATCAGCCCAAGAGATCATCAAAGGGTAAAGAGCCCAAGCTCCTGATATGGTGATCGTCCCTTTCCATTTTTCCTCCCCTTGCTCCTCATTCACTGGTTGTCCACAACCGGTGATAAGTAAGCAGAGGAGATGTAGGGTGACGATAACCGTCCTGCAAAGTTTCACCGTCACGATTGCTTTTCCTTTTCTAATAAGAAAGCCACATACAGATCTGTGGCCTTCGTTATGAGAGACCTATCCCTTCCAGTGCCGACGAGGTTAGCTGACGGGTTAGGGCGGGAAGGTGCCCTTCTCGCGTCGCGAGATACACCCCACAGTTGGGTCCCCCGCACGGTCAAACGAATGACCAATTAGGCGACAGATAAGTTGTGTGATTACCTACTTCGCGATCAACACTGGCCTGTCCGTCCAGTGCAGTAATGGATAAACCAAGCCACCCATGATATACCGATGTAACCAATCATCAGGATCAGCCGACACAATGACTAAGTCGTAATCGCCTACCGATAACTCATATCGGCTTTGCCACTCTGGTGATCCCTGTCGAAGCCGTAATGTTCCATTGAGATTTTCTTTCACCAGTCGTTCTGCTGCCCTACGTAAACGTTGTCCCAACGCGCACTCAGTACTTAGGAGTTCATACAAACCAACTTCGAACCGTTTTAAACCTTGATACATGACCGGAATAGATGGCACAATTGCCAATAACGTTATGGTGGCATTGTATGCTTGAGCCAAGCGGATACCCCAATCCACGGTTGAGCAGTCACCCTCTTCACCCCGTAACAGAATAAGCATTTTCGATAGTGGCCAGCGTGTCTTCTGGACGACAAGGAGGGGGATCGGCAATTGACTCAAGATTCTCTCACTAACAGGTCGCGAGAATAAACGTTTCTTGATTGGTCGATCTTGTGCTCCGAGTATGATCAGGTTATATCCATCCTCTGCTTTCTTTGTCAGATTGTTAAGGAAAAATCCGCTTTCTTCATTCAATTCCAGATACTCGATCTCAGCATGCAGAAGGCTTCCCAACCTACAAGCGTAGTCATTGACCTCCTCGAATCGATTTTGAGTCGAACATACTAAGAACCTGGTTTGAAAACCAATCTCAGTCGACCAGACTTCTGCCAACAATGTGTCGATGGTTTCTCGGTCACCTTGTACAAAGAAAGGACTCGTACCCAGAGCCGCCGCGATTGCATTACGTGCCCTCAAATCACCTGGATTCGCCATGGCGACCGTGATGGCTCCATCTGATTCAGCCACAGGAAGTGTGTGACATCGGAATGCCAGATCTGGTGGTAAACGGCGGGCCAATTCCGGGTTGAGTGTTACCTGATCGAGAAACAGGGGTCGGGTGGGACGATTATCTTCATTCATCATATCCGTCCTCTGCCTTATACGTATTCAATTATTCAGTGGATCGATAACAGATATCGTTATGAAACGATAACGAAGGTGTGATAAAAGAGGATTTATTTAAGTGGATGGAAGGGTTAGTCCGTATCCTACGCCAGGTACGGTTTCGATATAAATCGGCTGAGAAGGATCGGGTTCGATTTTACTGCGTAAGCGGTGCACAACTTGGCGAAGCATGTCCCGGTCTCCACCCTCAGGTCCCCACACGTGTTCAATGATCGCTTCTGAGGTTAAAACATGACCTGAATTAACGATCAGATACTCGAGCAATCGGCTTTCGAGGCGAGTCAATGAAATACCTTCCCCTTGGCTAATGGCTACTTCTCGTCGATTGAGGTCTAAGATCAGATCTCCTGCCTCAAGAATTGTTGGGGGCGAAACTTTGCCCACACGTCTTAGAACGGCATGGGCTCTGGCCACTAGTTGTCGTGGGCTGAAGGGTTTCGGGATATAGTCGTCGGCCCCTAATTCAAGCCCCTGAATGATGTCGTCCTCCTCGCTTCGTACAGTGAGCATGATGATTGGCGTGTCGGATTCTTGTCGAATACGTTGGCAAACTTTAAATCCGTCAAGTTTGGGCAGATTGATATCAAGTACAATCAAATCGGGAATTTCCTCAGACCAGCGGCGTAATGCCGATTCGCCATCGTAGGCCTGGATCACTTCAAATCCCTCCCGTCGAAGAGTAAAGGCAACCACATCAGCAAGTACGCGATCATCGTCTACAACAAGGATTTTCATCGTTTGCTCTCAATAGGAAGTGTAAACCAAAAAATCGAACCACCACCTAGATGGTCATTTACACCGACCTTGCATTGATGAGCTTCAATGATTGCTTTCACCACAGAAAGACCTAAACCGGCTCCATATTGAATCTCATCCACCCGAGAGTCTATGTGTGGGAAACGACGGAATATATCTTCTCGATGCTCTGGCGAGATACCGGGTCCTCGATCTGCGACGCTTACTTGAACCCACCCATCCATGATTGTGGCATCTATGGAGATCTCTGTCTCATCAGGACTATACAGATTAGCATTCGATAGCAAATTAATCATGACTTGCAGAACGCGCCTGGAGTCTGCATGAACAATAGGGATCCCCGCCGGCAGCTCGACCGATAAGAATTGGCCGCGCTTATCTAATAATGGTTGCATAATTTTTGCGGCTTCTCCAATGATTTCCGCAAGATCTGTAGGGCGTGGGGATACACGGAAGTGTCCTGTTTCAATACTGGCGCTCTCTAGCAAGTTGTCGACAAGCGTTTGTAGCCCGAGAATACCCAAGTGAAGCGAGTTCAACAATTCGTGGAGTTCGAGGGGATTTAGGTCGGAGGCTTGATCCATTAGTAACTCAATGGAAGCAGCGAGCGCGGAAAGAGGGGTTCGAAACTCGTGTGACACATTGGCCATAAAGTGACCCAAGAGTCGATGTACGGCTTCCTCTTCACTGATGTCACGGATAACGAGCACGACCTCAGTTTCACCCGCACCTGATGGCGCCAACTGTGCACCTGTAATTGCAAGTGTCGCTTGTTGTCCATCAGCTAACTGCACTAAAATCGTGCGTCGTTGACCGGGGCGAGGGATGAGTTCACTAAATGGGTCTTTCGTCTCTAGCGGTCGAAAGAATTCATCGCAGGAACGCTTCATAACCTGCTCACGTTTCCAACCCGTGATGCGCTCTGCACCGGGACTGAAGAATGTGATCCGACGGCTATCATCGAGGATGATAATTCCTTCAACGATGGCATCCAGAAGTTGATCTGTCCAAGCTTTCTCCTGCTGTAATTGTCGAAGGGTTTGTCGCAGATCGACGCGAGCGCTATCCAGAGCTTGTGCAACAAGTGATGCTTCACGAACGCGCGCTTCAACCTTCACAGGTGTATCCAGGTCTCCCTTGCTGAATGCCTCGGCTGCTTCAGTGAGACTAGCGAATGTGGAGCCTATCCTCCTGGCCAAGTACGCCCCAAAAATTGAAGCGGCAACCGCAATTGCAAGAATACTTCCAGCCAGGCCCCAAATTAAACCATGACGAGTAGCGATGATCTCCTCAACACAAAGAGCGACTTCGGCCTCCAACCCTTCATCACGGATCGGAAGCCTCAACGCGTAGTAGGGTTTATCCAGCAAATTAAAAGTGGTTCTGTGCCCCTCAGGTGGTTCTGCTGTTGTTACGATTTGACGAGTTGCTCTTGATAATTCGCTCAAGTCTACGCTGAAACTCGTAGCGGCTAACTGCCCGTCTATAAATACCGTGTGTTCTAGACCAGTTTGAGCTCGCATTACCTCAGCAAACGCGTTGTTGAGCGTAATTCCAGCGATTACTTGTCCAATATCTACGCCATCACTCACAACAGGGCTCATGGAGAGGAGCAAAACTCGTGGAACATTCATTCTTGTGTCACTGTAGATATCTGTGGGCTCGTTTAGAGCGCAGGCATCCACACTTATTTCTTCACCTGCACCAGCCACAACGTTGCCACTTTGATCACATACGACCACAAGATCGGATCTGGCTCCCGTTTGGAGGGTTCGCAGATAATCTTGCAGCGCGTCCAGATCTTTCTTCAAAAGCAACTCATGGAGAGTGGGGCGTTGAGCCATGAGTGTGGCCAAGCTTATAAGTTCAGTTTCCCTAGCAGTGTAGAGTGCTTGGGTGGTAGGTCGCCCTTGCTCCAGCTGAGCCCATGCTTGTCGATCGAGTTGCCTACTGATCAACCAGAGTGCTGGTAGACTTGCAAAAGCTGCTGTCAAGAGGACCAACACAATTGCACTAAAGACCATTTGTATAGGTAAGCTATGAGGATCAACCTTGAGGCGATGCATCATCTAACCAAGTCCAACTTTCAGTGTCCAAGACACCATCCTACAGATATCGTCTTGTAATTTTTTTAATATTTTATCGTATTTAGAAAGACCACAATTCTTAGACATAGTGGTAATGACGTTAGGCCAACAACGATTTTTTTAATCTCCTCGTTGCTTTTATCCTCTTAAATTCAAACTTGTATGTGCAACAGCAGAGAAAAGATCATCTATCATGTGCCCTATCACATTCTTAGTTGACGTCATATCCTCGAGATCCCAGATTCCATTCCCATATCCACATCCTTAGAACGTAAAAGGCGCCCTCGCGGTCGCTTTTTCTAAGGTAGCGGGGCTAAGATTCAAATCCCGTCTCACTACGCTCGCGTTGGACTTAATCCGAATATGGGAAGAACGAGCTTCTATTCCTAATGATGATACACTCAGGCATTGGGCAGCTTATTCAGAGCCAAACTTTGAAATAGCTATTGCCAAGAAGGCAATAGACTATCGCTCTTAACGATCTTAATCGCCAAAGTCGATCGGCAAGAATCTAGCCTTCATCATATGATTCATGGAAATAGTCTTTCCAATCTTGAGTCATTGAGAGTTAAATCGCTACAACCTTCATCGTGATCTCAAGTATAATCGAAGACGATGAATAAATACTTTGTTCCTGCTGAGTTAACCCCATGAGTGTGAAGACCCGCGGTGAGTACGAAGACGCGTTTACCAAAGCAATCATCAAGTTTGAGAAAATGACCTTGGGCAGAGGTCCAAAGGATGCACGCACGTACTTCATCAACGACATGATTCTGATCCGGCTGCGTGGCATGCTGACATCCGCCGAGACCCTGCTGGCAGAGGAGCGGGAAGGGCGAGAGTTAATCAAAGAAACCCGGCGCCAATTGCTGGAAATCTCGCGACCTATTCTCGAGCAAATCGTTCAGGACATCCTAGACCGGAAATTGATTGGCTTGCATACGGATATGAGCATAAAGACGGGTGAAAGAGTCATCGTTTTAATTATTGACAAAGATCTAGACCAGTTGTTTGATTAGGGTGTTTTCCAACCTAGTTAATAATATAGAGCAGGAACGATTAGACGATGAGACATCCCACATTAATCGCTCAAATCGGGTTTACCCTATCGTGTTGTTATAGAGCCGGGTCGACATCAACATCACTATCAGATTATTTTGAGCATGAGTGAAACGAAAGTAATAAAATTTTAATGGTAATATCAATTAGAATTAGAAAGGAAAGTCAAACTTAGCAATTCGCCCTGTCTCCGGCAGGTTGGGCAAATAGCGGTCTTCTAAAACGAAGAAAGTTGGTTGCATAAAAGGCCGGCGTTTTCTCCTCAATAGTGGAGCAACGCCGGATTTTATTTTGTGGAGCGTATCTGCCATGCAGCCGTTTCTTACAAGTCACCGCGGCAGGGAACAGCTACTGGGTCGACAAACGGAAACTGACTTCCTTCATGATGAACAACCTGAGCGTGTCTTTCATCGAGAAGATTTTGAAGAAGAAGGTACGCAATGCACGTTTTAGTCGCAAACTGTGGTTTCCCACATTCTGAAGTGGCAGTCCGCCAATGCGCCCATATTGTGAAAGTTACAGGTGGTATACCGACCATCTTGACAGTCATTAAGCATTTTTCTGGTAAGCCGCTTGCCGATGCCATCCTAACCCACTCAACTTCAATTATGATGACCCTTGACATCGATTCCATGCGAACCAAGATACGGATGGGCCTACCGGCTAAGGAGATTGTGAGCGAGACCGAAGAAGGTAATTATAAACTGGCGATTGCGGGAACGCGATCAACGCATAATCTATTGAAGCGCCTCATGGGGTCAACAGCCCGACAGGTAATGGAGAAAGCGAAGTGTCCGGTCCTGATCGTCAAAGGAAGAGCCTCTCCTATTCGGCGTATATTGATTTGTGTGAGAGGTTCCGAGTTTCCTCCATTATTGACCCACTTCACAACCCAATTTGCTAGTATGCTCACTTATGGCACAGAGGTCACAATCCTATATGTACTACCATCAACGACCGCGTGTCTTTGTACCAGTGGACGCGACCAATTCGAGGGTGTGGAAAGCAAATTGCGAACACACACCCGGGAGAGTGAACTGCTTGATCATGATGTCCAAGTGTTGGAAAAGTCACACGTCGCTTACCATCAAAAAATACGCTCCGGCCTTGTTGTAGAAGAAATACTATCCGAAGCGCGAGATGGATACTACGACCTAATAGCCATTGGGACATCGCAGAGAGAGGCACGGAATCGTATCCATGACAATAAATTGTTATGCCAAATTGTCGACCGCGTGGATCGACCGATTCTGGTAGTCAAGTAAAGAATTTACCTCCGATGATCTGTAAGGTATACGGAATATTAGTCCAGGGCGAGTTGAGCGCATGCAAGACGGACGGATTTGTGTTGTTTCCGAAGGGTGGAGCTGTCGAGTTTATCGACTTAAGATTCGCACTTTGTCATGGCGCCCGCCATCGCTTCCATTGTATACAGCGTTGGCTAGCCGGCGAACCGGGTGCCATAGGTTACGTGATTTAAGAGATCGCCCGTAAGGTTCCAAAAAGGGGCTTGATGAATCAAATCATGTGATTCAACCGCCTCGCACTGGACAACTTGCCAGCAGTACAGTAAGGGGGTTGCCATGTGGGGAATGGATCCCTGCCCACTCCTTCGCATTGAGGGATTTTAATCGATGTATAAGCGCATTCTGATGCCTCTCGATGGTTCGCCTATAGCCGAACAAGCTCTACCATATGCCATAGCCCAGGCTGAGCGCTTTCAGGCAGAGCTGGTCCTATTGAAAGTCCTAACGCCATTGGCAGAAAGTCGTAGTCTGCCGATAAGGGCGGTCAGGAAAGCTCAGGAGATAACGCGTGGCTTGGCACATGATTATTTAGATCGCATCGCCACTGAAATTCAAGGGCATGACATCCAGGTGCGGGTGGTCACGATCGAAGGCCAACCTCATGTTCAGATCATACGGCTCGCTGAAGAAGAACAAGTGGATCTCATCGTGATTTGCACCCGGGGGCATTCAGGATTTAGCCGATGGCTGATGGGGAGTGTCGCTGATCGTGTAGCACGTGGTGTCAACATCCCGGTTCTGCTGGTGAGAGCCCAGAAGGAAGGCTCGTAATAGAGCTTGAACCGAGGAATCGATCGCTTCGATTTACGTCAGCCTTGATGATCTGCATGGCTTGCTACAGCTTTGAATACTTGTCGGTGTGACGGGAACTACAAGCTGCCTTTGGCGGGTTATTGACCGATCAGTCAGAGGTCTTATCAAGCCAGATGTGTTGTACTGGTTTTGCTTGGCAACACATCTTAATGAGCCTGGGAGCCCTCCAGATAATCTGGGCACCCTGTAAATGTAGAGCATCGCATCAAAAGGGAATTCAACTCAATGTGGCGTGGTGTCAGTCGACTGCAAATCCAGTTCAGAACAGCAAGGCCAAGTTTTGTCACAGTTTATGCTGCATTCGAGCAACCACCTATAAAATTGCACTTGTGAGTTGAATCTACGTTGGATTTATTCCAGTTACTACTTTCTTAAAAAAACGATGATCTACGTTTCTTGGAGATATTAAGATCCAATGTTGCCGTTTTTACAATTCACGATTGCCCTTGTTGTCATTATCGCCGCAGCCAAGATCGGGGGCTTAATCAGTACAAGACTGGGACAACCGGCGGTTGCCGGGGAGGTGCTGGCTGGTTTGGTTTTAGGGCCCTCGGTGTTGAATTTCTTCCAGTTGCCAGCTTTTACAGATCAGCATCTGGGAGAGACGATCAAGCATCTTGCAGAGCTGGGCGTCCTATTACTTATGTTTATCGCCGGTATTGAGCTACATTTCAAGGACATGGTCAGATATGGCAAAGTCGCTATTTGGGCGGGGTCTTTGGGCTTTTTCTTAACTCTAGGTATGGGGTATCTTCTAGCTGTTTTCTTTTCTTTTGAAACTCAACGAGCCATATTCATAGGTTTAATGCTTGCTCCGACCAGCATCGGTATATCAGCACAGACCCTGATGGAATTAAAGATACTCCGAACCGAGGTAGGCGGCACCTTATTGGGTGCCGCAGCTGTTGATGATATCTTATCTGTCTTGGGGGTATCCTTTTTAGTGGCATTTTTACTTTGGGGAGCCGCCAGCGGTTTTACAAGTGTAATGGTGATAATCATAAAAATGATTCTGTTCCTCATTGCCGCTTCAGCTATAGGTTATTGGATATTACCTAAATTGGCTCAGGTCGTAGAGCGATTGCAGATCAGTCAAGGCCTGTTTTCATTCGCTTTCATTACGATGTTGCTGTTCGCCTGGTCGGCCGAGGCGCTTGGGCATATGGCGACCATCATCGGAGCATTTATGGCAGGG
>DUEW01000026.1 GCA_011174845.1 Anaerolineae bacterium | reverse complement strand
GTCAAGACCACATCGCTGTTCCTGATGGAATCACCTATCCAACCGTCCGCTAACTCTCCCCTTCTGATTATGATCGTCACTTCCACGTAAAGGTGAACGAATTGGGATCTCAAGGGTAAAGGTGCTGCCCTCTCCCAATCGACTTTCAACCGAAATGTGTCCTCCATGCTGCTCTATGATCGACTTAACAATCGCCAATCCGAGTCCCAAGCCGGCTTCGCGATCCCCCTCCTTCCGTCGTGCGCGATAGAATTTCTCGAAGAGGCGGGCTTGATCCGTAGGAGCGATACCCACCCCAGTATCCTTTATCGAGATCAGTTGCCTTTCATCCTCCTGCTTAACACGAATGGATACTTGTCCTTCTGCAGGCGTGTAGCGGATCGCGTTATCAATCAAATTCGCCACCGCTTGACGTAAGAGTGTTTGATCAGCCTCTACAGTTGACATCCCATCTGCGATCTCTACATCGATCGAGATTCGTTTGTTAACCGCTTGTGGTCGGTAGGAATCGATCACCTCTGCGATAAATTCTTTAATGTCGATATCTCCTAGATCCAAACCCAAACCCGCTTCGATCCGCCCAAGATCTAGTAAATTATCTACGAGCTTGCCCATCTGGTCGACACTTTTCTGGATCTTCTCCATGAAGTCTTTTTGTTGATCGTTCATCGTGCCGACCATACTGAGCATCGTTGCATAGCCTCGCATAAGGGTCAGGGGTGCCCTTAGGTCGTGGCTAACGGTTGAGACAAACTCCGATTTCACAGCATCGAGTTTCTTATAGTGCGTAATGTCCCTCAGGATACACAACCTGCCGGATGATTCCCCCTCCTCAGGGTTGATATCCGCGATGGCTGCGAACATCACTCTACCAGGGTCAATCTCAATCTCTGCAGTACGAATATCTTGACTGGGAGCCATCAAGAGATCCAACAACTCATCTGTCGATAACCATTCCATCGCTGGCATACCAATCGCTTCACTCACCTCGCCGCGGAAAAGAATGGCGGCAGCTGGATTGGCTAATGAGATCCGACCATCACGATCGATAACAATCACTGCGTCGGGTGTCCACTCGAGCACGGCCATTAATTGCGATCGCTCCCGTTCGGCGCGATGGTAAAGACGGGCATTGGAAACCGCTATCCCAAGTTGAGTGGTGATAATGGAAAGTAAATTAATTTCATCTGAAGCGTATACTCGTGGAACCTGGTGACCCAGCCAAAGCGCTCCAACGAATTGATCCTCATGTTTTATGGGTAACGCTACCAGCGACTCAATGGGTTCGGTCAGGGATTGAACATCGATGATCGTCCGCGCCCGACTGGGATTTTCAAGCGTAAACCGTCCTCTCTGCTGGCATAAACCAATCACTTGATTGTCGAGTGTGGACCAATTTCCAGGATCCTCTCCGTCCTGATAGGCCTCCATTGATACCGCATCATCCCCAACCATAGGAAGAAGGACAAGCCGTACAAAATCTGCATTCGTGATGTTCGCCACACCGCTGAGGATCGGTGGCAAGACCTTCGATAGCTCGAAACCACTCGCGACATGTTGGCTCACTGTTAGGAGCAAAGTCGTCTCATCCAATCGGGATTTCAACCTTTGGCGCATTTGCTCAAATGAGATTGCAAGCTGACCGATTTCGTCTTCTCCCGTACTCGTCACCGGCTGAGCAAGGTTGCCACGCGCAATGGAGCGCGCCACCTCAGCCATCATACGCAAGGGTTCAGTTAATCGCCGACTAACAGCGTAAACCATACCAACTGCAAAGATACCGACAACAACAAGAACAAGTGTAAGCCGGGCGGATATCTGAAGTGCTTGTCGTTGGACCTCACGCATGGGCGTCGTGACAATGATGTGCCACGGATAGCCTTCCACCGGAAGTGTAAACACCAGATGGCGCGTGCCATCCTGCGCAGTCTCAACTTGGATCTGTTCATCTGCAACCAGATCGAAATCTATGGTTTCCATCTTTTCTTCGGCACTTGGATGTAAAAGAATCACGCCGTATCCATCGGTGACGAAGGCTTCGCCAGGAAATACCTGTTCAAGGCTGTTGACCACTGGTGACATTAATGGATTCGACTCGAGGTCAGTCCACCCTACGACAGCCCCAATAGGTTGCTCAGCCTCGTCTATCCAGATTGGCGACAGGAAGGCAATCTGCGCCGAACGACCAATCCCCTCTGATTCCAGAACCACTTCCTCTGGCACACCCCTAAGAACTGAGCGTAGGCTTACCTCAATCTCCCGTGGTATCTCGATTCGGAGACCGCGTAGGCTAGGATAAGAGAGGAGAAGTTCTCTCTCAGAGTCAAATACCGCTAAGCGGTTGAAGAAAGTATCCACGCGTAATTGCGTTGCTAGTTTCTCAGAAGTAAGAGAGTCTTCATCAATGAATGTGTCGATCTCTCCAGCAATCCGCTGACTGTAAGTACGACCCATTTGGATGAAATAAGGGATCGCTCCCCCAGCCTGGCTTGCTGTATGTTTCATTTGCCTTTCCACGATATCCCTAGCAGAGGTTTGGGCTAGGAGCCAATCACCGTAAAGCAAGATCGCGCTGGCGATGACACCAAGGATTAGGAATACTGCCACTAGCCTAGCCGCCAAGGAGCGATTATAGGGTCCTGCTATTAGAGTTTGCGGACGATACCAAGCACTCACCTCGGCAGATCGTATGATTTCGCATATTGCACCGGCAAACAGTATCTCGATCATCGCAGCTATAATGGTTGGATTCATTAGAGTTAATGCGTAATCCAAACCGTCATACAAACTGCCTCCACTATATTCAAATTGCTCAATGGTTTGCATTAAGCCCAGGAATAAGCCACCTAGTAAACCAGCGACGATCGGATTACGAACCGCACGACCCGCCCACTCAGCATAGTCCCGCCGAAGCAACCATGCGACCAAAGCTGCTTGCAACACGATATGGAATGGTGTGAGGATTCGGAACGTCTCCCACCCACCCCTTGCCAAGCCTGCCACAAGAGCGACGAGGCATGCCTGCCACTGTCCTAACAATCCCGCCGCGATCATCCAAGGAAGCGCTCCGAAAACTGAAAAGGCTGGACCCTTGGGCTCAATGGATATCCCAGGTATGACCACCGTTTCAGATAAAGGAAGACGTACCAGAAGCGCTTGGGATGCAATCGGGGAGACGACGATGAGAAATAATAGAGTCGCCCAATGCCACTTGCTTCTGCTCCTCTCTCGTCCATCTAGCCGACGGTAATAGAAGAGGATCAGACTCAAAATCGCTAAGCCTTCTACGACTAAAAGTGCGATTCCTGACCAACGCAAGGGAATCTCAAAATTCGGTCCCCCTGCTAGCCCCCACAATTCAACTCTCATACCATCCTCTTCTATCTTCCACCGTTGAGGATTATAGCATCGGCGATTCATCCTCCACAACTAGTAAATCCTTCCCTGATGTCAAGAAAGTAACGAGATCCTATTCAAATCATCTAACCCTTACACATGTGCGGTACACGAGCAGAGCACTGTTGGGGGGTTCTTCTAGTCTCCTTAAATTTAGCTCCATGCTGAACGAGTTGTCGGGACGAAGGATCCCTATGATGTAATTTGCGATCTCGATCCATCATAGCTCTTCTTCGACACCCGGTACCTAAGAATAACGCTCATAAGACCAACAGTTGTTTCGGACGACGAACAAAGGAGTGAATAACCTGGTTGTCCATCGAAATACTCATTTTTCTGCCGCGGAATAAGGGCCCTCAACCTGGTGTGCTTCAAGAAGACACTCGAGCAATGCACAATAATGTCGTATCCTAATTGGACATTTTCATGTTCGACGCTGATATCCACGAGCAGGTGATAAATTTTCCTAAACAAGAACATAAACCAAACACTACGCTGAGCTTATTTCTTTGTTTCTTGCGACATCCTCCCATAGTCCATCTTGCCCACCCGATTGCTTTATGCTAGACTGCCCTCAGATATGTCAACTATGCTCTGCCGGAGTTCGAAGCATGGCGGATAAGATTCTCTTCATCGATGATGATATCGATACTCTTAAATTAGTCGGGTTGATGTTGGAGAGGCAAGGCTACGAGATCGCCGTCGCGAGCGACGGTGTATCTGGATTGGCCAAAGCAGCTTCAGAACAACCAGATTTGATCCTGCTTGATGTGATGATGCCGGATCTTGATGGCTTTGAGGTCACCCGACGTCTTAGGGCTGATCCTTCCTTGGCCCACATACCGATCATCATGTTCACAGCAAAGACCATGGTGGATGATAAAGTCGCCGGCTTTGAAGCGGGTGTCGATGATTATTTGACCAAACCCACCCACCCAGCCGAGCTGACCGCACATGTGAAAGCGGTACTAACCCGGTCAGCACAAGCACGAGCCGCCGGTGCGGAGAAAGCCACGATTGTAGCCATGCTCGGAGCACGAGGCGGCATCGGTACTACAACCATCGCGCTTAACGTGGGGCTTATACTGCAAAGGGACGGCCATGACGTCATCATAGCCGAGTTCAATCCTGGCAGAGGGACTTTGGCTCTTGAACTTAACATACCCAATCCAGCAGGTCTTAGCAATTTATTACGGCGGTCATTAAAGGACATTCACCTTCGGTCAGTTGAATCGGAAATCCTCAGCCATAACGTCGGTATTCGATTGCTTCCAGCTTCACCTCATCCTAGAGAAGTTGAATTAGAACAGGCGATCCCTCAGATGGAAGCGGTGCTCAACAACTTGGCATCGATGTGCACGACGCTGATTTTGGATCTCGGATCTGGTATCCGATCATATGTGAAACCCATCCTAAAGCTCTGTGATCGACTTGTGATGGTGGTTGAACCGGTCTTCCCAACAAACATCTTGGCGCTTAACCTGTTGGAGGAAGTCGAGACCGACGGCATCAGTCGCCACAAAATCAGCCTTGCCCTAATAAATCGTGTCCGAACAAGCCTACAAATACCCTGGCGACAAGTCGAGACTGATCTCGGGATCGAATTGGCTGGTATCGTATCACCCGCGCCCGAACAAGCTCATCAAGCTTCGCAAGGAAGCATGCCCCTCGTCCTTTCTCAGCCCGACAGTCTGATCAGCGATCAGATGAGGAAGCTTGCCCAGGGTGTTGCTGTTCATCTCCGCCCTGAGGAAGGGTAAGCCACTTCTTGACGACCATGATACCGGAGTCACTGGTCTTACAAGCAACTCAGCTCCTCAAAAACGCAAAACACACCGTTGCGCTCACTGGAGCAGGTATTTCAACACCATCCGGAATCCCCGACTTCCGCTCAAGAGGATCAGGTTTGTGGGAGCGGTACAACCCGATGGAAGTCGCTTCGCTGTCCGCCTTCCGATATGACCCTGAGAAGTTCTACAAGTGGATTCAACCTCTTGCTCTGACCATGGTCAGGGCTGAACCGAACCCTGCGCACATTGCGTTAGCACAACTGGAAAAAGCTGGACGCCTAGCTGGGATCGTGACCCAGAACATCGACGACCTTCATCGCCGCGCCGGATCTGAGGTCGTTTATGAAGTTCACGGTCACTTGCGAGAGGCAACCTGTGTTTCTTGTTACAGCTGTCATCCAACAGGCAGTTTCATCGAATCCTTCATCGAAACAGGAGCGACGCCTCACTGTCCCGATTGCGGAGGTGTATTAAAACCCAACATTGTACTTTTTGAAGAACAACTTCCTCATGACGTATTTTATGGGGCTACGAATATAATCTCTCAAAGCGATCTCATCCTTGTCGCAGGCTCTTCGCTTGAGATGGCGCCAGTCGCTTTATTACCCGTAGGGCCGCTCAATGAAGGTGCTCGTTTGATCATCGTTAATCATTATCCAACCTACCTTGATGAACGGGCAGATGTGATTTTCCGTCAAGATGTGGCAGTCGTTCTGCCGCACTTGGTTTCCGAGGTTCTAGGTGAGTAAGAACAATTCCGATCGGACTGCGCGTGAGATCTCCGCGATCACCAATTACCCACGTCTGCTGAGACGGTATGCCCGTCTCCTTGAGATAGCTTCAGACCTGGTATCGACGCTCGATTTGAATACATTGTTGCAGCACATTGTAGACGCTGCTCAGGAGTTGACTGAGAGCGAAGGGGCTTCGCTCCTGCTCTATGACTCGCAAACCCACCACCTCTACTTCCAGGCGGCTACCGGCCCCTTGGATGAGGAGGAAAAACAGACCGCCATCCCAACCGATCACAGTATCGCCGGTTGGATCTTCACCAACAACGAACCACTATTGGTCCAAGATGCGATGTCTGACCCTAGGTTTTTCCGCGAAGTTGATGTGCTAACCCGCTTCAAGACTCGTTCCATCCTCGGAGTCCCCTTGCTTGCCAAAGACAAGACCTTAGGAGTAATCGAGGTCGTCAATAAACTAGAAGGCACATTCGAGGAGATGGATCTCAGATTGCTGCAATCCTTAGCCGCCCAAGCGGCGATCACGATCGAAAACAGCCGCTTATTCCAGCAAAGCGATCTTGTGGCCGAAATGGTCCACGAACTCCGGACTCCACTCGCCGCTTTAACAGCTGCTGCGCACCTTCTTCAACGCCCCGAATTGGAGGACGACCAACGGGATAAACTAAGCCGTACGGTCTATAGCGAAGTCCAGCGGCTGAATGAAATGGCGACCGATTTCCTCGATTTGGCACGACTTGAATCCGGTCGTATAGCTTTCGTACGTGAGCCTGTACACCTGGAAGGTCTCATTCGTGAATGTTTAGAGATCATCCGCCCTCAAGCAGAAGCTGAGCGTATCACGCTGGCGACTGAGATCGATCGCAGTCTAGAACCTGTTCAAGGAGATCGAAACCGCCTCAAGCAACTCCTTTTAAATTTGCTAACGAATGCCATTAAATATAATCGCCAGGGAGGACAGGTTCAAGTTTCGCTTCAAAGCGAGGGGGGCGAACTCTTACTCTCTGTAAAGGACACTGGAAAGGGCATCCCCTTGGAGAGCCTATCTCGTGTCTTCGATCGCTTCTACCGAGTACCAGACCAGGAAGCCGGAGTCATAGGAACAGGTCTTGGTCTGGCAATCGCGCAACGAATCGCTCAAAATCATAAGGGAATTATTGAAGTCGGGAGTGAATTGGGTCAAGGGAGTACTTTTACCTTACGCTTACCTAAGTCATCCCCACCGATTTCTGATCCTGATGTCTAAAACATCATCCACGCCGACCAAATTGCCGCTCTAATGCCTCGACCGATAGGTGGATCATCGTCGGTCTCCCATGGGGGCATGTTCGTGGCGATTGACACCCCTCTAGATCTCGCAGCAATTGTTGTTGTTCGGTTAGGGAGAGCACTTGTCCTGCTTTGACGGATGCCCGTTTACAAACACGCGCCGCGAGACGAGCTTCGGTCTCCGACATCAAAGGTGTCTCGTCCTCTTCAAAATCCTCAACCACTGACCTTAAAGCTTGTTCAGGTACAATCCCGGTCAGTAGCACGGGCAGCGCTCTCAGCCGATAGGTCCTCTGGCCAAAGGGTTCAACCTCGAAACCTAGACGCTTCAAGACCTCAAGGTTTTCCTCAAGGATCGTTGCCTGCATGGGTGTGAATTCGACGGTCACGGGTTCCATGAGAGTTTGGGAATCAACTTCCCCCTGTGTACGCGCTTCCATGAGCGCCTCGAACAATACTCGCTCATGCGCTGCATGTTGGTCAATCAAATATAAGCCATCCGGACCTTCAGCCACTAGATACGCCGCACCGATCTGACCGACAGCGCGCAAAAGGGGTAAACCGCCTCCTGGTAATGCTGGTTGTAGACCTCGGATGCTCTCGACGCCTTCGATATCCACAGTCGAATGGAGAAGCGCCCAGTCAGGGCTTATTGCTTGCGACTGATCGGTCCATCCTTCGGCTTTCCAACTCCGTTGGAAGTCGATCGCAGGCGGGGGCGTTTGTCCAAGAAGCGTTGCCCGTACGACACGTTGCAAGACAGAAAAAACGATATCCGGGTTTCTAAACCGTATCTCTGCTTTCGCCGGATGCACGTTTACATCAACTTCCTCTGGCGGCATGTCTAGAAAGATCACAGCTAATGGATAACGCCCGACCATCAGGAGCCCATGGTAAGCCTGGATCACTGCGGCTGAAAGACTCACATCTTGTATAAATCTACCGTTGACAAAAAAGGTCAATTCTCGTCTGCTCCCCCGATGGACGGAAAGAGGGCTGATGAAACCTACAACCTTTACCGGTGCTTCTGATGCTGTCGGAAGTGCGATCATTTGGCGAGCCGTTTCTACGCCAAATACAGCCGCTAAAACCTCTCGCCGATTCCCACTACCCGAGGATTGAAAGTTAACACGACCCTCCTGTGTGAGTTTAAAGACCGCATCAGGGTAAGCGATTGCATATCGAGAAACTAAAGAGCTGATCCTACGTCGCTCCGTCGTCTCCTTCTTTAAGAACTTCCTCCTCGCAGGCACATTGAAAAAGAGGTCCCTGACCCGCACCAATGTTCCCTGGGGTGTACCGATAGGATGAGGTTCTCCTACTTGTCCCCCGTCCAAGACCAAGCGGGTTCCGTTGATCTCGTCCTGTGAGCGAGAGATCAGTTCTAAACGAGCCACCGCACCGATGGAGGATAATGCCTCACCACGAAAACCCAAGGTTTCGATAGCAAATAGATCCTGCGTCACGCTTAACTTCGAAGTCGCATAGCGAGCCACGGCTAAGGGTATTTCTGCCGAAGGAATACCACATCCATCATCAGACACCTCAATGAGTTCACGCCCTCCTTGTGTGATCAGGATCTCAATCCGGCGCGCCCCGGCGTCCAATGCATTTTCCAGCAACTCCTTGACAACAGATGCGGGACGTTCAACCACCTCCCCAGCCGCGATGGCTGAGGCCACCTCTTTAGGCAAGATTTTTATCGGCAAGAAATCCCTCCGCTACGAATAGAGATTATAACCCCACATCAACGGTTGACACCCACCCATCAGCACACTATACTGCCTCAAACAATCTTATGAGACAGTTTTTTTGTGCAACAACGTATCTCTCGCTTTTGTTTTTCAGGTGTTGTTAGAACCATGGATAGTTAACACTCCTCTCTGATGTCAAACTACCGCGTCCTATTCCTGGATCTCGATGATACGCTCTACCCAAGCACGTGCGGTTTATGGCAAGCAATCAGCGACCGCATCATAGACTTCATGACGGATCGGCTTGACATGTCCGCCATAAAAGCGGATGAACTACGTAAGGAGTACTTCCTCGCCTATGGAACCACGTTCAATGGGCTTCGGATACACCACAACGTGGATCCTTTGGATTACCTTGATTTCGTCCACGATGTCCCCATCGATATTTATATCCAGCCCGATCCTGAACTTAACAAAATGTTGATGTCGGTCGTTGCGAAGCGTGTAATCTTTACCAATGCAAGTCGCGATCATGCTGAGCGTGTGACACGCCGATTGGGCATCGAGAAACAGATTGACCAAGTGATCGATATCATCGCCTTGGATTACCACAACAAACCAAAGCCAAGTGCCTACTCACGTGCGTTATCACTCACGGGGGAGAAAGACCCAACCACTTGCTTATTGGTGGACGACCGATCAAGAAATCTGATCCCTGGCGGAGCAATGGGTATGACGACCGTTCTCGTCGGCGAGCAAGAAACCGACCCGCATGTCGACTTTCATATCAACCTAATAACCCAACTGATACTCACCGTACCCGGTCTAGATCATGGCGCTTTGATGGATAAGACTTGATGGACTCTAACGGTGGTTTACTAGTCGTCATTGGGGTCATCACTCTGGTCATCTTGTTTAATGTGGGGATTGCGCTTTCTTTCCTACGTACTCGAGGCAAAGGGCAGATTTTCCTTTTTCGAGATTCTTTACAGAAGCTGGTAAATCCTTGGAAGGAGGAAGACGAGGCCTTGTCCGAACTACGGAAAAGGGTGGCTCATTTAGAATCAAACGAACATGATGAGAGGCAGGATCATGAGACCGGATAAAGTCATCTCCCTTGAGGAAGCGGTAAACATCGTTACACCGAAAGGCTGTCGGCTAGCCTTTGGAGGTGTGACCTTATACCGCAGACCGATGGCTTTTACACTTGCTTTGCTCGCACGTCATCGAGCCGAATCACTTCCCAACGACCTCACATTGCTGTGCTTTACCGCCGGTTTAGAAAGCGACATCCTCGTCGGCGAGGGGATGGTCTCTAAGATACGGTCGTGCTATTTTGGTCTGGAGAGCTTCGGTCTGGCGCCACATTTCACTGCGGCTGCAGGGAAAGGTGACATTGAAATCATTGAGGAGACCGAAGCAAGTATAGCCTATGGAATTCGAGCTACACTAGCTGGTGTTGGCTTCATGCCCTCAACTGCGTGGCAAGGGACGGATTTATTAGACTTACGACCAGACGTCAAGTCGGTCATCGATCCCTACAATGGTGAACAGCTTACGGCTTTCCCTGCCATCGATTGTGATGTCGCTGTCATTCATGCCTTAGAGGCCGATCTCGAAGGCAATGCAATCATCGGGGGCAATTGGGGTGTGGATCGAGAGTTAGCGCTGGTGGCAGAGAAGGTCATCATCACAACAGAGAAGATCGTTCCACAATTGAGTAAAGCGGATATCTTCGGTATTGTCGTCGATGCTGTGGTTGAAACCCCAGGCGGCGCGTGGCCTACTTCCTGCCATCCAAATTACCCCCTCGATGGATTTGCGACATTGGATTACACAGAGGCGGTGGGTAAGGACGCCTATGCGGACCTCATATCAAGCTGGTGCCTCAAGCACGGAATTAATGTCACCCTTTAATATCCAATTTTCATATAATTCTTATATTCCTATGGTATGTTTATTACTGGATCGAAATCTTCGTTCGGGAGAGAAAGTACGATGTCATCTCGTATAAGATGGATTTTCTTCGTTGGACTAGGTACTTTGATCATCGCCCTTGGGATTTTCTCAGTAGGCGTCGCTGTCGGCAGAGCGTATTCCGAGTTGGGAGGAGAATTGGGAGACCTCACGATACCCTTCACTCCATCGACAACGCCTCCACCAACTAGAACAACTATCCCAATCTCAACCCCGTCTGAGGATGTTGAGACTCTTTTTGAGCCATTCTGGGCGGCATGGGAGATCATACATGACGAATACGTAGACCAGCCGGTCGACGATCTTGAGATGATGCGAGGCGCGATTCGGGGGATGCTCGAGGCACTTGGTGATGAGCACACCGCTTATATGGACCCCGACGAATATTTACAAGCGAATATACCATTAGAAGGTTCTTATGAGGGAATCGGCTCATGGGTCGATCCGGATGCTGAGTATCTGACCATTGTCTCGCCGATGCCGGGCTCACCGGCTGAAAAGGCAGGTTTGAAACCGGGAGATGAGATCTTTGCCGTTGATGGAGAAGATATGACCGGCGTCGACGGAAACCTTGTAATCCGTCGTGTGCTTGGACCAGCCGGTACGACTGTCCGACTCACAATTCGCCGTGAGGGTGAATCTGAGTTACTCGAATTTGAGATCATACGAGAGAGGATCACCCTACCGAGCGTTGAAAGTGAAATGCTCGCAGGGGATATCGCATATATCCATTTGTATACCTTCGGCACCGATACGACAGATGACTTACGTACAACGTTGGAGACTTTACTTGCTCAAAATCCACAAGGATTGATCCTCGATCTGAGATTAAACGGTGGCGGGTTTTTAACAACGGCGATTGAAATTGCCTCGGAATTTATTCCGGAAGGCGTAATCATGACCGAACAATTCGGCGATGGGAAGAAGCAGAACTACGAAGCCGAGCCAGGTGGGTTGGCGACCGAGATTCCGCTCGTCGTTCTGATCAATGGCGGTTCAGCTTCCGCATCCGAGATCGTCGCTGGCGCCATTCAAGATTACGACCGCGGGTTATTGGTTGGTGAGACAACCTTTGGCAAGGGTTCTGTTCAAAACTGGATCCCGCTCCCACAGGGAAGCGGAGCATTACGAGTGACCATTGCCCGTTGGTATACGCCGGATGGGAGGCAAATTCACCAAATCGGTCTGACGCCAGATGTTGAGATCATCCCGACGGATGAGGACCTCGAAGCCGACCGGGATATTCAATTAGAAACAGCTATCGAACTGCTGATAACGGGTGGATGACGCTCACAGGACTGATCAGATAATAAAATCATTAGGAGGTATACAGAATGTTCCTCTGGAATTCGACTTACATCATCTATATGTTGCCAGGCTTCCTGCTGGTGATGCTTGCCCAATTTTGGGTCAATGCAACCTATCGCAAGTGGAGTCAGGTACGAAATAGCAGAGGTGTCAGTGGCGCTGAAGCAGCGCGCCGTTTACTCGGGTATGGTGGTTTGCATCAGGTTTCATTGGAAGACGCCCGTGGGACCTTAAGCGATCACTATGACCCACGTCGTCAAATCCTACGCCTCTCACCTGGAGTAGCTCAGAGTGAGTCGATCGCATCTTTAGCGATTACAGCCCATGAGATTGGACACGCTCTCCAAGATAAAGAGGAGTACTTCCCACTCCGTATACGGGCGGCTCTTGTGCCGGCCGTAAATATTGGGTCTAACCTGGGTTTGATCTTGATCATCATCGGTCTTCTCATCCGAGGTGTATTCGGAACCCAGTTAGCCTGGCTCGGGGTTGGTGCTTTTGCCTTAGGTGCGATCTTCGCATTGGCTACGCTGCCTGTCGAGTTGAACGCTTCTGCTCGCGCACAAGCTCTTCTCACTCAGAGTGGTCTGGTCACATCATCAGAAGAGAAACGAGGGGTTAAGGCCGTTCTAAACGCGGCAGCTTTCACGTACATCGCAGCTTTGGCGGCCGCCATCCTCCAACTGCTATACTGGCTTAGCATCGTTGGTGGTATGGGTGGACGCCGTCGAAGGTAATACACAATCGAACCTTACAGGAACGCACGCCGTACAGATTCGTTTTCTTCGTGAGAAATAGCTTCATCAGTTGAAAGCGAACAGTGTACTAGATTTCATCATGCACACTCTGAGCACTGTTCTGGCTGTCACGAGCCCTATCATACCTTTCGCGAGCTGTCCGCAAGGTACTTATCCTCGGATTACCTTGGGAAACCTATCGAAGGACTGAGTCCTGAGCCTGCCGAAGGGCCGAGTCCTGAGTCCATCGAAGAGCCGACTATTGAGCCTTTTATAGGGCTGAGTCCTGTGCCTGTCGCAGAGCTCAGTGAACTCAATGGTGTGTATCAGCCGCTTGCGTAAAACCTACCTCTCTTTCTCCCCACTTTGACACCCATCAGCCCAAATGCTAAAATCGCCATCTAGGCGGATCAACCATAGCCGACTTTTTTCCGGACATTGTATGGGGGGAGGCTGTCATGCCAACTCGCACGCTTCGTCTTAATTACCCACCCTCCCTTCTCCGCCAACCCATCCTTAATCAATTGATCCTGCATTACAAAATCACGGTTAACATTCGTCAAGCCCAAATCACGCTTGAGGAGGGCTGGTTGGAGATTGAAGCAGAAGGGGAAGCTGAGGAGATCGAACATGCAATCTCGTGGCTTGAGGAAGAGGGTATCGAAGTAATTCCCATCGATTGAAGGGAGATCGCCATTGGAGCAGAAGCAAATCGACCTCGCTTTAGATGAGGTCAGGGCAGCCTTAGAAGCAGGGCATGTCCTGGATGCCATCGCAGCTTTGATTCGATTGCATCCTGCTGACCGAGCCGAAGCCTTCTCCGATTTGAATGACGAAGACCAGGCCGCTCTTCTACCGCGCCTTGACATCCCAACGATGGCAGATCTGCTGGAAGAGCTCGAAGACGAGCACGCAGCAGATGTGGCCGAGGTATTGCCCACCGAACGGCTAGCCGACATCCTCGATGAGATGGAACCGGATGAGGCGGCCGATATTCTTGGTGACCTATCGCCTAAGCGAGTTGCAGAGGCGTTGGCGGAGATGGAGGACGCCAATGATGTCATCCCCCTATTAGGCTATCCTGACGAAACCGCGGGTGGCTTGATGACAACCTCCTACATCGCACTTCGGCCTCATACTACGGCAAAACAAGCCATAAGTTTCCTGCGAGAAGTAAGCCCGGAAGAAGAAACTCCATATTACCTGAACGTGATCGATCGAGACCGACGGTTGGTGGGGATTGTCGGCCTGCGCGAACTTGTCATCGCTGAACCGGATACCATGGTAGAAGTATTCATGGATCCCAGTGTGCTCCATGTCAACACCGACACAGACCAGGAGGAAGTCGCCCGACTGATGGTCCGTTACAATCTGGCGGCCCTCCCGGTTGTCGATCACAACAATGTTCTTAAAGGCGTCATCACGTACGATGACCTGATGGACGTCCTCGAAGAAGAGGCCACGGAAGACATCTACCGATTGGCAAACGTTTCCGATCCCGATCTCTCAATCGATAGCCCGATTGGAATGTCCATTCGACGCAGGCTTCCTTGGCTCTATCTTAATACGCTGACCGCGTTCTTCGCCTCGTGGGTGATCTCTCAATTTGAGTCGATTATCGCCCAAGTTGCAGTCCTGGCCGTGTTTCTCTCCGTTGTGGCTGGCCTTGGTGGCAATTCAGCTACCCAAAGTCTGGCAATCATCGTTCGAGCAATCGCGCTCGGCGAATTGGAAATACACGAAGCTTGGAGGACCATTCTTAAAGAAGCAGCCGTCGGTCTCCTCCAAGGAATATCCGTCGGTGTTGTCGCTGGGATTGGAGTTTATCTATGGAAGGGTAACGCAGTAATGGGAGTGATTCTAGGCATAGCGCTTGCCGGGAATATCCTGGTCGCTGGAATCATTGGATCGCTTGTTCCTGTGTTGCTCAAAGCATTGCGCTTGGATCCTGCCTTGGCGTCGTCCGTGTTGGTAACGGCTGTCACGGATAGTACAGGTTTTGCTCTTTTCCTCACCTTAGCTGTTATCTTTCTACCCCACTTGAGTTAAATCTATGAAAGAGTACAATGAAAAAGCTACACTCGAAGAGTAGGGAGGGGTATATGTGGGGGTGCGGGCTGCGTCCGCACCCCCACATATACCGATCCTCTTCTCGCGGTTGAACTTTTTTCAGTGGAGCCATGAAAGCCAAAGTCATTTTTAACCCATATGCTGCTCGTTGGAACGCACTTCGCCGAAAACCTGAAGTTGAGGAAGCACTGCAAGCTGCAGGGATCGAATACGATCTGGTTCAATCCGATGCACCAGGCCAGATTGTAGCCTTAGCCGAGGCTGCAGTTCGCCAGGGGTTCAGCCCGATCATCGCCGCTGGTGGCGATGGCACATTTGGCGAAGTGGTAAATGGCCTACACCGGGCTGATCAGGAAGGCGTTTTAGGTCCGCTGGGCATCCTGCCACTAGGTACAGCGAACGACTTGCCCGTCAACCTAGCAATGCCGCTCGATTTGAAAGAAGCCGCTCGTGTCATCGCGAGTGGTAAAACCCGTCGTATCGATTTAGGGAAAGCAAACGAGTGGATTTTTGATAACAACTCCGCAGTCGGACTCGAGCCACTGGTCACGATCTACAACATAAAGATGGTAAGACTTCGTGGAGTGATTCGCTATCTGGTGGCGGCTCTGCGGGCCATCAACCAAAAGCCGGAATGGACGATGAGCTTGGAGTGGGATGATGGAAGCTACGAGGGTCCGGTTAGCTTAGTCTCGGTTGGTAATTGTCCGATCACCGGGGGGCTCTTCCGCATGGCACCTGCCGCTGATCCCACCGATGGGTTACTGACTTTCATCGTCGGCTACGCACCCACACGCCGGCGAATGCTTGGGCTCCTTCCCAGGGTGATCAGTGGAACCCATGTGAACGACCCGGCTGTTCAACAACATCACACCCATCATCTGACCATCCATTCAACTCCTGCCACACCGATTCAGGTGGATGGCGAGCTTCGTGGCACCGACCTATCTGAAATCCACTATGAAGCCCTCCCCGCTCGCTTGGATATCCTCACCCCATGACGAAAGTTTTGATCGTTAACGCTGACGACTATGGACGTTCACTGGTCGTTTCGTCCGGTATCCGAGAAGCTCACCTCTCAGGATTGGTCACCACCACCACAGTGATGATGAACCTACCCGGAGCAATCGATGAGATAGGAAGAGCTCGTGAGGAGTGCCCATCACTCGGTATCGGCGTTCACCTAAATCTCTCAGTTGGTCCTCCATGCGCCCCCGTCGAGAAGGTTCGATCCTTACTCGATCCCAATGATCGATTCTTAGATCGAACCACGATCATACAATCCCCGGACCGTCTTGATCCTGTCCAGCTAGAAATTGAACTTAGAGCACAAGTTGAAGCCTTCCTCACAACCGGCACCTCACTCGATCATCTCGATAGCCACAACCACATCGTCGCATTGAATCCAAAGTTATGGGAGATCTACCTTTCGTTAGCGGAAGAGTATGGATGCGGAGTCCGCCCCTCGTTCCCTTCGGATGTTCCCAAAGAAATTCTAGTGGGCATCTATCCTCCGTACGCTCTAGATTTCGCATCCCAGGGCGCGATGGATCGATTGGAATCAACTGGTGTGCGTTATCCTGGTCGCTTTCTCGCTAGCTTTTTCGGACCCGGGGCTACACTGGATAACTTGCTTTATCTGATCAACAATCTGGAACCAGGGGTGAGTGAACTGATGTGCCACCCAGGTCACTTTGATGAAACGTTGTCAGCTGAAAGTGGCTACGTTCGCGAAAGAGAAGAAGAACTTTCGATCCTCATCCGTCCCAAAGCACGAAAAGCGATCGAGCATTCCGATATCCGCCTTGCTACATACAGAGACGCATGGAATCCCCCTCCCGGAAGTTACTAAGAACCGCCCTTCGCATTTTCTTCGAAAAGCTCTATTCAACGTATGCCTGGGCATATGACCTCGTCGCATGGATATCCTCTATGGGGCAGTGGCGAACCTGGCAATCGGCTGCATTGGACGGGATTCCCGAAGGTGAAATTCTTGAAATCGGTCACGGCACGGGTCACCTGCTCTTGAGGCTGATGAAGCTAAATCGGAAAGTTTACGGAATCGATCCCTCGGTTCAAATGACAAGGGTAGCCAGGAAACGTATTCGACACGCCGGATACGATCCCCTCATCATCCTTTCAAAAGCCCAACGAATGCCTCTTCCCGAGGAACGCTTCTCGGTTATCTTGTCCACCTTTCCCAGTGAATACATTTTCGATTCTGACACATTATCGGAGGTATATCGCGTAATGCGACCTGAAGGTTTATTTGTCATCGTGGGGAATATCAGGATAACGGGTAGAGGCCTTCACGATCGGTTTGCTGCTTGGCTTTACCGAATCACCGGTCAAACAGGTGAAATCATGGAGGGGTGGGATGAACCCTTCCTAGACCAAGGATTCACAGCACAATTAGATCGTATTCAGCAGCAACGTGCCATCGTGATCAGGGTGATCGCGAGAAAGGATTTAACCAGAAGCATGTTTGCACCATGAGCAACACAGGCTTAGAATGGTTGAAGACGCACCCTTCAGGATACGCTGTGTAGATTGAAGCCTGCGGTATAGGAGTCGACATAGAGGGGAATGATAAGGTCGGCAATCTTCGAGAATTCTGAAGTTGTTTCCAGGAGGGGACATTGAAATACACTCAATCAGGCGATCTGGTGATGGTTGTGTCCCATGATCAGAAACGGTACTTCATTCGCCTGGAATCCGAGAGAGAACTTCAGACTCATCGAGGGGTGATACTGCATGACGATTTGATTGGCATTCCCTGGGGATCGGAGATTCGAAGCCACCTTGGGATCAACCATTACATCATCGAACCATCGCTGCGTGATTTGTTACTCCACATAAGACGACGCTCGCAAATTGTTTTCCCAAAAGACATTGGCTACATTCTCCTTCGTCTTTCGGCTGGGCCTGGCCAGACGATCATCGAGGCGGGAACTGGGTCAGGAGCACTGACAACTGCATTCGCTTGGATCGTTGGACAAGAGGGGAAAGTGATATCTTACGACCGACGCGAGGATCTCCAAAAGCTAGCTCGCCAGAACCTCCAGCGCGTTGGGTTGGAAGATCGTGTAGAGTTCAGGTTGTGTGACATCTCGGAAGGATTTGAAGAAAAAGATATCGAGGCGCTCTTCCTAGACTTACCCTCTCCACACTTATTTCTCTCCCAGGTTCGAGGCGCTCTAAGTAATAGTGGCAGATTTGGAGCCATCTTACCGACAACGAATCAGGTAAGCGCTCTAATAGAATCCCTCAAGAAACACGATTTTGATCTCATCGATGTGTGTGAGATTTACCTACGTTTTTACAAGCCTGTCGCAGAGAGGTTGCGACCGACAGACCGCATGGTTGCTCATACAGGATACCTGGTCTTCGCGCGACCCGTTCTGCCCCTGGCTGATCATCCAAACGATAACCAAGATGTAGCATAAAGGAATCTGACACAAGAAGAATAGTTGACTCATCGATACCTCACCAAGGTAGACCTGAGGAGGATGAATGATGCCTTCCTTCCGCAGACGGCCATTTCTACGACGCGGAAGACTTCTCTCCCCCCGTCGTAGAATCGCAAGAGACCTTCCACCAGTTGCCCGTGAGACGCTGCGCCGCCTGAAACGAGCTCATGATTTATTGGCACAAGATCAACCTGCCGAGGCTGCTGTCATCTTTGATGAATTAGCTGAAGCCGGGGCAAAACGTGGCATCCCACGTGCTCCGCAATTGTATCTTCAAGCCGGTCGAGCGTGGATCGAAGCAGGTGAGGTCGAACGCGGCGTTCAGCGGTTAGATACAGGTCTGGATTTAATGGATCAGATGCAACAAATCCGACGCCTACCATTCGTCAGTCAACGCATCCTCAACGAATTGACGGACCGTGGGCTCGCGGATCATGCTGCAGTACTTGAAGATAAAATCCAATCATTGCTTGCTGCACATGGGTTATCTTTAGCAGCTGCTTCATCCACCACCACGAAACCACAATTACCAACTAAGTGTTCGTACTGCGGTGGAAGTATTTTGCCGGATGAAGTGGAGTGGTTCGATAATCAGCAAGCAAGTTGTACCTATTGTGGTAGCCTTCTCGAAGCTAAGAGTTAAACTCCCCGATGTCCGACCTACCAGATATCCTACGCAAGAAATTGACACAGGAGCCATCGCACCCACTTGAAACTAGCGCTCGTCCCGCGGCCGTATTGGTACCGATCTTCAAGGAGGGAAGCACTTGGCATGTGCTCTTCACGCGACGGACCGAATCGGTTGAAGATCACCAGGGTCAAGTTTCATTCCCTGGGGGTTTAATCGAAGCCCAAGACAAGGGTCCAGAACAGGCAGCTTTGCGTGAAGCCCAAGAAGAGATAGGGATACGATCAGAAGATGTACAAATTCTTGGTGCTTTGGATCCTCTCCCAACCGTCACAAATTTCATCATCGTCCCCATCGTAGGGACAATCCCTTGGCCATATCCATTTAATATCAACGAAGATGAGGTCGCTGTAGTCTTCAATGTCCCGCTAGATTGGCTGTCAAACCCAGATAATCTCGAAATCCAAGAATGGAAACCGGATGGTCCTGGGCCGAGTGTGCCTGTCCACTTCTTCCGACCTTATGAGGGAGAAGTCATCTGGGGCGCTACCGCTCGAATTACTCTTAGCTTACTCAGAGCGCTGCGTTAATCTTGTGAATGGATACAAGCTGGTTAATCTACGCCGTGCTTCTTCAGGTCATTCACAAGTCTCAGCGGAATAACGAAGCTCCCCGTGATCTATGAGTTCGCGGGGAGCCTTTTGTTACGATATCCGAGGCAGTTGATGTTCTTAGAGTTCGCAACGCTATACTTTCTTCGAATTTAAAGCGGGTTGGGGCTAAATATAACCACCCGATTCTACTCATCTTCTTCCTGCTTTTTCCCTTCTTCTATTTCCTCCCGCTTCCCGCGCTCGACAAGCTCGGGTTCCATCTCCATTGGAATGATCTCTTCGATTTCTTCTTCCTCAATTTCCTCTTCCATCTGGTAGATCACACGTGCGAGGACTTCATCCGGGCCGGTCAGGACCTCCACGCCCTTGCTGAAAAATAGATCCCCAACTGTGATCGTGTCATCGATCTCTGCCAAGGGCTCCAAATCGACCACAATTCGATCCGGCAAATCGGCCGGTAGGGCTTCGACTTCGATTTCCGTCAGCTCCGTAACCAGCACTCCACCTCGTTCGCTAACTGCAGGAGCTTCTCCGACAAAATCCACTGGAACCTCTGTACGAATGGTGACATCCATAGCCACTTTTAGGAAATCGACATGTATCAAGTCTCTACGTATGACATCGCGTTGTTCATCTCTCAACAAAACTTGATGCTGATCCTTATCGACGGTAAGTGTTACCAGTGTAGAACCTCTAACAAAAGAAAGTATCTTACTCGCTTCTTTTGCATCGAGCTCGATGGGCAAAGGTTCGATCCCAACGCCATAAAGCACCCCCGGCAACAAACCCTGCCGCCGGAGAGCCTTGACCTTCTTGCCGATAACCACCCTCCGCTTAGCATTTAACTTGAAATCACTCATCATTTCCCTCCTTGGAAACGCCTCTCACCCTTTCAGGGTTACCCTCGTCCCTTGAGGCTTCTAAAACCGTTACCGATTTAACGACGTCGGGCAAGCAACCTGAAGACAGTTAAGACCAATCCGATCCCGATCCCGGCTACAAGGCCAGCTAATAGAGCATCCCGAGTATCTAACACAGTCTCAACAGGTCCATGCACTTCCCTAGCAAGTAAAACGACAGAACTGCTATTATCCATTTCCACCGTTCGGGCAATCGATAATCCAGCTCGGGATTCCTTCATCTCCAGATCATCAGCAATTACCGCTCCGCTGCTGCTATGATCTAGCAAAACCTCATCCCCTCGAGCTATAATTGCAGCTCCACTATTCAACTCGATCCTGTCTCCGTGGATGACCAACGCCCCCCCTTGCTGCAAGTCAACCTCAGATGCTATGATCCGGTTGGCACCACCTTGAGTAATATAAGCTTCTTCTGCCTCGATCGTATCAACCAGCCCACCACGGAGGTCAACGACTTCAGCCTTCACCTCATCCTGCGACTGATCAGCAAATGTTTCTTCCATCTTGTCCTCGTTCATACAGAAAAATAGGGTCGCCTCCCCACGTCGTAGGGGACGCCCCGACGCTAGTGTCACGAATTCTACCGAGTGTTTCTTTATCCGTCAATCTCGCGTTGACCCACTTTGTCCACTATGTTAAACTAACCTATTGCCTACTTTTCAAGAGGGAGACCCCTCCATTATGCCCGCGGGTTTACGATCTGTAGTACGCGTATTGATCATCGTGATTCCACTCATGCTACCTCTCCAGGTGAACGCCCAAGCACCTGGGTACGCAGACATCACATATCCACAGTCGGGTGAAGCGATATTCGGATTGGTCACGATAGAAGGATCAGCCGATCATCCTTCTTTCGTGTCTTATGAACTGTCTTTTGCACACCAACCGAATCCGGAGGATACCTGGTTTCCTATCATGGGACCCATCCAGACCCCAGTTAGCGAGGGACGATTGGGAATCTGGGATACGACTGGGATCACGGATGGCACCTACCAACTTCGTTTGAGAGTTTGGCTCAAGAACGGCATTGCTTTAGAGGCCTTTGTCCAAGAACTTCGTATTCGGAACACCATCCCGACAGAGACACCCACCGCAATTATGCAAGTTGCCATCCCAAGCCCCTCCCCACCCACGCTAACACCAACACCACGACCAACGCCACTCACTCCTTCCTTTAGTGATGGACGACCCTATGTGATGCGTATATTCTTTACGGGGGCCATTCTTGGTGGAGCAGGTTTGATACTTCTAGGTGGATACCTTTTCGCGCGTAGATCGATGAGCTTGCGATGGGCAAAATTACGCATGCGACGAATTCACTGGCGATCCGAACGGGAACGAGGTAAGCGAAGAAGAGAACAGTGATGAACGAAGATCAGGTAGAGACTTACCTTGTCATCGGCCTGGGAAACCCAGGGAGGGAACATCGACTTAACCGACACAATGCAGGTTTTATGCTCCTTGACCTCTTTGCAGAGGATCTTGATCTTACCTTCTCACGTCTTCAGGCACACGCGCTTATTACTGATGGCCATTTTGAGGGGCACAAAGTTATCCTGGCCAAACCTCAAACGTTTATGAACGCTTCCGGTCGCTCTACAGGTTTGTTAGCTCGCTTTTACCGCATTCCTCCTTCTAACATGCTGGTCGTCTTAGATGATATCGATCTTACGTTGGGAACAATCAAGTTATTAGAGGCTGGAGGTTCTGCGGGTCACAAAGGAATGCGTTCGATATTCAATCATTTAGGAACACAGGAGTTTCCTCGTCTAAGAATTGGAATAGGCCGTCCTCCTGGTCGGATGGACCCAGCGGATTATGTATTGCAAGATTTCAGTTCTGATGAACTTCCCGTGCTGAAAGACAGCTTGGACCGAGCTGTTCAATGTCTCCGCCTATTCCTCCAGGAGGGTATACAGGCAGCGATGAATTGTTGTAATACGTCCGCTGCATGTCGATGAACCTTTCTCCTTTGCTTGCGTACATTCACGAACTACCGGAATACGAACGGTTGTATCAATTATTGGTCAGGGATGAAGCCATCCCGCATCAGGTTCGGTTGCCGCGATCTGTCCGTCCCCCTCTGGCAGCTGCTCTAGCTCGAGATTTACTTCGACCCGTCGTCTTAGTTGTCCCCCGTGCAGACCGTCTTATAGCTTTAATGGAGGAGATACCAGCCTGGGATCCTGAACTTAACCTATTGACCTTCCCCGATCCAAACCCTTTGTTCTATGAGCAAGCTCCATGGTCTCACAGTACGATCAGGCATCGGGTGACATGCCTCGCTGCTCTTACAGCTGATCGAATTCCAGGCAGTCCTTCCTCTACCTCATTCGTTCAGCCGACAATTATTATCGCTCCCGCCAAAGCCATCATGACGCGCACGATCTCCCCTCAGACATTTCTCTCCAAATCCCGCTGGTTGAAAACTGGAGGACCGATCCGATTTGATCGACTCGTCACCTTGCTCGTGGATATTGGCTACACGCACACCAGCTTGGTGACCGAACCTGGTCAGTTCAGTCGTCGTGGTGGGATTCTCGATCTGTGGCCCCCAACGGAGGGAAACCCCGTTAGACTGGAGTTCTTCGGTGATGAATTAGCATCCATGCGTCTTTTTAATCCCAACTCCCAACGATCCGTTGGCATCCTGCAAAAACTCCCGTTAACACCAGCACGTGAAGGGCTTCCGCGTCTGTACCAAGAAGCCTGGGACGACCTCCTCCTTCATAGCGACCCGCTTACTGAACTCAATCCTGATCCCCTACTCGAGTTCTTCCTGCCCATGATGAACGACGTCCCTACTGGATTGCTCGATTATCTCCCTCCAGACTCGATCGTCCTGCTTGACGATCGAACC
>DUEW01000025.1 GCA_011174845.1 Anaerolineae bacterium | reverse complement strand
GCTCAAATGGTGGCGATGGGTGAGTTGATTCTCCTGGCGCAGAGATCCGGCGTTGATCCGCGCCGGGTGGTAGACGCCATCCGTGGTGGCGCGGCACAATGTTGGACACTTGACGTCAAACCTCAGCGACTCTTTACAGGCAACCGTCAGCCAGGATTCAAAGCTCACATGATGTATAAGGATCTAGGGATCGTGCTCGATACTGCTCGTGCTTATGGGATGCCCCTCCCGGCTACAGCAATAGGGATGCAACTCTTTGAAGCCATGCTGCAACTGGGGATGCGTGACTTGGACAACTCAGCAGTTATCGGTGTGCTGGAAGCTTTAACTGGGGAGCGACTGCTTGAGGAAGGGATATAATCGCACGTTCTTTAGCTAATCGTATGAACCTGAAAGAGCGATGAAAGGAGGGGAACGATGACCTTTCTTGGTTATCAATCGGAGGAATGGTTGGATATTGGCTTTTCGCTTTTGATAGTGTTGGGTGTGGTCGCTGTAGGTCGTTGGCTGATCAATCTGATCTTTAACAGGCTTCTCAAGCGGGAGGTGGATTCCAGGGATTTAACACTCAGATCGGTCCTGTTGGACGGGCTGCATATATCTGTATATTTGCTGGTTGTCGTGGTTGCCTTGGATGCGGCTATCCGGCGTCTGGATTTCATCTCCCAAGTATGGGGTGATACGCTGGATGACTTGTTCTTTGTGCTCTATCTATGTGTAGGTTTTACAGCCCTTTGGAGGTTGACAACCAGGCTCAGCGACTGGTACGCGAATGTGGTTGCTCCCCGGACCGAGATCGTCCTTGACGAGCAGCTGATGCCCTTTATCCGGCGGGTAGCGATGATCATTTTGGTTCTGATCGGGTTGATCATTCTGTTAGGGCATTTTGATGTGGATGTAAGTGCCCTCATTACGACGTTGGGAGTCGGGTCGCTTGCGATCGCTTTAGCAGCTCAAGCGGCCCTAGCAGATACCATCAGTGGTTTCATCATCATGATCGATCGACCCTTTCGCATCGGCGATCGGATCGAGATCCAAGACCTGGGCACCTGGGGTGATGTGGTGGACATTGGTTTACGGAGCTCGCGCATCCGCACTCGCGACAATCGGATGGTGATCGTGCCAAATTCGGTGATTAGCAAGAGCCTGATCGTCAACTACACTTATCCGACCACTCAATATCGAATCGAAGTACACATCGGTGTGGACTACGGATCTGATATCGAGTTGGTGCGTAAGACGATGATCCATGCCGTGAAGGGCGTGGAGGGGGTATTGCCCGATCGGAAAGTGGAAGCGCTGTTCCTGGAGTTTGGTGAAAGCGCGCTCATCTTCCGGCTACGGTGGTGGATTGAGTCCTATATCGACACCCGTCGGATGTTCGATCGGGTAAATACTGCAGTCTATCTTGCGCTCAAAGAAGCCGGGATCGAAATTCCCAATCGACAGGTTGACGTTCATCACAAAATTGACGCTGAGAGGACGGCTCAATTATTAAGGGAAGTGCGCACAGCTAGTTGAAAAGTAAAAGTTTATTGTATTACTGATTTTTGATTAGTAATAAGAGAATATGATTATTAGGTGTGAATGTCATCCTGAGCCCCTCGGCTGCACTCGGGACAGGCTCCGCGAAGGATCCCTGTGATGAGGTTATTGAATTCGCTACCTCATAGGGATTCTCACCCTTCAGGTACGATGCCGTCGCGCCTGACGGCGCTCAGAATGACAGGAAATATAACGTTCTATAACGAGGCACTAGGTCTATTTAGTCGCTTACGTAGGCATAAAGAACAGCGATCGTGGAGATCAGATGGGTGCCGATATCCTTTTACGATGTTCCGATGTAGTAAAGCAAGGAGCAACTAGGCATCAGGATCTTGCGAGGTGAGCTACCAGGTTTCCGTTACTTTCGTCAAACCCTCGGGTTGATCGGGGTCCAGTCCGCGGTCTCTGGCCAGTGCGAGGCTGAAGAGCTGTCCAGGAACTACGCTGACCATCGGCGTTAGCCACTCAGGTAAACCCGAAGGAAGGGGGAAGCTCAGGTTGGCTTGACCTAGCAGGTCGGGCTCATCGGAAATCATGATCAACTCTGGGTTAAGCTCACCCAATCGTACGACTAACGCGCGCATGTCCTCCAAAACAGAGCCACGAGGAGAAATGACAATAACGGGGAAGCCCTTCGTTACCATTGCGATCGGACCATGTAGAAAATCAGCCGAAGAGTATGGCTCTGCGACCGTTTGGGTGAGCTCGGTGATCTTGAGTGAGATCTCAAAAGCGGTAGCGTAGTTGAATCCTCGTCCAATTACGGTGCAGTGTTCCATGTAGCGGTAACGTTCCACTCGCGGCAAGAGTGTCGATGTCCTCTCAATAACTTCACCCATCCTCATGGGCAATTCCTTTAATTGGGCCAAGGCCTCATCGTTCGAGTTAAGATGAGCAGATAATAACGCAAGCGCGCAAAGCGAGGCAGTGTACGTCTTTGTGGCAGCCACAGACTTCTCTCGACCGGTGTGCAGTTGAATGACATGGTCAGCGTTGGATCCTAAAGGCGATTCTGGATCATTTGTGATAGCCAAGGTGGGTTGTCCTTGGCGTTTGGCCTCCTCCACCACGGAGACGATATCAGGTGATTGGCCAGATTGAGAGATCCCCATCACCAAGGCAGATTTCAGCAAAGGTGGTTTTCGGTAAAGGGTAAAAAGGGATGGCGTTGCTAGAGCGACGGGGATTTGATTGTGAGCACCTAAGAGATATTGAGCATAACGTGCAGCGTTATCCGATGTGCCACGTGCTGCGATGATCACATAATCGAAACCGCCACGGATTTCCTGTGCCACATGTTCTACGTGGCTACTTTCGTTTTCGATCAAGTTTTTAAGTACTTGGGGTTGCTCGTGAATTTCCCGTTCGAGGATGTCTCCCTTCATATGGTCATTTTCTCCCTTGATGTTTTCACCCTACGCTCATGGTTGGGTAGGTTTTTATACAGGTCCTGATCATCAAATGATCCGAGTACAGGAAGTTCTTTCCAGGATAAGTGGTGTGATGCACAATCGTCAAGCGGTTCAAAAAGCAAAACCGATCCTTCGTCTCCTGCTTGAATATCCTCATCCATCGTGATCGAAGAAGCGATGAGGGAACGTTAGTGAGCTTCGCCGAAATTGGTCTCAATTAATTCACAAAGTGCTGCTACCGCCTCCTCTTCGTCTTCCCCTTCTGCGGTTATTTGGATTTGATGGTTCATCTCAACCCCGGAGGAAAGGATGCCCAAAATGCTCTTGGCATTGACTGGCTCGGATTGGTTGCAAAGGTTCTCCACTGTGATCTGACTTGTATATTTAATTGCAGTTTTCACAAACATGGCCGCGGGTCGAGCATGCAATCCAACTTTGTGACGAACGATGATCATTTTCGATGCGGTCAAGGTTGCCTCCCGTTATTTAGTCACTCCAATTTTGGCCACCTGGATATTCAAATCATGAGCTCAGGGTTGTTCAAGGAGTATATCTTAACTCTTGCGATTGTTTGATAGCTTTTTCCCTCTGATGTTTACCCTCTGTAGCCGCAGGCTTCAGCCTGCGCTGCGGATCCTGAAGGGTGTGCCTTCGGGATCGAGGCAATCCATGGGCAACGCGTATCGGGGAGCACCCGAATAAATCCTTCCTTCATAGATCAGGCCTTTTGTTATCTCTGTTATGAAACATTTGTCATCGTAATTGAGGGTTGAACAGATGTATAAATGATATGAGTAGCTTTCCACGGTAGTAAATCGATGCCAAAGGAATACATCCACGCCGTCGTGCTCGACCTTGATGGTCTGATAGTGGACAGTGAGACGATCGCCCTTGAGATGTGGCGTGAGTTTTTGGCGTTGTATGGGAAAGCTTTATCCGATGCTGAATATCACCAAATGATCGGTATGGAGCCGAGAGAAACTGCGGTCTTCGTACGTCAACGGACAGGAATTCCGCTCGGAGTTGAGGAAATCCTTGAAGATCATGGGGTGAGGGTGATGGATGCTATTGGTAGAGAAGTGAAACCTGTCGATGGTCTTGAATCATTCATCAGGGAGGTCAAGCTTCGAGGGTTACCAATAGGAGTGGCTTCCAACAGCGGTACAACCTACGTTGATCGAATTTTGATAGCGATCGGTCTAAGAGAGACCTTTCATTGTGTAATCACTTCCGATCAGGTAGCCCGTGCAAAGCCAGCCCCTGATATCTATCAAGCGGCAGCGGCTTCATTGAAGACTCCAACTGAACGATGCCTAGCGATTGAAGATACACCGATTGGTATGACATCCGCGCTCTCAGCAGGGATGCGATGTGTCGTCATACCTAACCACCATCTCGATGGTGTTGATTTTTCAGGCGCTTTCGCGATCTTTGACTCATTTCATGCCTTGCTGCGTGAGTTTGACCTGGTTCTTCAATAGCTTGAAGACCGATGGTGCCGAGGGCGAGATCCGAAGGTGATCCAACCGAGTGAGACGAAAGATGGATTTGTGTTATGCAGTTCGGATGTTCGTGGATGAGTAAAGGAAACCTCATCCCGTAACGAATGACAATCGAGCGGTGTTTTATTGACAAAGGCTCAAGAAAGACATAGGATAGATGTGCAACGGAAGGGCACGTCGTGATAAGAATCGAAGTGAGGAGAAACCAACGACGTCACACGTGACACCCGGATCCCCTGACAAAATAATAAAAAAATCGTGATTGAGTGAGAGCTGCCGCGCAATCACAGATGATGCAATGGGTAGCTTAGCAGCAAGGGGCTCCTGTGAGGAGGAGAATTTACGCATCGTTTTGGTTCGATTGAAGGTGGGCAAACCCACGCAGGTTTCTGTGTAGATATTTATAAACCTAATTCAGCGGGAACGTTCAACCTCTCCTGAGGATCGATGTTGATGACCATCTGTGTTGGGGAGAGTTGGACGATAACATCCAGACGTCCTCGGATCAAAGAAAGGAGGTAGGACATTCGAAGTATCTTGTTATGGATCTCAGTGAGAACGTTATCCATCATCTCTCCTGATCCATCCTTTGGAGGAGGAAATAAACTATGCTTACTGCCTTAATTTTAGCGTGCTGGGCTTACGCATGCATCTGGGACATCTTGGGCCCGGTCTTCTTCCTGGGATTCCGTCCACTCATCGCCGGTTTCGGCGCCGGGATCATTGTCGGCGACGTACAAACGGGCATGTTGATCGGCGGAACCCTCGAGCTTATGGCCCTAGGAGTCTACACGTACGGTGGAGCGACAATCCCGGACTTCACTGTTGGTGCGATCCTAGGTACATTCTTTGGGAAGACGGAAGGATTCGAAGTCGGAATCGCCCTTGCTATCCCTGCAGCCCTTCTGCTGACACAGGTTGACATCCTAAATCGCTTCTTGAACTTTATCTTTGTTCACCAAGCGGACGCCTACGCAGAAGAGGGGAATGTCAAAGGCTTCGAGCGGATGATGCGGATCTTCAGTCACATGATCTGGGGCTTATCTAGAGCCATCCCGGTCTTTCTGGCGGTCCAATTCGGCGAGTCGGCAGTGAAATCGGTATCGACCTTCTTCGAGAACAACCGGTGGTTTAACGACGGCATCTCGGTTACAGGTGGTATCCTGCCAGCTCTCGGTTTTGCCATGCTGTTGAAGATTCTCCCGGTGGAGAAGTATCCAGCCTTCTTGTTGCTCGGGTTTATCTTGTTCGCTTACCTGGGGGTCCCCCTGGTAGGTATCGCACTGGCAGCCCTTGCTACTGGGCTGGTCTATCAGCAGCTCAAGTATCGCGGACAGGAGGCCTGAAATGGAAGCCGCAGGAACGAAACTTTCACGCAGTGACCTTGTAAGGACCTTCTGGCGCTTTATCTTCTTTAACCAGTTAGGCTGGAACTACGAGCGCATGCAGTCCGTTGGCTATTGCTACGCGATGCTGCCGATCCTACAGAAGACCCATCCTGACCCTGAGGATTTCAAGGAGGCCTTCATCACCAACTTGAACTTCTTCAACACCAATCCCGTGGTCGGCTTCCCATTGATCCTTGGTGCACATGCTGCCTTGGAAGAGGCGGGAGCTTCCTTGGAGACAACCGAGGGTCTGAAGGTCGGCTTAATGGGACCGTTGGCTGGTGTCGGTGACACCTTGGTGTGGGCGCTCTACAACAGCATCATCCTGAGCATTGGCTCGGTGATGGCGCTCGATGGCAACATCATGGGACCGATCCTGGCGCTTCTGCTGGTCTTCTTCCCCTACCTTGGGGTGCGATACTGGCAGTTCTTCTGGGCATACAACCAAGGTACGGGTTTGATCGCCCAGTTGGGTAGCGGCGCCATCATGCGGGTTACCGAGCTAGCCACTATCGTAGGCTTGATCGTTATCGGTGGCTTTGCGCCTTCGATCGTCAGGATGAACACTGCGCTTGAGTGGTCGCGCGACGTAGAAGTACGCGGCGAGATGACCACTCAGGTGATCAATGTCCAATCCCAATTGGACGCCATCCTGCCCTTCATGCTGCCCGTGTTAGTCACCTGGATGGCTTATGCATTGCTTAAGAGGGGCTGGAGCCCGATTCGGGTCATCGCAGTCCTTCTCGTTGTCGGCTTCGTCGGCGGTGCATTGGGCATCTTTGGCTAGCCACAATAACGTGGGCGTCTGGAAATAACGCACAACAGGGTAATTGGAGGTTATCAGGCTTCCAATTACCCTGTCTTATCATCCAAAGACACATTTCATATTTAACGCTAAGAGGGTGGGTGATGTATCAAACGTACCTCGAAACTGCCATAGAACATTTAAAGAAGCTCATCGAGACTCAAGCGGAAGCCATCCAAGAAGCTGCCGTGGTGGTTGGGGAGGCGCTGGCTGAAGATAAGTCCATCTATACCTTTGGGAGCGGACATTCTCAACTGATTGCACGCGAGATTGCACAACGCGCTGGTGGGCTTGCACCCATTTTCCATCTGCCGGATCCCACCTGGGGGATGGTGGAGAGGATCGAGGGATATGGGGAAATTTTACTCCAGCAGTACCCGATCAAAGCTGGGGAAGTGATCTTTGTGATCTCGAATTCGGGGCGCAATCCAGAACCGATCGAGGTGGCGATTGGTGCTAAAGAGAAGGGCCTGAAGGTGATTGCTGTCACCTCCTTAACGCATTCCAAGAGCGTAGAATCACGGCACTCGAGTGGTAAAAGGTTATTTGAGGTCGCGGAGTTTATCCTCGATACTGGGACGCCCTTGGGCGATGCCGCTTTGGAGTTTGAAGGGTTGCCTATGAAGGCTGGAGCCCTCTCCACGATTTTGGGGGCAGCGATTATGAATGCCGTCATGGTGCAGGTGATCCAATTTCTACTGGACCGGGGCCTCACCCCGCCGGTGCTGATCAGCGCCAATGTAGACGGTTCGGACGAACACAACGCTGAGATCATGGCACGTTACAGCCATATGCAATGGGCACCCAAAAATTTCTTCTAACCAAAGCAAAAGTTCGAGTTACCGAAGTTATAGCTGAGAGGGAAACGGAGTTATCACCGTACAGAAGTGAGACAATAGGAATTTTTAGCAAAAGGGGTTTTCACATTAGCGATAGTTCATGAATATGGGGTTGGTCTAGATTATAATTCGGGGAGGGTAAATTGGTCGGAGTTCTCGTCGTTGCACATGGAGAGATGGCCGCCGGCCTGCTAGATGCAGCCCGGATGATCGTCGGGGAGCAAGAGGCTTTGCTCGCTCTGAGTTTGCAGGAGATGGAGGACGTGGAGGGATTGATGGCCAAGGTGGAGGAGGCCATCTCGCAGGTAGACGGGGGTGAGGGTGTTCTCGTCCTAGTGGATCTCCCCGGAGCCAGTCCTTTCAACGCCAGCGCACGCATCGCTATGACGCGGGAAGGGATCGAGGTCATCACGGGCGTTAACCTACCCATGTTAGCTGAATTACTGGTTCTACGCGAGGGGAGCTCCTTGGAGGAGCTCGTCGATATTGCAAAAGAAGCCGGCACGAGTGGCGCACGAACTCTGTCCGAAATCCTAAACAAGAATTAAGCTGGTCTGTCGTCAATCAGCTTCAATGAGGAGGTCTATGCATGCCTGTCGTTCATGTCCGAATGGATAACCGCTTGATCCATGGCCAGATCTTGGTCTCATGGAATGCGGAAATGAAGATCCATCATATCATCGTCACGAATGACATCGTGGCCAGCGATCCGATCCAAGTGACTTTGCTCAAAGCGGTGGCACCGATCGGTGCCAAAGTATCAGTACTTACAATTAAGGACTGTGTGGAGTATTGCAACAGTCCTCAAGCGGATAATGAGAACATCTTCATCATTGCCAAGTTCCCGGAGGACGGTGTGGCGCTGGTAGAAGGGGGATTGGAGTTGAAAGTTCTCAATCTAGGCAATCAGGCTTATGTCCGTGGTTCAAAGAAACTCTCCAACACGGTTTTTCTGACCGAGGGAGGCGTCAAAGCGTTACAACGCGTCCACAACAAGGGTCTCAAGATCACTTGTCGTATGATGCCCTCGGATTCAGAAGGAGAGTTCTGGCCCAAGATAGAGAAAGCGTATTCTGACTGGGTTGAATAAACGTTTGTACATAACATTCGCACTGTCTCGTGATCTTCAACCATCTGGTAGAGATTGGGAAGTTGGTGTTATCTGCTGTAATAGCAAAAAAATCGAATGCTGTACTCGCCGGGGCTTATGATTTGCGATCATGGATCGGATAAGCTCCGGCATGATTAATGAACCGCATTAGTTACTTCTCGCACATCGATGTTCCCCTATTTGAATATGAACTTCTGAGGAAGGGAGTCAACCATGACGAACAAAGCCTTGGAATACGCGCAGAAGATCCAGCAACTTTGGCAAGGGGTTGTGGAGACACAGATGGAGGCTGTTTTGAAAGCAGCCGAGATCGCGGCGGACGCTGTTGCGAACGACGGAATCCTCTACACCTTTGGTACCGGACATTCGCATATGGTCGCTGAGGATGTAGCTGCTCGAGCAGGCGGTCTGGCTCCAGTGGATGCGATTCTCGAGCCGAGTCTGACCGGAAATCAACATGCGGTGAAGAGTGAGTATATGGAACGGATCGAAGGTATGGCCGAGGTCATTCTCGATTACTACAGGGTTTCACCGCCAGATGCATTGATCATCGTCTCCAATTCAGGGCGTAATGCCGCTCCGATCGAGATGGCCGAGTTGGCACAGCAGCGAGGCGTTAAGGTCGTGGCGATCACTTCCCTTCAGCATTCGAAGGGGACAACCTCACGTCATTCGAGCGGGAAGAAGTTATATCAATTTGCTGATGTGATCATTGATAATGGTTGTCCGAAGGGTGATTGCCTGTTGCGCCTCGAGAGATTGGAGCAACCCGTCGGTGCTGGTTCTGGTGTCTCAGGAATGTTCATCATCCACATGGTCATCGTCCAAGCTATTCAAAATCTTATCGAGCGCGGAATTGATCCGCCGGTCTTCATGAGCGGCAATCTCGACGGGCATGAGGAGATCAACAAACCGCTCATCGATCGTTATTGGGGACGGATTAAGGTTTGGTGATCCAAAATGATACAGGGAGAATTGTTCGCGAGCGCAGTGCAGATTGATATCACCCCTCCTGTTGGGACGCCGCTTGAAGGCTACGGCGCGAGGGAGGGCGTCAGTCAAGGGGTGCACGATCCTCTCGTTGCGCAGCTTCTCTTGGTGAAATCGGATGAGACCCAAGTGGCTCTGATTTGCTTGGACCTGCTTGGCGTAGGCTCAGAGTTCACCCATCGTGTGCGGGATGAGATCCAGAAAGCCACGGGTATTCCTGCGGATGGCATCCTTCTCGCTTGTTCACACACCCATGCCGGACCTGCGGGTTATATCGATGAGCTACCTGGACTCGCCGTTTCGAGTGACCCAGAGCTACAAAGGATCACAATCCGACAATTGACCGGGGCAGCGCTCTGGGCGCAGCAGAAATTAGAACCGGCCAGGTTGGGTGTTGGAAAGGGTATCGTCGAAGGGATCGGTCGAAATCGGAATGACCCCGAGCATGGACCCATGGACGATGAGCTGGTCCTGTTGCGTGTCGACGATGTCAATGGACATCCCATGGCAGTGATGATGAACTATGGTTGTCATCCAACTGTGTTGGGGTATCGAAACTTGCTAATTTCAGCCGACTTCCCAGGCGCAGCTCGGTCTGCACTCAGAAAGATCTTCCCCAGGACGGTGTTCTTGTTCACAAATGGCGCTTCGGGAGATGTAAGCACTCGTTTTACCCGCCGAGAGCAAACTTTTACTGAAGTCGAGCGTATGGGCAACATGTTGGCGGGAGAAGTTTTAAAGGTGATGTCGTCCGTGATCACGGAAAGCCATCTTGATTTGACGGGCCGTGTCGAGCCAGTGAAGCTTCCGATCCGATCATTTCCTTCAACCGAGAAGGCCGAAGGGATATTGCATGAGTTGGAGACAGGACTTCAAGAGCTGAAGGACTCCGGAGCTTCTCATGGAGATATCCGTCGAGCAACGACTCGTGTTGAAGGTGCGACCATCCAGGTGATTTTAACAAAGGCGCTTGCAGGCCGTACACATATGGAAACTGAGCTGCAAATTCTCAAACTCGGTCTTCTGGGTTTGGTCGGACTACCAGGCGAGCCCTTCGTTCGAACGGTTCTGGACATCAAAGCGAAGAGCAGCATGCCTTATACTGCTGTCATAAGCTACGCGAACAATGAAGTAGGTTATTTCCCTGACGCTCATTCCTTCGAAGTGGGGACCTATGAAGCTCTTAGCAGTCCATATCAGGACGATATTGCCGAGATGTTGACACAGCGTAGCTTGGCGATGTTGGAAAGGGGGTAGAATGTTTGGCTTCGACCAGCAAATTCTTCTGAGGCTCATGGGAGTTGGCTTTGCGCTGATGGGCCTTGGAGCGCGGATTGGTGCATGGAAAAAGTGGTATTGGGGAAGTCGTGGTGGTGCTTATGCATACTTACCTTTGGGGGTATTGTTCATTCTTTATACGTACGAGACCGATTTTAAAGATAACTTACGACCGTATTATTTCCTTTATTGGGTTGCCATCATCGCGGTAGCGATCCTTATCCTGTGGTGGGCGGCGCGTCCACCAGCCTTTGTGAAGCCGAAATGGGTCCGTTGGGTCGAGAAATACCCCAAACCGGTGATTCGGGCTATGGCGGCTGAGGTGGAAGCTGGGAAGGAATGGGAGGAAAATATTACCAGCGAAGAGGCAGTTGATACGTGGGCGAAGAGACTGAAGGCTAAACCTCCCAAGAAAAAGAAGAAGAATTAAAGCGACCGTGTCTCCGGTGGAAAGATCGACAGAATCTAATAAGGTTGTTTTATGTGATTTCGATGGTACCTTAACGCCTTTCATCGTCATCGATCATCTTTACAAAACCTTTGCCCAATGTGGCCTAGAATTTGCTGAGCGTTGGGAGAGAGGTGAGATCTCAACGATGGAGGAGATGGAATCGACTTTCGCCACAGTAACCGCAAGCCGCGAGGAAATGGAAAGTGAACTGGCAAAATTAGAATTGGTGCCGGGTGCATCGAACTTTATTTCCTTTTGTCAGGAGCGCGGTTATTCGTTTGCGATTGTTAGTGATGGGCTGCAGTGGTATATCGAGTATATCCTCCAACAGCATGGTATTACTGACATAAAGATCATCGCCAGTCAAATATACTTCAAAACGAACGGCTTCCACTTTTCCTATCCTTGGTACAATCCTGAAGTACCCCTGCGTTCTACATCAAAACCAACCATCATACGTCACTACCAAGAACGAGGCTCTAGGGTGGCATTCATTGGAGATGGTACGAGTGATTTTGAAGTGGTCGGTGTGGCGGATTCGATTTACGCGCGGCGAAAGTTAGCGGAATATTGCCAATCGAAGGGCGTACCAGCGATTGCGTTTACTGATTTCTTTGATTTAATCGCAAAGTGGCAGGAGTTTTGAATGTGGGTGAATTGAAAACTTTACATAGATAGACAAATATTCGATCGTCGGATTTTTTTATATTCTTGTTTTCCAGGTCTAAATTCCAAAGAAGTAGGGGCAATTCATGAATTGCCCCTACGGTTCTTAAAAGAATTTCTTGTTGTATCAAAAATCAAGCAATCGCTTTGCTTCTCAGTCCTTCTTCGTTCCGGACTCCTTTTCTTTCTCCGCTCTCATCCTGGCTGCTTCTTGAATCCCCTTAGCTCTGTTCTCCAGAATCAACCGTACAGGGATGCGAGCTAAACCACCTAGAAGATATGTACCAATGGAAGCCAGGATCACCCCCACGGCAATCCAAAGGACTTGGAACCCTTCTTGATAAAGAAGATATGCAAAAACAAGGTAGGCCGGATACGTCAGCCATACCAAGGTGCTGAGGGGACGGTAGAGGTCCCGACTGAAATAGAATTGGAAGAAACCCTCAAGAAATACCAAGGTTGCGATACAGGCAATTACACCCGTTCTTAAATCGAAGACCGCTGTTGCGATGGCGAGGATGAGCACGGCGATGTCGTGGGGTATTGCTTGCCACCCTACACGTTCCTGCTGATAGCTTTTGGCTTCAATGGTTTGACGGACGACATCCTCGAATTCGGCTTGTGAGAGAAGCGGGAATTCCCCGCGGAGCTCGACCTTTTCTTCGTGGCTGAGGGATTCCAGTTCACGAATTTTGCGATCATACAGCCGCCGGGCAAGGTCTTGACCTTGTCTGAGACGGGCGTTCGATTTTTTCCGGGCCATGCAAAGCAGTCCTTATGCTCTATGGAGTCGGGAATGCGAATGTTGCTGAGTGGGACCTTTCTTCGTAAAACTCAAGTGACTTTCATAAATCGTGTATGACGGCTATTTGTTGTATATATAGTTAGGGTAAGGGATCCTTCCATCAGCGCGGATTGTTTGGAGGATTATAGCCTCCCCTCGAATCAAAGGTCAAGCGAGAGGGAATCTTGATGAGACCTTTAGACCCATGACTGGTTTCCTTGACAGTGCTGAAGCGTGAGGATTATGATGCTTACGTTCCATAAGTCTTGTCCCTATTGAGATAACGCTAAGCACCCTGCTTGCTTGAAACCTAAAAAGATCATGCAGAACCGGAGGTGTTTTCATGTCCACGTCTTTGATCAATACGACGGTCCTTACACCCAAAAAGCGTCTAGAAGAAAGTGTTGTGGTTGTCGCTGATGATGGAAGGATCATGTATGTCGGTCCGATGAAAGGTGCTCCGCAGGTTGATGGACCTCAGCTAGATCTCAACGGCCGGATGGTCATCCCTGGTTTGATCGACGTTCATGTTCACGGTGGGCATGGCGTTACTTTCGGGTTGCCCGGTTCGATGGAGGAAGACTTGAAAGCCTATTCAGAGTGGATCGCTCACTGTGGGGTTACGGGATTCCTGCTCTCCATCGCAGCACCAAACGCGGAGATACTGACCTCCCTCATTGAAATGTACATAGATATCTTCAAAACCGAGATGCCAGGGGCTGAACCATTAGGCCTTCATTTGGAGGGTCCTTTCCTGAGTCGTGAGAAGAAAGGGGCTTTCAATCCAGCTTGGTTGCGTGATCCGGCGCTCGACGAGGCGGAGGCTTTTCTAAATGCAGGGCGAGGTTGGATCCGTCAGATGACGTTGGCCCCAGAATTGCCCGGGGCGGAAGATGTGGCATCCATGTTCCGCGAGGCGGGGGTGGTTGTGGCGTTAGGGCACACCAATACTGATTTCGATACAGCCAGTGCTGCGCTACGTGGCAATTGGACACATGTGACGCATACCTTCAACGCTCAACGTACCTTTGGGCATCGAGAACCAGGAGTATTTGGAGCAGTTTTGGCTTCGGATGATGTCACTGCAGAATTAATCGCTGATCTGATCCATGTCCACCCTGGTGCGATGAAGATCTTGGTGAGATCCATTGGTGTTGACCGCGTGGTGTTGATCACCGACGCCATGCCCGGTGCTGGTCTGGATGATGGCGTCTATGACTTGGTGGGCCACGAAGTCACAGTCAAGAATGGCAGAGCGACATTGAAAGACGGCACCATAGCAGGAAGCACAGCGTTGCTTAATCAATGCGTATTCAATATGACTCGAGAGGTAGGAGTGCCGTTGGAGCACGCAGTCCAAATGGCTACGTTGAACCCAGCTCGAGCGATGGGTTTTGAAGATAGATTCGGCATGGTTGCTGAGGGTAAAGATGCAAGCTTGACCGTAATCGATGAGGACGTCAATGTTTTTCTCACGATGGTCAAAGGTGAGATTGTTTATCAGAACCTTTAAGCATAGGATTTGTGAGGGCATGAKAATATTTGGGCTGGAGGGTTTCTACAACCCTCTGGCTTTTTTCTACCATSTCGACAAGGTGATYYTGGCGWTTTCTCATTCTGAGCSGGAGCCCMTCGGCTTAGCWCGGGMCCTWCKGCTCCRCCRAAGGGCTCCTCAGAGTGACATTATCCAATCATGAACTTTTAATATTATGAGGATCTCTTTTCCAACACTAAGTGGGACAGCAGGCTTCAGATTGTCCATCGTTGTCGACGGATAGGGACTTGGCGGGGCGAATCTATCTGATCATCAAGAAGGAACTCGACGCGCTTGAGTGGAACAGGCGATATTGAGTAATATTCCAATGGGACGATGTTGACGTAAGGAGAAAAGCAAGATGACAAAACCGCTAAATGTCGGCTTGATCGGATTGGGTTTCATCGGCAAGATACATACGACGGCCTATCGCAATATTCCCCTTTGTTTTAGCGATCCACCTGTGGCTGCAAGGTTGGCCGCTGTGTTGCGCTCGGATTTAGGAACCGAGGTCGAATTGATGGAGGAGTCTCGCTTTGGCCTCCGTACGACGGATCCGGAAGAATTCTTCAACCAATCGCTTGATATCGTGGACATATGTACCCCCAATGTGTTGCATATGGAACAGGTGGAGCAGGCAGTACAGCGTAAACTACACGTCTATTGCGAAAAGCCGCTCGCCATGAATTATGAAGAGGCTCGAGCCATGGCTCAGATCGCAAGGGAAGCGGGTGTGCTGACACATGTCGCTTTCGTGTTACGCTACCTGCCAGCAATTCGTCAAATGAAAGCCTTGCTCGAGGCGGGTAGGATCGGTGAGATCCTTAACTTCCGGGGACACATGTATCATAGCGGCTACCTTGATCCCGATCGCCCGATGTCTTGGCGTTTACGTCATTCGCAGTCTGGAGGCGGTGTCTTCGCTGATCTGGGGGCGCACTTGATCGACCTGCTCCACTATTTAATGGGCAAGGTGGCTTGGGTAAGAGCGGCAACGAAAACCTATATTTCTTCCCGTCCCGTTTCACGTGGAGCAACCGAGCGTGAAGAAGTGGATGTAGATGATTGGGCTCTTTGCACCATGGAACTTGAAAGCGGGGCAATGGGTGTGTTGGAAGTAACACGGATGGCTGCTGGTGCTGCCGAAGAGACTGCGCTCGAAATCTATGGCAGCCAAGGTGCGTTAATCTTTCATATCAGTCAACCTAACTTTGTTCGTTATTATGACCTTAATCGAAAGATGTGGAGCCTAGGCGCCATCGACGTGCCGGAATTCCCTGGTGAACGCCCGATCGGGCAACTCTGGCCAAGCGGAAAGTATTCTCAGGGCTTGATGACAGACGCCCATCTCGCCTCGGCTTACGACTTCCTATTATGTGTAGCTGAGGGGAAACCCTCGACAATTGGTTTTGAGGCTGGCCTGGCGACACAAGAGGTACTTGAAGCAGCATATCTGTCGGCCGCAAGAGGCGGAGAGCGTATTGATCTACCTTAAGAGTCGTCACAACGCCTAGCATGACGTTTTGTTCTTTCGAAGGTAATCGAAATCCCAGCTTTGTTCTCTTTAGCTAGTTAATCGATGGATATACTGCATAAGCGGCTAGGAGGTCGTGATCATGTCAAAGCCGCCCATGTCCCCCAAGCGACGATTCCTTACTGCCATGATGGGAGGATCCGTTGACCGGGTCCCTGTAGGAAACGTTGTTTCGGTGATCACGGTCGAGTTGATGGAGATCGCTCAAGCGTGGTTTCCTGAAGCTCATCTAAACTCTGAAGCAATGACACGACTGGCTGCGGCAAGTTACGAAGTGTTGGGATATGACACGGTGATGCCGATCGCGAGTGTCACCCAGGAAGCATCAGCGTTGGGGTGTGATGTGGAATGGGGGACGCCAGAATTGATGCCAAGCGTGAAGACACACCCTTTTGCTGAAATGCAGGATCTGCTAATTGTTGAGAGGTGGATCGAAGCGCCGGCTATCCAAGTGGTTCTCGATGCACTGGGATTATTACGCAAGGCTTATGGGGAGAGGGTTGTCATCGTTGGGAAGGTGATGGGCCCTTGGACGTTGTCTTATCATATGATGGGGGTGGAGGATTTCTTAGTCAGTACGCTTCAAGAGCCAGCGAGAGCACAACGGTCTCTTGATATCCTGAAATCTGTCACCATTGATTTTGCGATCGCTCAAATGAAGGCAGGTGCGGATGTCATCTGTTTGGCAGATCATGCTACTGGAGGTATGGTCTCCCCTGATATGTACCGCGACATGTTGCTGCCTATACATCAGGAGATCATCGCGGAGATCGGTTGCCCGACCGTTCTCCACTGCTGTGGGAATACCACGGATCGTTTAAGGTATTTTGTGGAAACTGGGGTCGATTGTTATCACTTCGAATCACAGGTCAATGTAGAAGAGGCTGTCTCTATCGCGGCTGGTGAGATGACCCTCATCGGCAACATCAACAACCCCGAACTATTGTTGAGTGGGACGCCGGAGCAAGTTGCAAACGCTTGCCATCATGCGATTAGGGGTGGGGTACAGATATTATCTCCAGAGTGCGCAGTCCCTCTAACGACTCCGATTGAGAATCTGCAAACCTTGGTGGATGTGGCGGAAGGGAAGTTGTAATCGTTTCATCCATTCTTGTCCAATGATTGACTGGTACCAAGTCAGCATTATCGCCCCCCCCCTTCTTTTCAATGGGCAATTTCCCCATCAACTTCATTGTTTTATGGAAATGAATTTAATAAAACTCTTTACCTATGGTTTCAAAGAATCCTGATGGAGCCGGATGATTTCCAAGGATTTCTCGAAAATAAAATCGAGGATGGCTTGTCCGGTTTCAGCCGTCGCGACAGTTGCATCGCCAATTACGCCGCTCTTGGAGAACTCAGTCCAAGGGATGGAGATCGCCCCCAACATGGGATCAATTTCAGGGTACTCCTTGACAGCTTTCCCCATATCGACAAGGTCAGGTCGAATCGCTAAGATGGCAGAGGTCTCATATTCTTCAGCATGGACATAGGTGGGGTGCCACCTTTTTGACTGGCAGAATTTTTGCAATGCTTCCTGATACCCGGGCAAGAGGAGGTTCACTAAGCGTGCTTCGGACGTAAGAAGTAATTTCCGTTCTGCCGCTTTACATGCCGCCGCAGCACCTAAGTGGGAGAGGTACACATAGATGATTTCAATCCCATGTAGGAATAACGATTCAGCGATCTCGACCAATTCACTCGCGAAGGTTTCATCAGACACGCGCACAGTTCCGGGGTAATAACGGCAGGAAAAGGAGGGCGTGTACGCCAAACTATGGAGCAACAACGCCCCTGTTGCCATTGCCAGCCTCTCGGCCAGATACTCGCCTATGATGACATCTGTTCCCATCGGTAAGTGAGGGCCATGTTGTTCGATCGCCCCAACAGGCAGAATGGCATAGTTTGTTTTTTTAGAAAGGGCCTCAAACTCTGGCCAACTCAGCTCGAAATGCTTAATAACCTTTCCCTTTGTCATTGTGCGGCTGCCTCCTTCGTTTGAAATGTTATGCAAGTTGCTTCTAAGCCTCCCTACTTTCTGCATCGGGAGATGAGATCGATCGGTACGCAACGAGGCAGATCCATTCTTTGTTAGTTGCTTATTGGGTAATTCTTCAAATGTGCAAGCTGATGAAACCTCGATGGACAGAACTCGGGAACGTTGAAGCCTCATGAATGTTGGAGTGATCCTAATCTAAATGTCGTGGTCACCCATAGAAAAGTCGTTGAAATCAGCCAGATAGCAGGTCTAAGGGATCAACGCATCCTTTATTCCTCGGATCAGCTCCGACAGGCCACTGTAATCTCTTGAGGCAATTCTTTCTATGACAGCCGTACCGACGATCATACCATCAGGATCAACGTTGACAGCCTCCTTGGCTCTAGCAGGGTTGTTAATCCCATAGCCGAGCATAATTGCAGCGCGTGTACCTGTGGCGCGGATCCTGGTGATCAATTCGCGATTCCCCTTCGCAACCCTCATACGATTCCCTGCTTCGTCGGCGATGGATTGTAGAATCAAAAAACCACAGGCTTTTTGGCCTATGTCCTCCAAGAGGCGTTCTTGGAAAGGATGTGGCATGAACCGAATGCGATAGATTTCCGCCTCTTCAAGCAACGGATCCATATCTTGAACGACATCTGGTGCGATCGCAGTGGCATCGGCAAGCAAATGGGCGTCCACGTCTGCCTCACGAAGGCCATCGACGAACCGTGAGATGCCGTAATTCTTCACGACATCCGAATAGGTCATGACTTCAAAAGGTTCATCTGGATAATCCTTGCGGATTTCAATAACGGTTTTGAAATATTCCTGGAAGTCTGATTCTGCCTGTAACGAACGCTGATTCGATTCGGCGATGGGTTGACTATCGAAACAAGGGTCTTGGCTCGGTAGCATCAATTCAACGATGTCGACGCCCGATTGGAGGAATATCTCCAGGATTTTCCTTGAAGTTTTAAGATCTGGATCTCCGAGAGGGAGCACACAGCATAAGAACTTCTCTCCTCTATCGAGAATTTTTTGAATTCTGCCATCAATCCTGTTCATGGTGTATGTATCCCTTATGGTGGTTGATCTTCATGGTGAAAGAATGGTTCTGCTCTGTATTTGTGTGGGAGAGGAAAATGTTCTCCAGATTGCCTCCTTCATACCAAGTATAGATTGAATACGAGCCGTGGTGAAAATCATCCAATGCTGCGCTCAATTCCACTCGGTTATTCATCTTAAATCAAGATTTTTGTTTCCTAAGATTAAATCCCTTCTACCATAACCCACCACGATGGAGCAAGCTTCGATCATTACTAATAACCCCGCTGGGATCCAAGTTGTTATTTCATTCCTAACCATTATAGATGTGATGTGCTATAGTGTCTCCTCGGAATGAGTTTCAGCATTTCACTTTATTTGAGAGGAGTTGAAAGTAAGATTCCAACCGCTGATCGTCGAAAATTCTATGCAATTCCAATGTAGATGGAATAATGAATCCATTCTAGATCCTTGGTTACGACCCGATCGTGTGTCATTGATCCTTGAACTAGCGAAATGAGGCATTTGAATGATCCTAGTTGCAGGCGGAAACGGTTTTGTTGGGCGTTCGTTGTGCAAGAGACTCACGGAATTAGAACTCGATATTTTGTCTTTGGATCTTGAACAGGGCGATGCATCAGAATATCCTTGCCTTGAGGTGGACATCACCAATAGAAACAGCCTGGAACGTGTCTTTGATGAATATCCCCTGCAAGTTGTTGTAAACCTGGCTGTGGTTCTCTTTAGTGCAGCAATAAAAGATCCTTCACGCGCATTTTTGGTGAACGTATTTGGCTCATTCAATTTGCTTGACTTGTGCCGGTTGAAAGGTGTTCGCCGCTTTATTTTTGGTAGCTCTTACGCCGCGATAGGGGATCAGCCCGGATTATCGGAGCCAGTGAGTGAAAGGTTACCGCCACAGCCCACCGATTATTATGGGGAGACAAAGTGTTTCGCCGAGAAACTTGGGATTGCTTTTGCTGATCGATATGAAATTGAGTTCGCCTCTGCAAGGATACCCCTGGTTGTTGGACCCGGTAAGCCAACATCAACCTCGGCGTGGCGAGCCGAGATCTTTAATAAATTGAATTTCGGTGGCGTGGTGCGGATTGACTATGCCGTCAATGAGACCCTTCCTTTGGCCCATCATTCGGATGTCGCTGAAGCATTGGTGGCTCTCATCCTGGCGGATAAGTTGAATCATTCGATCTATCATCTGCCAAGCGAAAAATGGCGTGTATTAGATCTTGGGGAAACAGTTGAAGAGATCAGCGCTGGGCTTATGGTTGAGTATGGAGATCGTCGAATAACAGGGGCTCCTCAAACGGTTAGTTGGGAAAGAATCCGACAAGAGTTCCGTCTACAATCTCCCGACTTACGTGCTCATCTCCTTGAACATAGAGGTTAAATCCAACTGGAATTAATGCGGAACCTTATACACCTAAATTTCGGTAATAAGTTTACTGAACTGCAATCAGGGTGATAGCTTTTAGAATTGTGGGGTTATAACCAGCTTCTCACCTGCACGTGTGACAAAGGCTTCCACCAATTCCTGTGTGCGAACGGCTTGATAACCATCTGTTTGCGGCGTCTTACGTTCTCGCACACATTGGAAAAAATGCTCGATCGCACCGTGGAACCCTCGTTCAACGAGCTCCGAGATCCATCTGCCTGGTCGATCCGGTCCATGAACTTCAACGCGATCCCTATGTTTTACAATCAACTCGCGGAAGGCGGTCACCTCGACGGTAAGCGAATCGCCGTGAAGCGTGACGCGCTCTTGCCAGGACCCAGCCTGTAGACTTGTGAGGACAACGGCGAGCCCACCGCTAGTGGGTTTGGCAACGCTTAGCGCTCCGATGAGTCTACCGTCGCGCATTTCGAACGAAGTGTGAAGCGCTTGGGGATTATCACAAAAGAAACGCAAGAGATCGATCTGATGGACGGTATCCTCGAGGTAGTTGTTGTAGAGGCTTGTGTGATAAGCAGATGGACGGTGTTTCTCGACGATGCACATTTGAATGGGGCGTTGCTTGAAGATCTCTTTCGCCTGACGGTAAAGTAACGCATAGCGACGGTTGAAACCCACCATAAGCATAAGACCTCTTTCCTTCGCGAGGTCCGACAATGCGCGAATCGTATTACTAGATTCTGTCGCAGGCTTTTCGACGTAAACGTCGATCCCTGCCTGAAGCAGCTCATGCACGAGTTCCTCATGTGATGGTCTCGAAGTGAGGACAAAGGCCACATTAGGCTTCTTCTCAATCAAGGCCCCCAAATCGGAGGTGCCGAAATTTATTTGCCAATCCGCACAGATCTTTTCAGCATTCTCTTGTGTGTGGCTATAAAGTCCGACGATCCTTGTCTGCGGCCATGTTCTAAGCAGCGGAAGGTAAGCCTTGCGGGTGACGTTTCCGCTTCCGAGGATGCCGATCCTCAGAATATTGTTGTTTGTTTCTTGCATCGTTTGGAATATACCTTCCTACTCGGGTTGATTGGATCGCACGTATTCACGGACCGCTTCGGCTGAGTCTAAGTCAAGCACTTTAGTTGCTAAACTCTGAGCGTCTGATCTCGACCAACTTCGTATGATCGTCTTCGCATGAGGGATCGAAGATGGCGCCATGCTGAACTCATCCAGTCCGAGGCCAAGCAGAATGGGCACCCCATCAGGATCACCTGCTAACTCACCACAAAGTCCAACCCATATCCCCTCGTGATGGGCAGCCTCCAGGACCCGATGGATTTGGCGTAAGACCGCCGGGTGGCAGCCATCGCCCAGGTGGGCTACTTTTTCATTGGTTCGCTCAGCAGCGAGGGTGTATTGGGTCAAGTCATTGGTCCCAATGCTGAAGAAATCTACCTCACGGGCAAATAAATCCGCCAGTACAGCCACCGAGGGAACCTCAACCATGATGCCCACCTGGATCCGACCCGCCACTTCGTGTCCTGCAGCTACCACTTCGTCATGTGCCTCCTGAAGGAACTCCTGAGCCCTTCGGACTTCATCCAAGGTCGCGATCATAGGAAACATGATGCGTAAATCATGTCCGGGGCTAGCTCGCCACAGAGCTCGTAGTTGGGTCTTAAACAAATCCGGTTTATCAAGGGACATGCGAATTGCACGCCACCCGAGGAATGGATTAGCTTCAAAGCCTAAATCGAGGTAAGGCAACTCCTTATCACCACCCACATCGATGGTGCGAACCACCACAGGACGATCCTCCATCACATCCAAGATGGCATCATAAGCAGCGAGTTGTTCCTGCTCGTTAGGCGCCTCACGGCGTTCGAGGTAGAGGAACTCTGTACGTAAGAGGCCGATGCCCTCTGCACCGTGTTCCAGCGCAATTTGTGCTTCCTGTGGGCTGCCAATATTGGCAACCATTTCAACTTGGTGACCATCCGTGGTCATCGCAGGTTCATGAGCCGTCTCGAGTTCTGCGAGAGCCTGGGCTTCGATTTTCATACGGCGAGTCTCGAACTCCTGAATTGTTTTCTCATCTGGAAACGCGATCGCTTCGCCACGTGAGCCATCGATCAATAATGGATCTCCATGTTTCAGATCGAGTATTGAGCGTCCGAGGCCGACCACAGCCGGGAGACCGAGAGCTTTGGCCAAGATTGCAGTGTGGGAGGTCGGACCACCCTCGGCAGTACAAAAACCAACAACAAGTGATTTGTCCAATCGGACGGTGTCGGAGGGAGTGAGGTCGCGCGCAATAACGATGGAAGGCGTGGTTAGGTCGGTGAGGTCGCTCTCCTCCACACCCAATAGAATACGTAAAACACGTTGCCCGACATCACGGACATCCGCAGCTCGTGCTTGGAAGTATTCATCTTCCAATGCCTCTAAATTCGAGGCATTAACCTCAATGGCATCGATCCAGGCAGCTTCCGCGTTCAGCCTTTGTTCTTCAATGGCTTCATGAACAGCAGTGATCAGGGTCGGATCCTGGAGGAAAAGGGCGTGGGCTTCGAAAATGGCCGCTTCTTCGGTCCCGGTCTCAGTTTCGGCTTTAGTTTGTAAACTTGTGATCTGTTCACTGGCGATCGTTATGGCTTTTTCAAGACGTTTTAGTTCAGACTCGCTGTCTTGGATCTGACGACGGGGCACACTCAAATCTTGTACCTGGTAGACGAAGGCCGGGCCGCGGGAGATCCCAGGGGAAGCGGGGATGCCTGGGTAGGTGTGCGGAGTCTTTTCCCTTGCCATTTATTCATTCCTCGCTTTTTTCGATCAAATCGAAGGGATAAAGGACAGGAAGAAGTGCTTCATGATCGCCTAACGAAGCCAGGTCGTCAGATCTCTCCCAGAAAGTTCCCTTTTTCCCTGGACATTATGGACGGATGTATTATAACGCTGTCAAGGGGGTGGATAGACTTATTCACTTGTTCATAGATACATTATCGGTCTCTCTGGGATAAATCATAGCAATTTCATTCTATGGTCCCGTGATATGTCATCCTGAGCGAAGCGAAGGATCCCTATGATGCGTAAATGTAGCCCTCGAATCACAGGGATTCTTCGCGCCTAACAGCGCTCAGAATAATATATGTTTTTGGGCATGTCATCCTAAACCTCTCAACATATCAGGCGTGATCTGCATCGATCCCTTTAGAGTAAAATAGTGCGATTTAAATCAATATGTCTCGCCAGCGAGGAAGAAGATGACGCGTGATAGGAGAGGTAATTTCGCCTTCTTATGCGATTTTGACGGTACGATATGCCCCACGCAGATGATGGATTTTCTCTATCAACGTTTCGCAGCTTGTGGGATGGAATTCGCTGATCGATGGCAGCGGGGTGAGATCAGCACGCAAGAGGAGATCGTATCGACATTTGCCACGGTAAGAGCCAGTCGGGAGGAAATGGAAGCTGCATTGGATACGATCGAGATCGATCCTCATTTTCCGGTATTCTTAGAATTCTGCCGCAGCCGTGATTACTCTTTCGCAATTGTGAGTGATGGCTTGGAATGGTATATCGATTACATTCTTACCAGGCATGACATCCGTGGCGTCGATATCTATGCCAATCAGATTCATTTTGGGGTAGGGGGGTTCCGTTTTGATTTCCCTTGGTATGACGATGAAACCCCGATGAGAGGCGTCTGCAAACCTCGGATTGTGCGACGCTATCAAGAGAGAGGGAGGAAAGTGGTTTACGCTGGCGATGGCATGAGTGACTTCGACGTTATTGGCGTAGCAGACCATATATTCGCCCGCAGGAAACTTGCGAGCTTCGCTCGGGCACAAGGCGTCGAGTTCACCGATTTTGACGATTGTCGCGACTTGTTGGAGAAATGGCGGACGCTGTCACTGATGGGATGAGGTGAAGTTGATCGTTCCCGGGTAAAAAGGCATTCGCCTTCCTGCGAGCTTTAAGCTTGCGGGAAGGTTCTCGAGTAGGGGTGAGCGGTCGAAGATGCTGGGCGATTTTCCTAGCACGTGCGCCCCAGGATCTATGATTCTTACTTCCGTGTTAGGGTCTTTCATGTAAGGGCGACCGGTCGGTCGCCCTTACGATACCTTTCAGGATGTAGACCTTGAAAACGCCTGGTCCGAGCTAAATTAAGAAATTTTAAGAAAAATGTAGATATCTCAGGCGTAGATAAACTCGCTTCGAAATTGACATGCATAGTACTTTTGTACTATTATACTCATAGTGGTACGTACCGGTCCGAAGCGGTAATGTACACATGAGCCTGGATAGCGGAACATCACGTCCTTTGTACCTTCAGTTGCGTGACAGACTTCTCGGCATGATCGGAGAAGGTGTCTACGCACCTCACGAACGTTTACCTTCAGAGCGTAAACTTGCGAAAAAGTTCAAAGTAAGTCGTTTGACAGTGAGACAGGCGCTCTCCTCCCTGATGCACCAAGGCATCGTCTACACTCGGATTGGTAAAGGAACTTACGTTAACGACCCTAAGGTAAGATACAAGGGTTCGATATTTGGCTTTTCTGAAAATGTATTACACGATGATCAGATCCCCAGTTATGAAGTACTTGATCGCCGTATCATTCCAGCATCTCAAGACGATGCAAGATATTTACAGGTTTCCTCGGGTGATGAACTTATTTATATAACGCGTCTCCGCAAGGCAAATGGGGTTCCTATTGTTATTGAGGAGGCATACCTACCGCATTCTCTATATCCGGGACTTTTACAGTTGATCGATGATCATACCTCTCTTTCCTTGCTCTTAGAGGAGAGGTACGGCATGAAAGTGGATTCTGCTGAGGTGAGATTGAGTGCCTCCTTGGCTGACGATACCGAAGCAGAACGATTAGCTCTAATAAGGCCGGCTGCTGTCCTCCGTAAAGAACAAGTTGCCTTTCGTGAAGACGGACGGCCGATCGAATTTTCCCGCGCAACTTACCGAGGCGATGGTTATCAATTTACAAGTCACATTCATCGGGAATTTACAACCATCGCTGGCGAAGACATAAGGGAGCCGTTTGGTATGGGGGTGAAACAAGGCGAATTTCCAAGAATTTGAAAGGAGGTGAATTGGAGAACGATAGAATGAGACGTCCCTTCCAAGGATTGTGATCTTAATAGTTTTTTCATGAACAAAGGAGAACACCAAAATGGAAGCAACACAGAAGAAGGGCTGGGCGGATCGCCTGGCGGATGGGATGGAGGTTCTTGCCCCGCTTTTTGACCAGCCTCACCTCGCCTCAATTCGCGATGGATTTGTGGGCATGATGCCGGTGATCATCATTGGCTCATTGGTGCTGATTATTCTCCAATTTCCGATGAGCCTGGAGAAGGGCTCCGAGGTCTACCTAGGGGATGTCATCAACCAAGACCTCGCCAATGCCCTTTGGGTACCCTTCAACGTCACCTTCGGACTCTTGTCCATCTTTGTGCTTTTGTCCATCACGTACGCGCTGAGCCGACGTCGTGGCCTCGATCCGGTCATGCCGATCGTTTTTACCTTCATGTCCTACATCATGGTAGCTACCCCTCAACTTCTGGATGGGGAGGCGGCCACCTACCTGGACAACAGCGGTTTGTTCACCGCCATCGTCGTCGCTGTAGTCACGGTTGAGGTTTTCAAGTTCTTTATCGATAGGAATCTCTACATCTCGATGCCGGAAGGGGTCCCACCTGCCATCACCAATGCCTTCATCGCCCTCATCCCGGGCGCGGTGATCGTTTTTGGCTGGTGGGCCGTTCGCTTCCTGCTCAATGTCGATATCGCCGGTGGTATCTTCGAGGTACTTTCAAAGATCGTGCCGGCTGCTTCAACCTATGTGGCGGCCGCGGTGGCTGAAACCTTCCACGCTTTCCTATGGACAATGGGTATCCACGGCGACTTGACCATCGGCATCGCACTGGAACCAATCTGGACGGTTAACCTCGCTGCCAATGCCCAGGCCGTGGCTCAAGGGCTGACTCCTACTGCCATCTACACCAGCCAGTTCCGCAGTTACGTTGTGCCGGGCGGCTCCGGCGCCACGCTGCCTTTGGCCATCTACTTCATCCGTTCAAAGTCAAAGCGTCTAAAGCGCGTGGGGTGGTTAGGTGTTTGGCCGGGGATCTTCAACATCAACGAACCGATCACCTTCGGCGCACCGGTGGTCTTCAACCCCGTACTGGCGATTCCCTTCATCATCATCACCTTCCTCAATACCACTGTTGCATGGCTGGCACACACGCTCAACCTGGTGAACCCCACCTACATCGCAGCGCCATGGACTTTGCCGTCTCCGCTCTTGATGTTAATGATGACTGGCTTCGACTTCCGGGCTGCGATCCTGGCAGTCATCACCGAGTTTGTGATCCCAGGGATCATATGGTGGCCAGCATTCAAGGCTTGGGAGCGTCAGGTGCTTGAGAAGGAGGAGGGGGTCCTAGAAGTAGCTCCAGCGCCGGCATAAGCTATCGCCATCTGCAAAAGCTAAAGGGGGATACGGTCACCCTGTATCCCCCCACTTCTTTTTGATTCTGCAACAGGAGAACTCCCGTGAAACTGACCTTCATCGGAGCAGGCGGGGTACGCACGCCTTTGGTGATCGAAAGTGTCCTCGCCTTTCAGTCGCGCATTCCGCTAACAGAACTGTGTCTGATGGATATCGACTCCGAGCGTTTGGACTTAATACGTATGGTGAGTGAGATTCGCTTGAAAAACGCTCGACCCGAATTCGAGTTGATCTGGACGACAGATGCTGAGCAGGCTATCAAGGATTCTGATTTCATCGTGACGACCTTGCGTCAAGGTGGAATCGCCTCGCGTGTCATCGACGAGCAAGTGCCGTTGAAGTATGGGGTCCTTGGTCAGGAAACCACCGGTCCAGGCGGCTTTGCTATGGCGTTACGGACCATCCCCG
>DUEW01000024.1 GCA_011174845.1 Anaerolineae bacterium | reverse complement strand
TTTCCGCTAAGTGGGTATGCAGACGAACGTCATACGACCGTGCCAGGGTCGCCGCTTGACGCATCAGTTCAGGGGTAACGGAAAAAGGCGAGCAGGGCGCGACAACAATCCGGGTCATAGCACCTGGATTTGGGTCATGGTAGGCCTCGATTACCCTTTGAGTGTCCCCCAAAATATCCTCCTCAAGCTCTACCACGCTGTCAGGAGGTAACCCGCCTTGGCTTTCGCCAAGGCTCATCGATCCACGTGAGGCATGCAAACGCAAACCAAATTCACTCGCCGCTTCGATTTCATCATCGAGGCGACATCCATTTGGAAAGATATATAGATGATCGGAGGCGGTCGTACAGCCGGAAAGCGCTAACTCAGCTAGAGCCAGCTGGGTGGAGATACGGATGTCCTCCGGCATCAAGCCGGCCCAAATGGGATAATGCGTTTTTAACCAGTGGAAAAGATCAGCATTTTGTGCCGCTGGGAGGGCGCGGGTAAGCGTTTGATAAAAATGATGGTGGGTGTTTACCAATCCGGGGAGCACCAGATGGTCGGTCAAATCGAGGACATGATCCGCTTTGCTTGGGAGTGTATCGGTGGGTCCAAGTTGTTCAATCCAACCATCTCGAGCTAGGAGGGCTCCATCAGGGATCTCCCGCCGTTGATCATCCATCGTGACCAACACAGCTGCATGTCGTATAAGCAGTGTGGTCATGGATCCTCCCTTCGCTCGGTGCGGCGAGTCTAACATTGCAGGGATAGAGCGTCAATTGGCACAAGCTGCAAGCCGCAAACTTCAAGCCACAGACTGTAGCCGCAGGCTTTAGCCTGCGCATCCGTGCGCACCCTAAAGGTTGCACAGCCACATCAGGTTTCAGAACCATCACTTGTAGCCACAGGATTAACTCGCGTATCCATGCGCACCCTAAAGATTGCGGCTACAGGTGATGCCGATGGGTTGCTGGGGCTCTATGAAAGTTCTTCGTGATAGCCCCTTCGAAATACCGTTGGAAGAGGACGGTCAAACCAACATCATGTCAGGCTATAAAGGGTCGCGCCGCTCTGAAATTGAGCGGCGCGGGGATGAGAAGTGCTCCTCATGAATTAAGCCATCGAGCGCTGTGCGGAGCGCAAGGTGTTTTGCATCAAACCAGCGATGGTCATGGGTCCGACTCCACCCGGCACAGGCGTGATCGCTCCAGCGACCTCCTTCGCCTCATCAAAAGCCACATCGCCCACTAAACGGTATCCTCTCTTCGCTTCGGGATCATCCACCCGATTGATCCCGACGTCAATCACATACGCTCCAGGTTTGATCCAATCGCCGCGGATCATCTGGGGACGTCCAATGGCAGCAATCAAGACGTCAGCTTCGCGGCAGACCGAGGGTAAATCACGAGTACGCGAGTGGCAGATCGTCACCGTGGCGTTTTCCTTCACAAGCAAGAGAGCCGCCGGCATTCCGACGATATTTGAACGGCCTGCCACGACCGCGCGTGCGCCGTCTAATTTCGCCCCGGCTTTTTTAAGCAGTGTGATACACCCCGCTGGGGTGCAGGGGACAAACAAAGGATCACGTCCTTTTTGCGCCAGCCGACCTATGTTGATGGGATGGAAACCATCCACGTCTTTCTCGATGTCGACCGCTCTTAGAATCGCTTCCTCATCCAAACCGGCGGGAAGCGGTAATTGGACCAGAATGCCGTGGACCTTCGAGTCTGCGTTGAGCTTCTTCACCAACCCCTCGACCTCCTCTTGGGAGGCATCAGCAGTAAGCTCATGTCCAAAGGATTCGATGCCCAATTCACCACAGACTTTCCGTTTCATTCGGACATAGGTCTGAGAGGCCGGGTTTTCACCCACTAAGACTGTCGCCAAGCCGGGTCGTGGTCCTCCAGCGGCGATCAACTCTTCAACTCCCTTGCCAACCTCATGCCGTATTTCTTCAGCGATTGCCGTTCCGTCAATGATTCTTGCTGTCATGATTTGCTCCCCTTCACTCCTCTCAGATCATCGGTTTATGAATTCAGGTTAGACTGAAGTTCTGATACGTTAAAGTATCACTAACTAGACCCCAGACACATCGATTATGCATTAAGCGACAGAATGCATCAAGAACAGAGTTCCACACCCTACCTGACACTCTTCCTCTTCGCTCTTCTTTAATAATCAGCGAGAAAGTTCCAAGAATTCACAGAGGGTCACGGGAGGGGTCGCCAAGCGGGGTCGTAATCCCGCGTGACATTTTCGGTCAATTGCGTAAATTCAGTACAGCTGAGAGTGACAATGCCAATATTATGGTTTTTACCATCCGGCCAGGTCTCAAAGACGATCCACTTTCCATCAGGGGACCAATCAGGCTCCGCCATCGGATAACCGGAGACCTTACCACTCTGGCAGAGTCTAGACTCGTAACGCTCCTCTTTGAATTGCACTTTAACCAAGTACGGAAATGATCCCTCTCTGCGTTGGAACAAGATCAACTCCCCATCCCCAGACCAGTCTGCATAGGTGTCCTCTGCTCCTTCACCGAAAGCGAACTGCGCCTCTTCGCCACCATAAGCGGGCATGATCCAAATCTCACGAATCCCGCCGCGGCTGGAGGTGAAAGCCAATCTGGTTCCGTCCGGGGACCATGCGGGCTGCCGATTGAATGCCAGATCATCGTTCAAATTTATCAAACCCGTGCCATCCACGTTGATGAGGTAGATTTGCGGTCTACCATCTCGACGCGAAGTGAAGGCGATGCGCTCTCCATCAGGAGCCCAAGCTGGATCGTAATCTCCCCCACCCCCTCCAGGTCCTGTTGGCACAGGTTCTGGGTCTGATACGTTGTCCTGAGCATCAAAGGAGATGAGCCACAAACCGGAACCCGGATACTCCTCGACATTGCCTTGGCATGGCGAGGTGAACACTAATTGCATTCCATTTGGCGACCAAGCTGGCTGACATGCGCCATCGTTGGTGAATGTTAGCTGTCGTTCTCCAGTGCCGTCCACGTTGATGAGGTAGATTTGCGGGACGCCATTTTTTTCGGAGACGTATGCGATTTGACCCACCCCCCCACCTTGAGGCGTATCTAGTGGAACAAGCATTACGGTTTCGGTTCCGATCGGAAGCGGCGCTGCGGTCGGCTCTACACTAACCTCTGGGCTTGGTGAGGCGGGGAAAAGCACAAATTCACTTGTAGGAGAAGGGAATGCTTCTGGTGTGTTTGTTTCTACCGCTCCCGGCAGGGAGGGTTCAGTGGTTTGAGGGGAAAATAAAGAAGCCAACTTAGGTATCAGATCTGGAACCACAATTCTCGCACCGACCGCGACCAACACGATCGTTAGGGCGATGAGGATCAGTGAGGGTAAACGCCGCAGCCGGCTACTCTTCTTCAACCTACGGGTGACCAGATCTCTCTCCAACCCCTGAACCGGCGTCACCTTGGTGCGTTCCAAGTAAGGATAACTTCGAACGACGGTGGGTTGAGCAGCCCCGGCGACCGATCTTAACGCGTTTGCCATCTCCCTCACAGATTGATAACGATCTTCTGGATGAACCGCGAGCGCTTTCTCGATAACCTTCGCCGCGCCGGAGGACACGTCAGGATTACGTTTACGAACCGGCGTCAACTTCTCACGCCCCATCGCGCGTTGAATAGAATCCTCCGGAATAGCCGCGGTCAGGGCAGCATACATCGTCGCCCCTAAGGAATAAACATCCGTCCGAGGATCCGTACGACCGGTACCATATTGCTCAGGCGGGGAAAAGCCAGGAGTCATCGCTTTTGCCCCCGTGCTAGTCGTTCCACCTTCCTCCGCTACCTTTGCTAACCCAAAATCGACCAGCATCGCCCGACCACCGGACATGACCTTGATGTTCCCCGGTTTAATATCTCTGTGAAGGATAGGAGGTTTGCGGCTGTGCAAATACGCGAGCGCATCAGCGATGGCAAGGAACCAAGGCACCGCTTCATCTTCTAGGACAGGTCCACCTTGCTCAAGCTTATCACGTAGATCCATCCCTTCGATGAAATCCATCACTAAATATTGGCCTTCACCTTCGATGACGAAGTGATCCGTCACTCGCGGCAAATTTGGGTGTCGCAAACTAGCCAGGATCGTGGCTTCACGACGGAATTGTCGTGCGAACTCATCCGTAGTGAAGAGATTCTCTTTAACCGCTACCTTCATGCCGAGGTTAACATCAAAGGCCTCATAGACAGCGCCCATACCTCCCTGTCCCAGGACGCTCTCAATGCGGTAGCGATTCTTGAGATAAGAGCCAGATTGGAGGGGCATTCAGATCTCAATCGAAGGCAATAAGGATAGCGCCATACCTGGCCAATTTTAGCAAATGGCACCCGATTTGACTACCGTAAAGTAGTCCTGCTCGGGTCGGCATCCTTATTCTACATTGACGACCGATTTTTTTAGAACTCATCAACTTAAACCGAATCCCACGAGATCTCAGATTGAAATGCAGGTCAGCCATGCTATAGTATGCAGATTAGACTTGCCGTCAGAGGAATAATTCAAGCTATGAGGCGATCAACAAGGTCGCAGCGGCTCAAGCATGAAGCCACTTGCAACACCTCATGTTTGAAACGGAATAAGAGCTACAGGAATCTACGACTGCTATTATTTAGATTTGGTATTTCCCTCTTGCTCTCGCTCGCCATCGTGGCCTGCTCGGTCCCTCTCACTTTGACACAGCCCCCGGAGGTAAAACGACAGGAAGATCCAGGTGGAGCGTCACAATCCTTTCTCCCGACTCAGCCCACCAATCAACCTCCTCCAAGTGAGACTCCTTCCGTTATCTCTACAACACAACCGGACCCCACTTCAACAAAAACTCGAATCCCATTCTTTTTGGGCCCCATTGTCATTGGGCACTCTGTCGATGGGCGTCCGTTGGAGGTTTACCAATTCGGTTCAGGGCCAATCAAGCGCATGATTGTCGCTGGAATCCACGGTGGCTATGAATGGAATACCATCACTTTAGCAGACCAACTGATCACCATCCTCCCTGGACGTCCTGACCTCATCCCACAAGATGTGACTCTCTTTATCTTGCGCTCCCTTAACCCGGATGGGGATCATCGCGCGCATGGGATCTATGGGCGCGCTAACGAGAACGGGGTCGACCTGAATAGAAATTGGCCCGCTTATTGGCAAGCGGATTGGCCTCAGACAGGTTGCTGGAATCTTCTGCCTCTCACGGCTGGATCCTCACCCGCGTCGGAACCTGAGACCCAGGCCCTGATGCAATTTCTACTCGGTCAACATGTGGATGCTCTGATCAACTACCACAGTGCAGCCTTGGGAATCTTTTCCGGAGGTCAACCCCCCGATCCTGCTTCCCTGAGTCTGGCTGAAGCCATCGCTGAGGTGAGTGACTACCCCTACCCACCAGTTGACACCGGTTGTCAATACACCGGGCAATTGATCGACTGGGCCTCGATGAACGGCATCGCAGCGATCGATATCGAACTAAGCACGCACACCTCCACAGATCTCAGGCAGAACTTGAGAATTCTCACTACGTTTCTGAATTGGCGTCGCTAGACCCCTGATATCACACAAGCTCCTGCTTTCTTCGGATCACCGTCCTTTCATACCTATCGGAAGAACATGATCCCCGCATACCCATCACCCAAGCCATGACATCTTTGGATTCCAGAAGCTCTTCTTCTGCATCATCCTGAATGCTGCCGAAGGAGGGGCAAACCAAGCTTGCGTACTTTAAATGTTTTGGATCCAACATGTACGACATCTAGCGCAGCCTTAATCTAGCCAAAGGAGACCAAGCAGTGTTTACCCTTGATAGAAACCACCCAAGCGATCCAGACTGGTTGCTTACGAAACGATTTACCTGATCCACCGAAGTGCCTTGACAGACCGGCTAAGATAATGGAAAATAATCCGCTATTATATTGAATTCAACAATATTGATTGTAACCATCCATCGGGAAGGACATGAACATGGGCTCGCATCGAAAAAGATCAAAGGAAGAGACCCCCTTTTGGCGCGGTTGGCAGGAACGACGCCGTGTGAAACACCACACCCCCCGCGAGGTGCGGGAAATGTGGCGAAACCACTTCCGTGATTTTTTCGGCACGGAGCCGGAAGATCACTGGTTCTTCCGCGGACGGAGATTCAAGGGATGGGCATCTTCGGAACCTGGAACTTACAATCCTTTCGTCGGCCTAATGTTAGCGAAAGGAGGTGGCTTACTTCCGCTTCTGGTGCTCCGCCTATTAGAGAAACAACCCCGTTATGGAAACGAGATCATGAAAGCGCTTCAGGAGCACACCAATGGTCGTTGGGTCAGCAATCCAGGCGTGATCTATCCCATGCTCAATTTCATGGAACGGCACGGGCTTGTTGAAGGGGAATGGGAAGATAAAGACCGACGCACCCGTCGGTTCTACCGCATCACTCAACGAGGGAACGAGGAATTGGCGCGATTAAAAGACGTCATGAAACCAAGATTAGAGGAAGCGTCGGAAATCTTACAAAGCCTCTTGGATGAACTATTCGCTGCATAAGGCGCCAGAAGAGAGGGGTGAAATCGCTATTCGATCAATGGATCTACGGAAGCTAAAGAAGCTCACCTTAACAGCTCCTATTTGTCAGGTATAATCAAGCGCAAGGATGATAGAATGCGTGGTTCTTTTAGGAGGAATGAATGATAACTATCACTGATACGGCTAAGGAGAAAATCCTCGCCGCCATGGAAGCTAAAGACGTCAAAGGTATGGCATTACGATTAGCGATCGTCGGACGAGGTCCGATGGGCTTTCGTTACTCCATGGCTTTTGTCCCTTCGACGGAGAAAAAGCCCGAGGATGTCGTCAGCAATTTTGGCGAACTTCAGGTGTTTATTGATCCTGAGAGCGCACCCAATCTAGAAGGTGCCACAATGGATTACCTGGAGGATAACTTTCAGCAAGGATTTAAAATTGACAACCCGAATCCCTTATGGACAGATCCCATTGCTCAAGCAGTGCAGGAGGTGATCGATACTCAAATCAATCCGGGCATCGCGATGCACAGGGGGTTCGTTACCTTACTCGATGTCAAAAACGGTGTGGCTTACATAACTTTTGGTGGCGGTTGTCAGGGATGTGGCATGGTCGATGTGACCTTGAAACAAGGCGTGGAGGTCATGATCCGAGAAGCCATCCCGGAGATCGATCAGGTCCTCGACACAACCGATCACGCAGGGGGGAACAACCCATACTACCAACCCGGCAGGGATGGTCAATCACCTATGGGATGACTCGACATTGCTTGCATACTAGGTTCTCATCCCATAGGGTACCCGAGAATTTGTACAACAAAGCGAGCTGAAAAACCGCCAGCTAACGGTCTAACCATCGGCTGGCGGAATGTGCTTTTAAGACTTTCCCAATATGCACTCAAGACGGCCCTACAGCATGAGGTCGTACACAAGTAAAGGCACCCTTAATAAGATGTAGGCGCACCTTTCAGGATGCGCATAGATGCGCAGGCTAAAGCCTGCGGCTACAGGCATATGGCTTGAAGCTTGAGGTTTGTGATTAGGAGCTTGAAGCTTGTAGCTTGCAGCTTGAGGCTTGTGACTTGAAGCTTGCAGCTTGTGGCTTGAGACTTGTGACTTGCGACTGGAAGCTTAAAACTTTCAGATATCCAGGTTTCGTACCTCTCGAGCGTGAGTCTGAATGAAGCGGCGACGTGGAGGGACCGCAGAGCCCATAAGCATATTGAAGGTTCGATCAGCTGCAGCCGCGTCCTCGATCGTCACTTGCAGCAGTGTTCGAATCGACGGATCCATTGTCGTCTCCCACAATTGCTGCGGATTCATTTCACCTAAACCCTTATACCGTTGCAAGCTGGCTCGTTTTGCCCCTGATTTGAATTCTTTTAAGATCCGCTCGAGATCGCTCTCTGTATAGGCGTAGCTTACCTTCTTCTTGTGGCTTATTCTATAGAGCGGTGGTTGAGCGATGAAAAGATGGCCTTCCTCAATCAGATCTGACATGTAACGGAAGAAGAAGGTTAACAACAACGTGCGAATGTGGGAGCCATCTACATCAGCATCGGTCATGATAATCACACGACCGTATCGTAAGCCAGAGAGGTCAAAGGTCTCCCCAATGCTCGTCCCTAACGCGGAGATCAATGCCTTGACCTCGTTATTCGAGAGGATTTTATCTAATCGAGCTCGCTCCGTGTTAAGAATTTTCCCGCGCAGAGGGAGGATAGCCTGGAAATGTCGGTCGCGCCCTTGTTTGGCCGAGCCGCCGGCGGAATCGCCCTCAACGATATAAAGTTCACATTTATTCGGATCCCGTTCAGAGCAATCGGCCAACTTGCCCGGCAGCGTCAGACTTTCCAAAGCGCTCTTGCGGATGACCAGATCGCGTGCTTTGCGAGCTGCGTCCCGAGCCCTGGCTGAGGTGAGGCATTTCTGGGCGATCGCCTTAGCCGCTCGTGGGTCTTCTTCTAAAAACACGCCAAATGCCTCACCCAGAACCTGTTGTACTTGCGTCTGAACTTCGGCGTTCATCAATTTGACTTTCGTCTGGCTCTCGAATTGGGGATCTCGATGTTTGATACTTACGATGGCCGTTAAACCTTCGCGCGTGTCGTCCCCGGTGAAGTTGGGGTCTGAATCCTTGAGAAGACCATTCTTCCTGGCATAATCGTTAATGGTTCGAGTGATCGCCGCACGAAGACCGGTCAGGTGAGTTCCGCCATCGGTCGTGTTAATGGTATTGACGAAAGCATACACTGACTCGGCGAACGTGTCGGTGTATTGCAATGCCACCTCAATCCCAGTGCCTTCAATCTCTCGGTCGACATAACAGATGGGATGGAGCACACCGCGATTGCGGTTCAAGTATCGGACGAAGGAAGTGATTCCCCCTTCAAAATAGAAGCTCATCTCACGATCACTTCGCTCGTCGAGCAAGTTAATGGTCACCCCTCGAGTGACGAAAGCCATCTCACGAAAACGTTGGACCAAGCTTTCAAAGCGATACTCGAAATTGCCCTTGAAGATATCCTTGTCATACATGAACGTGGTCTTGTTTCCTGTCTGCGATTTAGCCACCTTCCCGATGACCTTCACCGGATTCATAGGTGCACCACGTTCGTAGCGTTGAAAATGGATCTCCCCCTTGCGTTTGACTTCAACTTCACACCATTCGGAAAGTGCGTTAACGGCTGAAACGCCGACACCATGAAGACCACCGGACACCTTATACCCATCTCCTCCGAATTTCGCCCCTGAATGGAGAACGGTCATCACAATTTCAAGCGCCGGCTTTTTCATCTCAGGATGAATATCAACTGGGATGCCCCGCCCATCGTCCTCCACGGTCACGCTGTTATTTGGGTGGATCACGATATCGATTCGACTGCAAGCACCCGCCAACGCCTCATCAATCGAGTTGTCTACAACCTCGTAAACCAGGTGGTGTAGTGCCTTGATGTCCGTGCCCCCGACGTACATACCAGGACGACGACGAACGGCTTCCAATCCTTCAAGAACCTGGATATCTTTTGCTGCGTAGCTACTGACTTTTTGCGAGCGTTTCGCCACGTTTCGCTCTCCTTCTATATCACCATGTCAAATGCAAAACCGGGAATCGTATGTCTCTATTGATTGACGCCTCAATTCTTAATTTCACAGTTAAATGATCCCCCCTTCACCTCATTATACGTTGAGCTCAGGTGGATCCTGGGTGCTGCTCGCCTTTGAAGCCAACGCGGCTTGAATTCTCAACAGCCATGTACGGCGGCTTTGATAGAAAATGTAGCTGGCGGCGATAAGCGTCGTGCTCACAAAGGCATGTCCGATCAATGCAAGGATGCTATACCACGTTTCTTCGCCAGGTCGGATCCATATCTGTGAACTGAACCATGTGATCAGGAAACATATGAATAAAAATCCGGTGGTACTGAGAAAGTTCAGGCGTACTACGCGAGCGCTTTCTAACATAGCTTTTACCACACGCAAACGATAGAGCACAATTCCATGCGCAGTAAATGCGAAGTAAACTGCGGCCCAAAACAATAAAACCAATAAGATCAAAGGAACGACCTCAATGATAAAGGGCAGCAGAATGCCTACAATAGAGATGAAGAAACCTGCAACCAGCAACAGGAGAAATCCCCCAAGGTAAATGGTTATGAAAAGGAGGATCATCCGACTCCACGCTTGCCACCCAGAAGCCAATTCGGTGTTCGGGGACGTCTGCTGTGCAAGCCACCGATGGTAAAAAGCGCCCAGGCCAAGACCGATCGTGGTCAATCCTACCCATACGATAAAGACTGCCGGCAGACCCTGCAATTCGACAATCTGCGGTTGACCGAGCGGGTTGAGAATGGGCATGCGTCCAGCCATTACGCTCGGCAATCCCGCCGGTAGGCTTGCTACGGTTACAAGAAGGTTAAACGGTATTCCCCAAGGCAAGCTGCTCAACGCACTCATCAAGTTGTACCGCTCGACTAGAGAGGTGACCATCAGTTGAAGAGCGGCAATGTCAGCGACAAACGCTGATTCGGTTCCAATCATAGCCTCCAAGTTCGTCAGTGTTTCCGGTACCATTTGTACCAGAAAAGGAAACGTAAGGTGGGGTCCAAACCAAAGGAACAGGTCCAAGATAAGTGGTGGCAAGATCAAAATCGGCTTGGCGGCGACTCGATCAAACCCGGCAAACAAGGCTGCCAACACACCGATCGGTTTGACTGGGGTCCTGCCAAGGGGATTGTCCACAAACCTTGATTCTACCATAGGGAGCCTTAATGGGCTTCATCCGACCCATATACTGAAACGAGCTCAAGTCGCAAGTAACAAGCTTCAAGCTGCAGGCTACAAGCTGTAGCCACAGGCTTTAGCCTGCGCATCTATACCGTACCCTGAAGGATGCGGCAGCATTAGGTTTTGGCCCCATCCCTTCTAGCCGTAGGTTGTAATGCAGCTAACAGCAATACCCTTTTACAACTTCAATCCCCACTTACACAACCCATCAGGCTTAATGCCACATAATAAAGGGCCGATTCATTCAAAATATTGGTTTGACCCACTCAAATACCTTCGTTAGAATTGCATTCAGGAGTCGATCTTGACCACCACAATCGCTCTTCTGACAGACTTTGGCGAACAGGACGTTTACGTCGGCATTATGAAGGGTGTGATCAACGGCATCGCTCCTCATGCCAACATGATCGACTTAACTCATTCCGTCCCACCAGGGGATATCCATAAGGCGGCTTTTGAACTCTATCAAGCGGTCTCATACTTCCCATTGGGCACCATCTTTCTCGTGGTCGTCGATCCTGGCGTCGGCACCGCCCGCCGTCCGGTCGCTCTTTCCTGGCCAGAACGGATTTGCGTCGGTCCAGACAATGGGATCTTCACCTACCTTTTAGCCACCAGAGGGGAGCCGACTAGCGTTGAGCTGAGATCCAGTGCCTATCGGCTGAAGGAGGTCAGCAACACCTTCCACGGTCGAGACATCTTCGCTCCAGCAGCTGTACATCTAGCGTGTGGTGTAGAACTAGAAGAACTCGGACCTCCGGCGAAGGATCTGTTCCGAATCCCTCTACCTCGTCTGGAGCTCATCGAAGGGCCATTGGTGCTCGGTCAAATTTTACACTCCGACCGATTCGGGAATCTAATCACGAGTATTGGTGTGCTGCGACTTGAAGGTGATGATGTGCTGCTCGAACCGTGGTTGCCACATTGCCCACCCGCTCGTCTTCCTGCTGCCGGGTTACGTCTCCGTCTCCCTAATAGTGTTTATTTGTCGATCAGCTCCACGTATGCTGATGTCTCCCCAGGTGAAGCGGTTGCGTACATCGGCAGCCTAGGCCTACTCGAAATCGCTGTAAACCAGGCACGCGCCGTTGACGTCCTGCCTGTCACTGCAGGTCAAGAGGTCGTGCTAAGCTATAAAGGATAACTCATGCCCACTTTTCTCATTGAAGGCGGCCATCCCCTTCGAGGCCAAGTCATCCCATCAGGCAATAAAAATGCAGCTTTGCCCTTGTTAACCGCTTGTCTGCTAGCAGACGAACCGGTGATCCTGCATAATGTCCCCAACATCGGTGATGTACAAACCATGCGTCAATTATTGGAAAGCTTGGGGATGTCGGTCGAGGTTCTCAACCAACATTCGTGGCGACTTCATGCCCGTCAGATACGACGAGCTGATCTCGACCCCGAATTATGCCGTCGAATCCGGGCTTCGATTCTGCTTGCTGGCCCGATGCTGGGCCGCAACGAAGGAATCGATCTGCCTCCACCAGGTGGGGATGTGATCGGACGCCGGAGGGTGGACACGCACTTGCTTGCGTTATGCGAACTCGGAGCCGAGGTGGATTTCAGCGAGCGCGAGTTTCATTTGCGCGCACCGAAGGGTCTCCAGGGATCAGAGGTCCTGCTGGATGAGGCCAGCGTGACGGCGACGGAAAACGCCATCATGGCAGCAGTCAAGGCTCGCGGGAAGTCGGTCATCCGTAACGCGGCCTCCGAACCACATGTCCAGGATCTGTGTAACTTCTTGAACTGCCTTGGAGCCAAGATCGATAGCATCGGATCGAACACCCTCCACATCCATGGTGTCGAGCGATTGGGTGGGTGCGAATTCACCATCGGTCCTGACTACTTGGAAGTGGTTAGTTTCATCGGAGCGGCGGTTGTCACCGGAGGGGAACTCCGTATCCAACAGGCAGCGCCGCGCCATTTGGACATGGTTCGTCTTGTGCTCGGACGTCTTGGGGTCATGTGGCAAGTGGAGGGAGAGGATATCATTATCCCCAGTAAACAGAAGCTTGAGATCAAACCCGATGTGGGTGGAAAGATCCCCCAGATCAACGTCATGCCCTGGCCTGCCTTTCCTACAGATCTGATGAGCATCGCCATCGTCATCGCCACTCAGTCCAACGGCACGGTGCTCTTTCACGATTGGATGTATGAAACACGGATGTTCTTCATCGATAAGTTAGTCGCGATGGGGGCACGCATCGTCCTGTGTGATCCTCATCGTTCCATCGTACAAGGACCCAGCAGGCTCGTTGGCGAGACCCTGGAGAGCCCCGACATACGCGCAGGGTTGGCGCTCACCCTAGCTGCATTAGCTGCAGAAGGGACGTCACAAATTCGTAATATCGGCCAAATCGAGCGTGGTTACGAAAGGATCGACGAGAAGTTGCGGGACCTTGGCGCTCATATCCAACGACTTGAAGAGTAGACGACGAGGAAGAACATCTAACCACGGATTTCGGACCAAGGGACCATCAACCCACATCTCCTCGCAAGTAAGAGCTTCTCGGCAGCTGTGAGCTCCCGGGAAGCTTATTTTTCACAACTCCTTTCACGCAGAACGGACTGTCGTAAGAGTAGCTTCAGACAGGCCACCACAAGACCTGATGTGGCCGCACCCTTTAAGGTAGGCATTGTGCGCAGGCTAAAGCCTGCGGCTACAGTATGTGGCTTGTAGCTTGTAGCTTGCAGCTTGAAGCTTGCGACTTGTGACTTGCGACTTGAGGCTTGCGATCTAACGAGAATTGACCGACCCCCAGCCATAGGGTATAATCGTCCGGCGAATTCTTTAAGAAACTTGGGTTGGTCCTTATGCCGAAGCGAACATATCAACCGAAAAAACGACGTCGATTGCGGGTCCATGGTTTTCGTGCCCGCATGTCATCGCGTGGGGGGCGGGCCGTCCTAAAAGCAAGACGCCGAAAGAAGCGCAGTCGCCTGTCCGTCCGTATGAACGAACACGTCAAGAAGATCAATTGGAAGTCTTAACGAAGTCGGTATTTTGTGATTGGAAGCCTACCCGATGGACGCTCTTGGCCGGCCAATTGGATGAACCGCAGATATCGGCTCACCAACTCGACCGACTTCAAGCGGGTGCGGCGTACAGGAAAGACCTATGCCCACCCGCTAGCCATTCTGATCGCAAGCCCCAACGACCGGACCGTTTCTCGTTTCGGAGTTTCAGCTGGTCGGGCATTGGGAAACGCAGTACGGCGTAATCGAGCGAAGCGACGGCTACGAGAAGCACTACGTAGGTACATGCCCAGAATGGTTAGCGGGCGAGATATCGTGCTTATCGCTCGCCCAGCACTTAATGAAGCGGAATGGTCCGATGTGCTCAACGCAGTAGCAACCCTTCTAAAGCGCGCCGGATTGCTTGAAGAAGAATCATGACCGTTGAACTCGATCATCAGAATGTTTCAGAGCCAGCTTTGAGCGAGATCCCATTCACATGGCAAAATCTCGCGCGCATGCCTGCCTTGGCGCTGATTCGCCTCTATCAAAGAACGATTGCCCGCGCGATACCTTTTGAAGTCTGTCGCTTCACGCCATCCTGTTCCCACTATGGTTACCAAGCGATCGCGAAATACGGCTTAATAAAAGGTGGCTGGCTGGCTTTCCGCCGCATCCTGCGTTGCCAGCCGTTCAACCCTGGGGGTTATGACCCAGTACCTTAGGAGTTATATGTCGACGTTACCACATCCAACTCGGAGATCGGCCTTACTTCTGGGCCTTCTCTTGATCTCATCCCTCCTCATAGCCGGTTGCGGATCTGGGAGCATGCTTTCCGCAGCTAGCTGGCCAGGTTTATCGACCGACGAGACGAACGCCTACCTGGCCTATGGCCCGGCTATTTATGCTATTGACATGAGTACCAATCGGGAGAGTTGGCATTATCCCGAGGAACCGGGCCGCACCGCGACGTTCTTCGCCCCACCAGCAGTCTCCGAAGATGGCTTGATCGTCGTTGGAGGGTATGACAGCGTAGTATACACACTGAAACCAAGCCCTAATGGTGGTGTGAGCGAAGTCTGGACTTTTGATGGTGCATCGGGCAACATCATCGGCGCGCCGGTGGTAGCCGGAGACATCGTTCTGGTTCCCTCCGCTGATCACTCTCTCTATGCGCTCGACCTGTCGACCGGTGATCCGATATGGACCCAACCCTTCAATACAGATGAAGCCTTGTGGTCAGCTCCTTTGGTGGAAGGAGATGTCATTTATCTTGCATCTCTCGATCACCGCGTCTACGCCATAGACTTGGAAACCGGCATGGAACTTTGGAGCACAGAAGCCCTCAATGGTGCCATCACTGACACGCCAACACTGGTCGGTAATCTACTCCTGGTCGGAACTTTCAACTCACAATTAGTCGCCGTGGACATCGAAAGAAGGGGGGAGATCGCGTGGACCTTCGAGACGGATGGTTGGGTGTGGGGTAACCCGATGGTTGCCGAAGGTCTAGCCTACTTTGGTGACTACGCCGGTGTAGCTTACGCTGTGGATGTCACAGACGGCCAGGAAGTATGGCGCAAGACATTGGATGGTCCCATCACCGCCACGCCAGCCCTTGGACCAGGAGAAGTCTTCTTCGTCACGGAAGCAGGTACAGTCTACGCCTTCGAAACCAGCTCCAGCGAACCGCTTTGGACCAGCAATCCAAACCTGACCGGCAGACTGCTTTCCGATCCAGCATTTACCGGCGATACGCTTCTCGTCGCCACGATGGAAAGCGAATGTGTTATCTCCGCAGTTGACACAGGGACAGGTGCTTTACGTTGCTTGTTCCGGTTCGAGGAATAGTTAGGAATAGAGATTATGTGGAATACGCTCATTCTTGATCCGATGATCAACGCTCTACTTTGGATATATCAGCTTTTTGGGGCAGGTCCGAACGCCTTTGGGTTTGCCATCATCGTCTTCACTGCACTAATACGAGTAATCACGCTACCGCTGACGTACAAACAGACGAAGAGCTCGATGATGATGGCCGAAATACAACAATCGAAGAAATGGAAGAAGATCCAGGAAAAGTATAAGGACAATAAACAAAAGCTGCAGGAAGAGCAGATGAAACTCTATCAGGAGCTGGGTATCAATCCTCTCGGCGGCTGTCTACCTCTGCTGATCCAATTCCCCATCATCATCGGTCTCTACCAGGCGATCATTCGCACCATGGCGTCCGCACCGCTCCAACTGCTCGATCTTTCCAGCCATATCTACCCCATCATCCCAAGTTCACTCATCCCATTAAATAACCAATTTCTGGGCTACATGAACCTAGGTCAACCGGAGCGCTTGCCCCTCCCATTCATCCCATCAAACATTCCGGTCATCGGCGAAGGTCTACCCTTGCTTGCCATCTTGGTCGTAATTACCAGCTATTTACAGACCAAGCTCACAACGCCAACCACGGGGGACCAACAGGGCGCAGCCATGGGACAAATGATGTCCCTATACATGCCGCTGTTCATTGGCTACTTGGCTTACAGCTTCGCTTCCGGCTTGGCGCTCTACTTCGTGGCTTCGAATCTCCTGGGGATCATTCAGGGAGTCGTCATGCGTAGGATGCGTCAGTCTGCTGATGGGAAGCAAGTTACCTAACGGGACGTTTGCCGTCAGTCAAATGAGAAGGTCGAGAAAATGCCAGAAATGAGAACAAGCCTAGAAGTGATCGCTCCGAGCGTCGAAGAGGCGATAGCTCAAGGGGTCGAGGAGCTTGGCTTGCCGGAAGACGAGCTCGAAGTCGAGGTGCTGGACGAGGGCAGTAAAGGTTTCCTTGGTTTAGGTACTCGCCAGGTGCGCGTGCGCTTGACCGTTCGCATCGAAGAACCACCGGAAGAAGCCCCTCGAGTGGAAGTACCCCCGGAGATGGACGATGAGGAAGCCGTCCGCATCGCACATGAAACGGTGGAGGAGCTGCTCCATCTTATGAGCATCCAGGCGAAGGTTGCTGCCCAATGGGGCGAGTTGGATCCACCAGGCAAGATCCGACCCTTACTGATCGACATCCGGGGGGACGATCTAAGCATTTTGATCGGTCGCCGGGGTGAGACACTTACCGCGCTGCAGTACATCACACGCCTCATCGTGGGCAAGGAGCTCAAACGTCCCGTGGCGGTGGTCATCGACATTGAAGGCTATCGGGCTCGTCGAGAAGGTCAATTGCGAAGGTTAGCGCGCAGGATCGCCGAACAAGCCATCGAAACCGGTCGCACAATGAGCCTGGAACCTATGCCGGCCAACGAACGGCGCATCATCCACGTCGAACTCAAAGACAATCCCAAAGTCGAGACCATCAGCGTCGGCGAGGGCAACCACCGTAAAGTTACCGTTATCCCTCAGCAAGAGCAGTAAAAGCGAACGCATTTCAATTCTGTGAACTGATAGGTACCCTGAGTCTGGTACAGGTATTTTAGAATTTTAATTACTCTAAGTGTTGTGGGTACCTGAGATTCCTCCTTAATATTCAACTCTTGCACATCAAATAAGAATTCTAAATCCGTATAAGCAACGTCGTGGGTGCGCTGATCTACCCCCTCGGTCTGAGCTTTCGATTGAGCTTGCGCCAATGTTTCGTGCTGAAGTCTTGCTGAAGTCTTTGATCTCACGCTGAAATCTCTGGCTGAAGACTTGCTGGACTCTAGCTCTCGTCGATTTTAAGACAGAAGGCTTGCTGAAGCCTGAGTTCTCCCCAAAGGTCGCTACTACTGAAGTTCATTCCACGCCCAAGCCTCATGTCATTCCTGTTACTGTAAGCTAGACAAAGAGAGACCGATAGCGTAGAACATTATGAGACGACCAATCAGGGAATTTAAATTTATTGTCCGATTGAAGGTAGTAGCCCCCCAATTCTTCTTGTTCAGGTTTTAGGCTTGATGGTGAAACGTGGCACGCCTGGTCTTTACAAATTTCTTCTAAAATTTCAATTAGGCTGGAGTGGGGATTTCTGTCATACATGATTCAACTATCCAAGACAAAGTTTGGTTTTGCATGGTCTGTGGTTATGTGCGGGATGTTATAATGCTTGTGGAGGGTCTACGATGAGTGTGAAAGAACGACTCAAGGCTCTCACAGCTCTCACGGAAACGGTGTGCCTCGCTTATCAGAATGCTCTATTTGAGCTTCCCAAATCCCCCAGAACGCCATTCACAAGAGAAGACGTACAAGAGGATGAAAGGCAAAAAGCGCTTCGTGCTTTGGATGCATTGGAAAAGCGAATGGGAGACGCGTGATAGCATCCATATTCTGTGCAAGCCACATAACCTCTCGCGCTAGAGCGAACACCTCAGCCCTTAGCCTGCACTATGGCTGGGGGCAAATTCATTGCCTCCCTTGTAAAGGAATGTTACTTAATGTAATCTGTATCCATATTGTGTAGCCTCAGCGTAGTGGGGAGCCAGGCACTTTCATCGAAGCAGAAAATCCCGACTTCGTACGAGGTTGGGATTTTTGTGTTTATTTGTATAGATCGAGAAGCAGATTAATCTCACGAAGGTTAATCAATGTCCAACAAGTCCGCACCTGTGGCCTATCGTACCTGCTGTGATATTTTTCGCCATCATGGTTGTATCGTCCTCTCCCTCTACTGGCTAACTGAGGTAGCCTCTTGGTTAAGCCTGGGGCATTGGTTGAGACACCTCCCTAGGCCACTCAACATAACTCGAGCGCTTGATACAGATCCCGATAAGGTTAGGCCATGGTGGCAGGATGCTGTTTTTGCACTATATCTCCTGCTCACATTTATCGCTGTAAAAATTTCTTGGCATCCTTCTACCTGTATCGCTTGCCTCGGATTATGGCTGGCAGTCTATGTGCTCTATGACGCTGTCATATACCACGTCCGTGTACTGTGGTTTGATGATATCAAGCTTTCTATTCACGATAGCCGCCGAGGTGTTTGGAGTCATAGAAGAATTACTTTCCTAGCTATATTCGGTTATGCACAGATGATAATCCTATTTCCTTCGATCTATCGTCTTGATCCAACCTTCGCTTCCGCCAGTAAATCGTCTCTATTTGAAAGGAGCTTTTCTACTGCGACTTCACTTTCCATGGCTGACCCATCTACCATCATTGACAAGACCTTGGTGGTCTTGACTTTATTCTTCATTGCAATTGTCATCGCGACTACTGCCTCAGTGGCTTACAAACGACGAGAGTTCGCGCCGAAGCTTCTTGATCCCTGAAACCGCCTAACCCCTCACTAGAGCAGACGCCGCTCAGTTCGAGGCTGTTAGATCCCCAGCACAAGAATGACCTCAAGTGGAGCGCCAAATGACCGAGCATTTTGTGGAAGTTGACATCGTCATGGGACGCCATATTGCCGATCTGGTGCGAAGCCTTTTAGAAGCAAATGGAATTCCGACAGAATTGTCCCAAGAGTCAGTTGGCACGGTTACAGGATTCACCGTTGGACCGATGGGAGATGTGCGTATACTTGTGCCTTCCGATAGGGTTGAAGATGCCCGCAAGCTCTTAGAGGAATACTACGCGGGGAAGCTATCCGAGTAGGCGATACCGCTTCGATTAGAGAGTTTCGTTGTTGAGATAGAGAATGGTGGCCTAGATCCCGCACGGTAGCGAACTCAGCTCTTCTCGAGACCGTCATGTAGCTTCATTCGAAGAAGATATAATAATCCAGGATTCCTACCATCTGATCAGTTGAATGCAGCAACTATTGCTTAATGAAAAGCCAATTACTGATCACGAAATACGTTACAAATCCCGCTGCAAGAGCCCATGAACCGACATGGGCTTCTATCGGAAACGCATTCGACGCTAAGGATAACCCAAGGTATGCTAACCCTCCTACCGCGACGGAAAGTCCAATTGCGCGATCGCGAATGGCCTCACCTCGGGCGTCACGCCTCAAGGGAAAGAGGGGAGTAGTGGTATCAATAAGATATCGACCGCTGTGAGCGTACCAAAGGAAGCCGGCATACACTACTAGACCAACGAGAACACCTAGCCAGATTTCCTTACCAGATGAAATAAGAAGTCCGAGCAAGGCTGAAAGGAAAGCTCGGCTGACATAGTACGGGATAAGCTCTCGCTTCATGCTATTTCTCCGATCTCCTCATCGCTCCCTGTCAACCAGAACAGGTTATCAACTGAGGTTTTCAAGGCTCGCGCCAACATCAGCACCGTATGTATCGAGGGAGTAAAGCGTCCCCTCTCGATCGCGATGATGCTCTGACGGGTAAGTCCTACTACCTGTCCCAATTCCTCCTGGGTTAGACCCTGTTCGATGCGAAGGTCACGCACACGATTTCCGACATTCTCGGCTTTTCCTGCCGGGGACATATCCATCCTCTTATCAAAAGATGTAAATCATACTTTACATCATAATAAGCTACAGTTTACCTATCGTCAAGAGAGTCCTCCACACAACATCCCAAGTCAATGAACGTGAAGAGAGTTTATCGAGCTCTCATAATGAGAGCAAATATTCGAAGAACACGGGGTATCCTAGAAAAACAACCCTCATTGGTCCTCAGGCGACCCTGAGATATAATCCCACGTATGACCGATCCCTCGGCCAATAGCATCGATTATCTTGTTATCGGTCACGTCTCCAATGACTTGACACCGAACGGTCCCATCTTGGGGGGAACTGTGGCCTACGCAGGGAGAACAGCTCATGCTCTTGGTTTAAGGGTCAGGGCTATCACCGCTACAGATAAAGATATAGACCTTAGCCAGTTGGAGAACATCGAGATCCACCACATGCCATCGACACAATCAACCACCTTTGAGAACCGCTACACATCAAAAGGTCGAATTCAAATCCTCCATGGACGGGCATCAGACATTAGCTATGAGGACATTCCCCGAGGCTGGCACAGCGCCGATATCGTGCACCTGGGTCCCATCGCAGACGAGGTCGACACAACCCTGATAGAATCCTTCCCCGGCGCACTGATGTGTATTACACCACAAGGCTGGCTGCGAAGGTGGGATGAGAAGGGGCGCGTCCATCTGACGGGATGGGATCAGATCAGCGATCTGCTCCCGGCCGCCGACGTGGTGGTGGTGAGCATGGAAGATCTGGCCGAGGACCCTCAGTCTGCACAGGACATGGCGCCCTGCTGCAAGATCCTGGCGGTAACGGATGCCGCAAGAGGAGCAAACGTGTTCTGGAGCGGTGAAGAACGCCACATACCGGCTCCGGAAGTCGAGGAGGTAGATCCAACCGGCTCGGGAGACATCTTCGCCGCCGCGTTTTTTGTACGCCTTTATCAAACCGACGATCCATGGGAAGCCGCTCTTTTTGCCAATTACTTGGCGGCTGCCTCCGTTACTCGTCGTGGTCTGGACAGCACGCCAACGATGGAGGAAATCCGAGCTGCTTACCATCAGGTGACTCCATGACGAGGACCTACGCCCTGGTCAACCAAAAAGGTGGCGTGGGCAAGACGACCACCGCGATCAATATCGCGGCGTACCTGGCTGAGATGGGACAAAAAACCTTGATCGTCGATCTCGACCCGCAGGCAAATGCTACCTCCTGCCTTGGGGTTAACCACATCAAGATAAACTCTGGAACGTACGACGCCCTGATCGGTAGGATCCCCGCTTCCGAGATCATCCTTCACAACCCGAAATTAAAGTTATCTATACTTCCATCTTCTACGGCTTTAGCCGGGGCTCAGATCGAGATGGTTGGGATCCCAGATCGCGAGAAACTTTTACTACACGCCCTGAGCCCAATCAACGGTCATTATGATTACATCCTGATCGATTGCCCCCCATCTCTAGGTTTACTAACGCTAAACGGTCTGCTGGCCGCCTCTGAGGGTGTTCTCATTCCTGTACAATGTGAGTACTTGGCCTTAGAAGGTTTGACGCAACTGATCCATACCCTGCGGCGGGTCCAGTCGAATCTCTTCCCCGATCTCTCGATTCGTGGGTTAGTGCTTACGATGTTCGACGGTCGAACGAATTTGTCTCGGGACGTTGCCCAAGAGGTCAGACGCCACTTTCCAGGGATGGTTTTTGAAACCGTGATCCCGCGCAGTGTTCGAATAGCCGAAGCGCCCTCGCACGGATTGCCGATCTCGTTCTATAGTCCATCCTCGTCGGGCGCGATCGCGTATCGAGCTCTGGTCGAAGAACTGCTTCAAGGAGATGGCGTCCCCATGCGCGAGCCGATCATCAGTATTGAGGAGTGAGATGAGCCGTAAACGTGGTTTGGGAAAAGGACTCGATGCCCTCATCCCTGCTGGAGAGGAATTCCCCGCTCCAGGAGGTGGCATACTTCAAGTTTCGACAGATGATATCCAACCCAATCCGCGCCAGCCGCGGACCGATATCGATGCCGAGGGTTTGAAGGAGTTGGCAGATTCGATTCGAGAACATGGTATTCTCCAGCCATTAATCGTCGCCAAGCCTCAGGTGGGCACAGGTTATCTACTCATCGCCGGTGAACGGCGACTCGAAGCCGCCCGGTTGGCCGGATTGAGCAGAGTGCCCGTGATCGTGCGTCAAGCGGACGAACGCCAGGGTCTCGAGTGGGCACTGATCGAAAACCTGCAACGAACGGACCTCAACCCGCTTGAAGCCGCCGCAGGATACCAGCAGCTCGCGCAGGACTTCGGTCTCTCACACGAAGAGATCGCCGCCCGCATAGGGAAAAACCGGACCACAGTTACCAACACCCTCCGGCTACTCAAACTTTCCTCCGCCGTGCGCCAGGCATTGGCAGAGGGGGTCATTCGTGAAGGACATGCCCGCGCATTGCTGGCACTGCCTACTCACCAGGCACAATCGGCTGCGTTGCAGACGGTCGTCAAGCGCGAATTGAACGTGCGCCAAACTGAGGAGTTGGTCCGACGTCTAAGTGGAGAGCGCAGACCATCTCGCCCACCCCCGACACGCTCCCCTGAAGAGATCGACCTTGAAGAGCAGCTGAGCGGATCTCTAGGGACCCGTGTCACGGTCAAGCGCGGCCGAAGGGGTGGCAGCCTGGTCATCCGCTTCTACTCCGACGAAGAGCTGAACGCCATCGTAGACCGGTTGTTGAGCGACACGTCGGGTTCCTGAAGTGCATTACCTGGTTTTTGGAACCGGGGCGGTTGGGGGACTGCTTGGCACACGCTTGGCGTTGGCCGGACAGCGTGTGACCTTTCTCACTCGCCCCAAGTTGGCTCGTATTGTCCAGGATCAAGGGATAAAGGTCACCGGAGATGGCCCTCCGGGATGGCTGCAAACGCCGACCGTGATCACCTCCTATGAACAGGCATTTGACCCTCACCCACCGGATATCATCCTCCTCACAGTAAAAGCCTACGATTGCCAAGAAGCGGCGGATATCATCCGGGAAACGACAGAGGATCCGCCCCCTGTAGTTTGCTTCCTGAACGGCATAGGAAATGAAGCCATACTTGCTTCCGCGTTTGGGGCCGAGCGAGTGATCCCCGCCACATCGACGACCGCGGTGCAGATGATCGAACCCGGTATATTAAGCGTGGAGCGTGAACGAGGATGTGGTCTGGCAAGCGGTCACCCACTCAGACCAAAGTTACATTCCGAGATGTCTGTGGCTGGTCTAAACCCTCACCTCTATCGCGATCCGGAGCGGATGAAGTGGTCCAAGTTATTGACCAATATTGTCACCAACGCCAGTTCGGCTATTACCGGTTGGCTTCCAGCGCAAATCCTTGATCATCCCCAGCTTTTCCGAGTAGAGATCGAGGCTTTGCGGGAGGCCGTACGTGTCATGCATTGTAAGGGCTTCTCACCCCAAAACCTGCCCAAGGTCCCTGTGGGCTTGCTTGGTCGTGCGATATCCCTCCCGGCGTCCCTCATCCAACCCATCCTGCGACGCGTGGTATCAACCGGTCGAGGCGATAAACTGCCCTCGTTTAACTACGACATCGCCCGCGGTCGAAGCGAGGTAGGTTGGCTCAACGGCGCGGTCGTTGATGAAGGTGCTCGTGTAGGTGTGCCAACGCCTGCAAACCACACCCTTACTGAGGTGATGCTCGGCCTCGTCGAGGGCAGGATAGATCCCGATCAATATCGCAACCGACCCGAGCGGTTAGTCCGAAAGGCGATGGAGGCCGGTGTTCCTGGGCTCGGTTAAGGGTATCGGTGTCTGTGACCCTCAAATAATCATTTGATGTAGCCGCACCCTTTAGGGTGCGCAAAGATACGCAGGCTAAAGCCTGCGGCAACATTAATGTTAAAAGGTCGCTAGGCTCCTCGGAATGCCATATGCGAAGGTGCCATTCTGAGCCTCTCATTCGGTCAGGCGTGGGAGCCCGACCCGCTGGGGGGTAATCATCCAATCTACCTTTTCCTGCTGAGGAACCAATTCTCCTGACAATTATCTTGAGCCTGCAACGTCCTGCCTGTCCCGATGGTTCGACGAGTTCACCACATGGCTTGCCAAGGGGAGCGGAGAATAAGAGCCAGCAGCACTCAACTTTCAGCTCTCAGCAAATTCCCTACCAATAGCTCGTCAATAGTAATGATGTCTGTTCTTAGCTGACCGCTGATAACTGACAGCTTATAGCTGATTGCTAATGGCTGATCGCCGACATCCTCAACCTAGCGTTAATGGCAAGACGTCCTTATCTATTTCTGGGTATAATCCCCAAGGTGGCTTGGAGCAAGCTGCCCAGGTAGGAGAGAGAAGAGATGAAGTTTGATGGCAAAGCGGCTGTCGTCACTGGTGCTTCGCGGGGCATCGGTCGCGCAATCGCTGTTCAACTGGCAAGGGAGGGAGCCCAGGTCGTCATCAATTATCATATGAACAAAGAGGCAGCAGATGAGGTCATTCAAACCATCAACGATTCTGGAGGTCAAGCGGTTGCCTTCCAAGCGGATGTAGGCGAGTTCGACCAAGCGGAGAAGTTGATCAAATTTGCTATCCAACAATTTGACGACCTCCACATCCTTGTGAACAACGCAGGTATCACTCGCGACGGCTTGATCATGATGATGCCGGAGGAGGATTGGGATCGTGTGATCCAAACCAATCTCAAATCCACCTTCAACTGCTCCAAGGTCGCTGTGCGTCATATGATGCGGCGCCGGTATGGACGTATCATCAACATCACTTCCGTTTCAGGACAGATGGGCAACGCTGGACAAACCAATTATTCAGCTTCGAAGGCAGGACAAATTGGATTTACCAAGGCCTTGGCACGTGAGGTAGCCCGACGGAACATCACAGTCAACGCCATCGCACCCGGTTTTATTGAGACCGATATTTGGGCCTCTGTGCCAGATGCGATCCAGGAACATTTGGATAAGATGCAGGAGATGATTCCGCTCAACCGGGTGGGTCAACCAGAGGATATTGCCAAAGCCGTTTCCTTCCTCGCCTCCGACGACGCAGCTTACATCACTGGCCATGTCCTGACTGTGGACGGTGGATTAGGAATGTTCTAAGGATAGGGTCCAAGGGTTTTCGCCGAGATCTCACAGCAAAACGAGGATGGCGCAGGCGGGTGAGGCCTGCAAACTCGCTAAAGGACTTAGAAGGAAGAAAAAAATGATGGATGAGAAGGGTCAGAATTCCGGTCGAGCTCCCGGAACCACAACCATCGCACCGAGTGTCTTGATAACCATCGCTCGCTTGACTGCCTTAAGCGTCCCGGGCGTTGCCATGATGGCGTCAATACCCGGAGGGGTCAACCGGTTAATCAAGCGCGGCTCAGGTGAGGGGGTACGGATTGAGATCGATGAGGACGCAGTGGCCATTGATCTCTACCTGATCTTGGCACGAAACACCAACGTACGTAAAGTCAGCAGGAAAGTGCAGGCTGAGGTTGGCCGAGCGATTGAAGACATGGTTGGTATGCAGATCAAACGTATCGATATCCATATCGAAGACATCGACTACGATTACGAGGTCAGCTAGGGTTCGCCCAAGCCCGATGAAACGCGAACGCCGGCGAGCACGCAGTCTCGCACTCCAAGTACTTTACGAGGTAGATAGCGTCGATCACGCTCCTGAGGAAGTCATCGCTTTCCACCTCGGGAAGGAGGAGTCTCTTGGGGAGGAGGCGCGGTCCTTCATGCAGCGTTTAGTCTTTGGTGCTATAGAGTACGCTCCTGAGCTAGACCGCCTAGTAGCTACTTGTGCGCCAGAGTGGCCGGTGGAAGAATTGGCTGTCCTTGATCGTAATATTTTGCGGCTTGCGCTGTGGGAGTTTGCCGCCGCAGGGGAGACACCGCTCAAGGTAGCGATTAATGAGGCCGTCGAGTTGGCGAAAAGGTTCGGATCTGATAGCTCCGCACGCTTTGTTAATGGTGTGCTCGGTACGCTCGCGGAACACGAGGAAGAAATACGCCGCCAACTTCAACCCAGCAGCTCCAGGAAAGAGTAAATGGATTTTTTAGGGGTTGGCCCACTGGAGTTGATCTTCATCATCATCATCGCTTTGGTACTGATTGGGCCACGCGATATTGGTAAGGTCGCACGCACCATGGGGCGGTTTCTAAACCGGCTCTACAAATCAGACACATGGCGCATGCTCCTTGACACATCACGTACCCTACGCCACCTGCCGGAACGACTTGCGCGCGAGGCCGCCTTGGAGGAGCTTGATCTAGCTCGCAAAGCCGCTATGGAAGAGCTTGTTTCGGCGCGCCAAATCGCGCAAGAGATCGGTCAGGAGATCGCCAAGGACGTCGAAACTTTAGATACGGATGTTCGGGTGACTAGACCCTCCTTGCAAGATCTCAGCGATGCTCCAATCGAAACAAAGACATCCATGGAAACCCAATCCGAGCCAGAATCAGAGTGATCGTCACTCATAGCGATCAAAACCGATGAGTTTGAAAAAGCACACATTCCCTTTGAACCCAAGAGATTCGAGCACCCTCATAACGATATGATTCGCTCCTTCTTCAAAAGATTATGGCGCTTGATCACCGCCCCCTTCCGTCTGATCGCCAGGCCTTTCATCGCGATCAGGAATTTCATCACCTACGAGCCTGAGGATGCGCCTTTAGAGGACGTTTTCGCCCGTGCAATTGAGAACCCCTCTGTTCTTGTGGAACACATCGAGGCACTACGGGGGCACCTATTCCGCTCACTGCTCGTACTTATTGTGACCGTTGGGGTTAGTACGATTTTTGCGGAACGCATCTTGAACTGGTTATCCCTACCCGTTGGTGGGACAGAGGCGCTTCAAGCGATTGAGGTCACCGAATCCATCGGAGCATTTATGCGGGTATCACTGCTGAGTGGTTTTACCATCGCGGTACCTTACATCGGGTTCGAGATGTTCGCCTTTATCAATCCGGGTTTACGCCGCCGTGAGCGTGTGATGCTGTTGATAGCGATCCCCATCGCAAGTCTCTTATTTATCGCCGGCTTATATTTCGCGTACAAATTCATGCTACCCATCGCGCTGCCTTTCCTGCTGGATTTCATGAACATCGCGACGGTCCCCAGGCCGTCGAATTACATCCGCTTTGTCACCGGGGTGATGTTTTGGACCGGTATATCCTTCCAATTTCCGTTGGTGATATATACGTTGGCCGCTTTGGGGATCGTCCAAGCCAAGGCACTGATTAACGGCTGGCGCTTCGCCGTGTTAGGT
>DUEW01000233.1 GCA_011174845.1 Anaerolineae bacterium | reverse complement strand
GTTGCGGGGTGGAGCAGTGGCAGCTCGTCAGGCTCATAACCTGAAGGTCCTCAGTTCGAATCTGAGCCCCGCTACCTGAAAAGAAAGCGCCCTCACGGGCGCTTCTTTTCGTTCCAGGTAGCGGGGCTCAGATTCGAACTGAGGACCTTCAGGTTATGAGCCTGACGAGCTGCCACTGCTCCACCCCGCAACGGCCAAAATTTTTAAGGTTTCTGGCGGGGCGGATTATAACACACCGCTCGCGCGAGCGTCAAGAAATCACTTTCCGAAGAGCAGCGCCCACCATACCTCCCAGTTGCTCGGCTGCCTCAGACTAGGGATTGGGGTCGGCGTGACCATCGGCAGCGCGTCCGATGGCGCGACAGGGACGATCAGAACTTCTCCCAGCTCAACCATCCCTCCCTGTTCATGGGCCCACTCGCGCACCACGATATCACTTGTGGCTTCAACTACTTGAGTCAGAAGTTCAGCGCTCTCCGTTTCCAGACCAGCGACTTCCGTCTCCAGAGCTCGAGCGTCTTGATCCAGACGACGAGCATCTGCCATCCGGCGGTTCAAGTCCCCCAAGATCAAGATGCCCCCCATGACCAGAAGTAATATCCACACGCCTGAAATGCGTGGCTTGCCTTGATTTTCGTCTTCCATCACGCTGCCATCTTACCTGAGGCCCCCATCGGATGCAAGCCTCTTATTTCGGAAGGGCCGCCCTCTTACATTGTGGGTGTTTGTGATCTCTCTAATGGATCGAAATCCTAATGTAATCGGCTGCAACACTCGTACCAATTCGAGGCAAACCCAACCTCCCAGGTGATCGGGCTCCCACGCCCAATCAAGCGGTGGTCCTTCGACTTCGCTCATGACAAGCATGCCCACTCCGCTTCGCTCCGGGATGCTGCGCGAGGAGCCGCATTTTTTCCTCTCCAGAAAAATACCCACGTATTTCATCGAGAGATGAAAGAAAAAACCATATTCTGACCGAAACCGAGAAATAAACCTTGAAGTGGCCGGTTCTGCAGATCTCTAAACACAACATAGGTCTACAATAAAAAAATATTCAAAGCCTTGTATTGATCAAAGCATCATATGTGTTGTATGCTGAGAAAAGACATCAAATGAACAGTTTAAAGGTAATTTTCTGTAGATTTGGCAAAAAAATGGAAGTATTTGGAGATCGATGAGAGGGGATTCGAGAGAATCGATCGGTAAACCTACCTCTACAAGGACTTACCCTACTCAATTAATTAGATCATCAGTGCGAGATTCCCTGAGTTGTGTTCTAACCTATATCCAGGTACGCTATCCCTCGACCCTTAACCACTGAGACACAGATATGATCGAACATACATTCGTTGCGCGTGAGGGTGAGCTAGCCCACTTAGATAACCTCCTCAAACTTTCAATTCAAGGTCATGGCCAAATATGCTTTATTGCAGGGGAAGCAGGAGCCGGGAAAACAGCTCTGCTTTCAGCATTCGCTTCGCGTGCGCTGAGCAAGCACCACGATCTGGTTATTGCCGTCGGTACATGCAATTCGCATACAGGGATCAGCGATCCCTATCTGCCATTTCGAGAAATCCTCGCCATGCTCACCGGGGACATCGAAGGCCAATTGGGGCAAAGGATACCCTCAAGTGAAAACACAACTCGACTCAAGAGTTTCCTGCGAATTTCTGGACAGGCGATTGTCGAGTTGGGGCCGGATTTGCTGGATATCTTTGTGCCGGGATCTGGGATCATCACTAGAGCAGGCGCCTTCTTGGCCGAAAAAGTGGGATGGCTGAAAAAACTTGAGATTATTGAGAAGCAGAAAAAGGCTTCTCCGACAAGACCTCAAAAAGACCCGTCCAGGATCGTCGAACAGTACAGCGGTGTGATCCAAGCGATGGCCACCAATCAACCTTTGATCATCGCCATCGATGATCTTCAATGGTCCGATCCATCCTCCTTGGATCTCTTGTTCCAGCTGGCTAGGCAAATTAGGAATAGCCGCGTCCTGCTCGTTGGCACGTTTCGCCCGGAGGATATCGCTATTGGTCGAGGCGAAGTTAGACATCCCTTGGCGCCGGTGCTTGGAGAATTGAAGCGATATTACGGAGATATCGTGCTTGATCTTGATCAGTCTGAGGCAGAGCGTCGTGATTTTGTCTGGGCATTAGTCGACGCCGAACCGAATCTATTGGATGATCGTTTCCGAGAGGAGCTTCTGCACCACACCTCGGGTCAAGCGCTGTTTACTGTTGAGCTGCTTAGAGAAATGCAAGAACGAGGCGACCTCCAAAAGGAAGAGGATGGTCTCTGGTACCAGCGAGCAGGTTTTGCGTGGGAGGATCTGCCCTCCCGAGTCGAAGGCGTCATTGAGACTCGCATTGGACGTCTGGATCCAGATGATCGTCAGGCGCTTCACGTTGGTAGTGTGGAAGGGGAGACATTCACCAGCGAGGTCATCGCAAAGGTTCAAAAAACTGATCCCAGGGAAATCATTCGGCGATTGAGCAGGGACTTAGCGAGTCGGCACCAGTTGATCGTTACGGAGGGCGTGCAGCAGCTTGGATCACAGAGGATTTCCCGCTATCGCTTCAGACATGTCTTGTTCCAGAAATACCTGTACTCGGTGCTCGACGAAGCAGAGCGTTTCTATCTCCACGAAGACGTAGGAACCGCACTCGAGGAACTCTATGGGGAACGCGCTCCGGAGATATCTGTACAGCTCTCCCACCATTTCACCCAATCTGGGAACTGGGAGAAAGCCGTTCACTACTTGCTGATAGCCGGCAACCAAGCGCATGCAGCGTCGGCCTACAGGGAGGCGATTGACGCTTACACACAGGGGTTGAAGGTAGTAAAAGAGATCCCTGCAGATGCAAGCAGGAGTCTGAAGGAGCTCATGCTGTACCTATCGCTTGGGAACACGTTGATGACCGCGAAAGGCGCGGCCGACAAGCGTGTGGAAGAAGTATTTAGCAAAGCGATCGATCTCAGTCGGCAAGTCGAAGATACGCCCCAGAGCTTTGTTGCTATAAGGGGCCTTTCATTACACAGCAAGATGCGTGGTGAGTACGATGTGAGTAAAGTGTTTGAAAAGCAGATGCTAAACATGGCGGAGAACCTTCAAGACCCCATGCTGTTGACGGAAGCACATCGCCTAATTGCTGAGAGCCTTGTTAGCGAAGGGACATTCGATACCGGAAAAGAGCATTATCAACAGGCGCTTAGTTTTTACCAATCGGCTTTGCACCCGAAGTTTACTGCGGTGCTTGGAGTTGATTCAGGCGTCATAGCGCAATCACAATTAGCCTACTTCACATGGTCGCTGGGATATCCTGAACGCGCAATCTCGATCGGTCACGAAGCGCTCAAGCTTGCACGTGAATTAGACCACCCCTTCAGCCTTGCCATTGCACTGGACACCATCTCGGCGCTTTATCATCAACTGCGTGATCCACAAACCTGTCGAAATCTCGCACAGGAATGCAGTAATCTCTCGATTGAATACGGTTTTTCTTTCTGGAATGCGAGAGCGTGCATGCGCCGGGGGTGGGCACTAGCAATGTTGGACCACGTAAATGAAGGGATCGATCTGATCGAAGAAGGGCTAGCAACTTATCATGCCTTAGGGTCAAATATATCGATGCCGTGCATGTGGACGCTGCATGCAGAAGCACAGCTTATTGCTGGTCATTATGAGGATTGCTGTTCAACCGCGGAAGAAGCATTAAGGACGGTCGAGAGATTAAATGAGCGTTACTGCGAAGTAGAAACGCATCGCATCCGAGCGGATTGTTTGGCTCAGCAGGGAGATCTTGCCGGAGCTCAGTCAGTGTATCGTCACGCGATCGAAGTCGCCCAGTCCCAGAAAGCGAAGTCATTGGAACTTCGAGCGAGGCTCCATCTCATGAGATTGCTGATTGAAGAAGGGGATCCCGAGAAGGAGATTTCTAATCTGGAACAATTGTACAGATGGTTTCAGGAGGGTTTCGACACGACTGATCTGAAGGAAGTTAAAGCAGTGTTAGAAGAATATCACCTCTCCCATCATCGCGGCGGTGAGGCCTAACCATTAGCCGCAACCTCCACGAGCAGGTCCGAATGGTCAAGGTTCGAAAGGTCGAAAACTCCAATATCATCTCCAAGACGACCTGTACTGAATAATTCTTCGATAGCCAAGCGTTCTTGTTTTATACAGAAACCACAATGTGGTCGCGGCGGCTATTTTACGGTTTAACCAAAAAAAAGCCCCTCAAGGGGGCTCCTGGTGCCGAAGGTGGGATTTGAACCCACATGAGCATTAAGCTCACTGCGCCCTGAACGCAGCGCGTCTGCCAATTCCGCCACTTCGGCGCGTATCGTTATTCTACTCGATGCCCGACCCTTGTCAACGATTCTTGACAGCCAGGGGCATTTCCCGTGCTTTTGCACCCCTAAAAACCGTGCAAAAATAAAGAGGTGCAGGTCGGCGAATGCCACCCACACCCCTATCTTCCCACTTACAACTGAAACGTCAGAATAACTGATGAACTTGGCTCGAGCGCGACGCGTTCCCGCTGTTACCGTCGCAGTGAAAGGCGCGCGCTCATTTAATACGAAGGGCTTACGCTGCAACCATCTCCTCTGCCTGGTCTAATTTCAGGCTGATCACCCTGCTGACCGAATCCGCTCCCATGCTGATGCCGTAGACCACCTCCGCGGCCTGCACCGTGAGGCGGTTATGGGTAATGAGAATAAACTGCGTCTTCTCGCTGAGTTCCCGCAGCATCTCGATGTAGCGGATGACGTTCGCATCGTCCAACATCGCGTCAACCTCATCCAGAATACAAAACGGCGGGGGCGAGACCTGCAACAAAGCGAAGATCAACGCACAGGCCGTCAGGCTTCGTTCACCCCCGGAGAGGACCGCCAATCCTTGTGTGCGCCGGCCTGGTAAACGTGCTTCGATATCGATCCCCGTTTGTGTTAAATCATCGGGATCGGTGAGCATCAAGTGGGCGGAACCCCCACCGAACAAGCGGGTGAATGTTTTACGAAACGCCACCGCCACCGCATCGAAAGTCTTTCGGAACTCCCGCTCCATCAGTAGATCGAGTTCCGCGATCACCTCTTGAATCTGCGTCTCCGCTTTGCGCAGGTCATCTACTTGAGTCGTCAGGAATTTTGACCGCTCGCTCACTTCGATATATTCACGCTCTGCTTCTGGGTTTACCGCTCCCATCCGACGTAATTGAGCTCGCAGTTGGTTCACCTGGACCTCTAATTCCAAGGGCATTTCAGCGACGCGTGTCAGCTTCTTCACTAACCCCTCGAAGGGCAACGGCTCTTGATCGGGAGTGTCCGGGTAATCATTGAAGGCGACCAAGCCAAAATCATCTTCGATCCGCCTGCGAAGACTGATCAGTTCCTCCTCCCTGCGAGCCAATTCAATTTGGATATGAGAGCGTTCACGTTCACTCAATTGGAACGATTCGCGTGCCTGGCTCTCTTCCACCTCGACGGTCGACAAAGATGCAACCGATTGCTCCAGTTCCTGCTCAAGAGGTTTCATGCGGTCGGATAAGACAGCCAACTGCTCCTCGATCGAGCGCATCGCCGTCTCACCTTCGCTTACCTCATCACGTAAACGTACCTGTTCAGCCTGATTGGCATCCAGTCGATCCGTCCAACCTTTGAGATCATTACTTAGGGACCTCAATCGTTCTTCGAAATCTGTGATCCGGCTATCCATCTCATCCACTGCACGTCGAGCGACTTCGAGGCGGGCTTCAAGACGTGCCATCTCAACATCTGGCTCCGCCCGGTCTACCATTGAGATCGCATCCTGTAATTCGCGATCGATTTGAGAGCGTTTCGAGGCGACTGACTCGGCTCGGCCCACCAATTCGAGAAGCTCCGCTTCAAGTTGGAGATACTCCTCTTCCACCTCTCGTTTTTGCGCCTCAACCCGGTCTTTGTGGTTTTCGGCCGCCACTACTCGCAGGTTCGACTGCTCAAGGTTAAAGCGTCCATCTTGCTCTACTTCGCGTACGGTTATTAAGGTTTTAAAAACCTCATCCAATTCGCCTTCTAAGGCATCGATCTCT
>DUEW01000232.1 GCA_011174845.1 Anaerolineae bacterium | reverse complement strand
TCGACGACCTCATCTAAATGACGACGTGATCGCTCGCCTGCCAGTTCCAATCCGTAGGTTAGATTCTGGCGGATAGTCATCGGAAGCACAACAGCTCTGGTGAAGACGATACCCACTCGCCGCCTTAATGAGATCACGTCGATCAAAGGATCGAGGATGTCCACACTATCCAGCCAGACATGGCCTGAAAGCCTTACGACATCAGCCAAATCATTCAGGCGATTCATTGTACGCAAGAGAGTGGACTTACCTCCTCCGGCCGGGCCGAAAAGGACCGTGACCGCACGGTCTGGAATGGCCAAGCTGATCTCCTTTAGTGACTCCGTGCCATCCGAATAAGCCACGCTTAATTTTTCAATGACGATCTTGTCTGTAACCTCTTGAGAGGAAGACGAGGCTGTCTTGGTTTCTGCTGAAATCACCATTGTCTCCTCGCTCGAGCGCGAGAGCGGATGATAGTAGCGATGATGTTCATGCTGAGGACGAAGGTCAGCAGCACTACCGCTGTGCCGTATTGAATCTGAACAGGCATCCCGGGAACCTGGGTAGAGATCACGAAGAGGTGATAAGGGAGAGCCATTGTTGCATCAAAGATCGATGATGGCAGCCTTGGAAGGAAGAAGGCAGCAACGGTGAAGAGGATCGGCGCGGTCTCTCCAGCGGCACGCTCTAGCCCAAGGATAACACCGGTCAAGATGCCAGGAATAGCCTGGGGCAAGACAACACGGCGGATGGTCTGCCATTTGCTTCCTCCCAATGAGACGCTTACAACGCGAAAACTATTGGGAACCGCTCGCAACGCTTCCTCCGCTGTGCTGATGATTACTGGCAATGTCATGATGGCTAGGGTGAGTGAACCGGCTAGGATACTGGTGCCAAACTGGAGGAAGAGTACAAACAATCCCAAGCCGAACAAACCGTATACGACTGAGGGGATCCCGGCTAAGTTGATAATGGCAATCCTTATGACGCGAGTCCAACGAGTATCCGGGGCGTATTCTGATAAGTAGATCGCAGCGCCTATTCCGAGTGGGACAGCGATGACCGCAGTGCCCAGGGTCAACCAAAATGTGCCGACGATCGCGGGGAGGACACCTCCGGCCCGCATTCCTTCGCGCGGGAAGCCACTCAAGAATTCCCATGAGATCGCAGGTGAACCTTGCCAGAATATGTACACAACCATCATGATGATGGGAATGACCGTGATTAACGCGGCGAGGCTCAACCCGCTGAAACCGATACCTTGGATGAGCTTATTGCGTTCGGATACGGTTCTTATACGTTTCATCCTCACGAGGTAGATACCGTATTTTGATGGTTTGTGATCATAATTGTGGTGGTTTCCTTATGTCCACATCACTTGCAACCGTTGGTTCTCCGTTTACTTGTATAACGATCCATTTCCAAATCTAGTCAAGCCTCTGGACCTTCGTGTAAGATTTTGTGTCCCCGATCAGCTTGAACTACGACAATATTCTCTCGGCCCGTTTTCGCTGTCGGAAGACCACACTGGCTGCGGTCATATTCACGATCAGTGAGATCAGGAAGAGTGCGATTCCGATCAAGAACAAGGAATGGTAATGCACGCTGCCATTGGCGACCTCCCCCATTTCAGCGGCGATGGTCGCGGTCATGGTGCGTACAGGGCGGAAGAGACTCTCCAAGCCGGTCAAAAGGACGGGTGCATTCCCGGTCACCATCATGACCGTCATCGTCTCTCCGATCGCTCTTCCGATACCCAACATGATCGCCGTAAGTACGCCTGATCTGGCGGCAGGAAGCGTGACGCGCCAGATGATTTGCCACTCAGTCGCGCCCAAGGCGAGTGCAGCTTGGCGATAGGTGCGTGGCACGGCGTCCAGTGCGTCTTCAGCGACGCTGACGATGGTTGGGATGGCCATCAAACCGAGGAGTAAAGCACCGGTGAAAGCCGTCAGACCCGTAGGAACGTTGATCGTGGTTCGTACCAATGGGGCGATGACCAAGATACCCAGGAAGCCGAGCATAACAGAGGGTAAACCTGCAAGGACTTCCACGAGGGGCTTGAGTATTTCCTTCGCCCAATGCGGCGCGATCTCGGCGATGAAGATCGCCGTTGATACACCGAGGGGTACGGAAACAAGGGCTGCTCCGATCGTGACCACTATGGTTCCGCTGATCAACGGTAAGATTCCGAAATAATCTTCGATGGGGTACCAACGTGAACTGAAGAGCGATGGTATGGGTATCTCAACCAATGCCGGCGAGCCTTCTCGCAGTAGAAAGAGGAATATCAACCCTACAAATATAATCACCGAATAGCCACAAGCCTTGATCAGGCGCGTGATAGCTAATTCTCTCCAGTTTATTTCACGCATTGTCATCTCATGGACCTATGGGGACGAAACCGAGCGTTGCGACGATCATCTGGGCTTCAGAAGATAGGACCCATTCTAGGTACGATTTTATCTCACCGGTCGGTTCCCCCGCTGTGTACATGTACAGATCGCGTGCGATTGGGTACTGCTGGTTGTCGACCGTCTCTGCTGAGGGAAGAACGAAGTCATCGGCCACGTCACTGAAAACAGCGATGACTTTTAAATCCTCGGTCACGTAACCTAATCCATCGTATCCGATCGCGTTGGGGTTCTGCCGGATTTCGGCGCTGATTCCTTCTGACGAAGGCAGTAAAAGTGTGTCGGTTGAAAACAGGGTTTTATCCTTCCCATCTCCCTTTCGAATTACGTGTTCTAGGAAAAAAACATGTGTACCGGAGTTCGTTTCACGCGAGAGCCGAACGATGGGGCGATCTTCTCCTCCGACCTCCTGCCAATTGCTGATCTTCCCGCTGTAGATATCTGAAATTTGATCGATGGTGAGGCGGTCGACAGGGTTGTCGTGGTTTACGATGATGGCGATCGCGTCACGCGCGATGATGTGTTCCACTGGAGTGATGCCATTAGCTTCTGCTTGAGTTTGCTCCTCGGGCTTGATCTTTCGTGAGGCGTTGGCGATATCCACCGTGCCATTGATCAGAGCGGCTATGCCTGTGCCCGATCCGCCACCAGTAACAGATAAGCGTACCTCAGGGTGGATCTCATGATAAGCTTCTGCCCAAGCGAGAGCAAGGTTGACGATTGTATCGGAGCCTTTGTTTTCGATGGTTTTTATCGTTGAGGAATCAGGGCGATCATCCACCTTCGATCGTCTGCAACCAATCAGTAGCAGACACAGTAGCAGAAGGAGTGAGGACACGCGAAGTTGCTTGTAGCAAGGTTCGTCCATCGTGGAGAATTATACTTCTACTGATCTAAGAATACAGGGTTTATCCTTTTCCATTCAGAATTTTTCAGCAACCTTCCTCAGATTTCCAAAAGATAAGTCAGGGAAAGTATAAGTTATCGTGCTTTGTTTTCCATCCATAGGGTTATGTTCTGGTGTACAATGCGACCAATGGTCAATGATAATCATACGCAAAAAATGATGGTCCGAGATCTGACCTTCTATTATGGGCCCATACAGGCGTTAAGTTGGATCTCGATGGAAATCCTTGAATGCCAAGTCACAGCCTTGATAGGACCGTCCGGTTGTGGGAAGACCACTTTCTTGCGTTGTCTTAATCGAATGAACGATACGATTCCAGACACGCGACTCGAAGGAGAAGTCTTACTCGATGGTGAGGACATTTATTCACCGGGAGTAGATCTCGTTGATTTACGACAGCGGGTTGGGATGGTATTTCAGAGGCCCAATCCTTTTCCTCAATCGGTCTTCGATAATGTTGCATTCGGTCCGCGGGTGCTTGGATTGACGCATGGACGGAGCGAATTGGAAGCAGTCGTTGAACAGTCTTTACGCCGAGCAACTTTGTGGGATGAGGTTAAGGATCACCTGAGTTCCGATGCTTTAGAACTCTCTTTGGGTGAACAACAACGATTGTGCATCGCTCGGGTCCTGGCAGTCGAACCGGAGGTGATTCTGATGGACGAACCAACCTCCGCGCTTGATCCGATTGCCACCTTGGAAATTGAAGAATTGATGAGGCAACTTAGGGAGCAATACACCATCGTCGTGGTAACCCACAACATGCAACAAGCGGCGCGGGTTTCTGATAAGACCGGATTATTCTGGTTAGGAGAGCTGGTTGAGTTTGACGACACAGCCACGATCTTCACACGACCCAAGGAGGAGCGAACCGAGGCTTACATCACAGGCAGGGTCGGTTAATAGGTTGGCGGGAAGGAGGCTGAGATGTCTCAACATTTGAGAGGTGAGTATGACCGCCAATTTGCACATATACGTGATGATCTTCTCCGCATGGGAACGCTAGTCGATCAATCGATCGTCAAAGCCCTTGAGAGCCTTCAAAAACGAGATCGACCGTTAGCCCAAAGGGTAATTGATGAGGATGAAGCGATTAATGCTTTACGCTTCAAGATTGAAGAAGCCTGTTTGGCGTTGATCGCCACCCAACAGCCTACGGCAACTGACCTTAGGGCGGTCGTAGCAGCGATGAGCATCGTTATTGAAATGGAGCGTATGGCAGATCATGCCGCGGGTATCGCTAAGACGGTTATTCTCATGGGAGATGAGCCATTACTCAAACCATTGATCGATATACCGCGTATGGTGAAATTGGCGCGCGAAATGCTTCAGGGAAGTTTGGATGCTTACGTCGCGTGTAATGCAGATGAGGCGCGGGAAATTGCTAATCGTGATGATGAAATGGATTTTCTTTACCAAGCAGTTTTCGAAGAACTGCTTGAGATCATGGCGAGTAAACCCGGTAGCGTTCAAAGGGCGACCTTTCTGATGTGGTGTGCTCACAATCTGGAGCGCATCGGCGATCGGGTGACCAACATCGCCGAGCGAGTTATCTTTGTGAGTACAGGCGACATGAGGGAGTTGAATGTATAGAGGTAAATGTCTTCACTAAAGACGATTTCAATCCTTAACTTTCGTAGCAAGTTGGTCGTCTCTTCTCTCTTTGGTTCCTTCTTCAAGCAGTGGGTATAACGAGGTTCTCTTATCCTGAAGTTGTAATTGGATCAACTGGTGCCGCGATCACGAGCGCCTTACCCATCAACGCCATTGGAAATCTTGGTACCTTACAAGTTGGATGGACGGTTGGATTTTCGGCATTAGGTATGTCGGTAGATGAAGGGATAGCTTCAGGATTTGCTATTCATATATTTATTCTGATCTTTTCTTCAATCCTAGCGCTAGTTTCATACATTGTCCTTTTTAAGGAAACCTTGAGTTCAAGCCACAGCAAGAACTAGTCAATGTGACTTCTTACATCCCGGATAAATGTATTTAATCAAAAGAATTTTGGTTATAATCTAAGTAATTGAATAACAAAGCCTTCGGGGCAGGGTGAGGGCATCAAAGCCCAATTCCCGATCGGCGGTATAGCCCGCGAGCGCCAGTAGCGCAGGATCCGGTGAAACTCCGGGGCCGACGGTATAGTCCGGACGAGAGAAGGTTAATTACTAAGTCGATCTATTCCGACTGGGTGGTGAATTTCGCCCCGAAGATGATCTTCTTCGGGGTTTGTTTTCCAGTGTTAACACTGGATATCCCACTCGTATGCCCCGAAGGTTTGACCCTTCGGGGTTGCTTATTATGAGGGGTGATGGTGGCAAGTATAGAGAACGACCCGAAAAGCATCAGTGCTCCTGAGGTTGTCAAACGAGTCCGGTTCCATCAAAGGTTTCCTTTGTGGACCGTGCCAGTAACGTTGTTTTTCGCTTTATTGGTTTGGGAAGCCTTGACTCGGTGGAGCGGGTTGCCAGAATTTATGCTCCCTTCACCTCAGGCTGTCGCTAGCCGTCTTTTCCGGGCGCTCTCAGATGGCAGTCTGTTGCGCCACACGTGGGTGACGTTGCTCGAAGTCTTAGGAGGGTTGGCTCTTGGACTGAGTATCGCCACGTGTCTCGGCTATGGCTTGGCCAAATCAAACACGATTGAACGATTATTGGCACCCTATATTGTCGCCTCCCAATCTGTTCCTGTTGTCGCGATTGCCCCCCTGCTGGTGATCTGGTTTGGCCCAGGTAGGTTGTCGAAACTGCTTATCAGTGGATTGATCGTCTTCTTCCCTGTGCTCGTCAACACGATCGTTGGTGTCCGCTCGGTGCCCGAGGATTTACGGGATCTGATGCGTTCCCTACGAGCAACGCGCTGGCAGATCTTCACGAAGCTTGAGGTACCGGCGGCCATGCCGATTGTCTTTGGAGGGCTTAAGATCGGGGCCACACTCTCTGTGATCGGAGCAGTCGTCGGCGAGTTCGTCGGCGCAGACGAGGGTTTAGGTTTCCTGATCAATGTGGGACGAGGCTTATATGATACGGCACTTGTCTACGTGGTGGTTTTTGACCTGATCGGCATGGCAATGACGCTGTACGGCATAGTTGCGGGTCTGGAACGTCGACTTCTAGCATGGCGCGAGGTTCCCTCTCGCCTCCCAGGAGGTTGATCACGATGTCAGCACGACATTTTCTCATTCTGATCATGCTCGTTCTTGTATTAACCGCGTGTAGTGGGGTAAGCGCAACACAGGAGTTGGTTGTGGAAACCGTTCACATTCGGCTCCTGATGGGATACCGTCCGGATGTACAATTTGCGCCCCTTTATGTCGCTGCTGAGCGTGGTTACTACGAGAATGCTGGGATTGAGATCGAGTTCAGCCACATGCCGGAGACCGAAGCGCTGCAACTCGTTGGTGCGAATGAACTTCAATTCGCGATCGTCTCTGGAGAGCAAACCCCCTTGGCCAGAGCTCAAGGAGTGCCTGTCGTGTATGTGATGGCCTGGTGGCAGGATTATCCGGTGGGTATTGCGGCTTCAAAGGACAGCGGGATCGAAACGCCGGTTGATTTAATTGGGAAGCGCGTAGGTATCCCAGGCTTGTATGGCGCATCCTATATCGGCTATCGGGCGATATTAAGCACAGCAGGCGTATCTGATGCTGATGTGTCTCTTGACGCAATTGGTTACAACCAGGTTGAGGCTCTCTATGAGGGTCAAGAAGATGCGGTTGTGATTTATGCGAACAACGAACCTCTGCAGCTCGAAGCTCAGGGCTTCCCGGTCAATGTGATCCGTGTGGCCGATTACGTCCACTTGACTTCCAACGGTCTCATCACCAATGAAGAGACTATTCAAAAGAACCCTGATCTGGTTCGTCGAATGGTGGAGGCAACGCTGAATGGACTACACGATACCATCGAAGATCCGGATATGGCTTATGAGGTGGCGAAACTTTATGTTGAAGGTCTGGATCAGGCGGATGAAGATGTCCTGCGAGCCGTCTTAAATGCCAGCATTGGCTATTGGAAAGCGGAACGGCTTGGTTTTTCCGATCCATCGTCTTGGGAAAACATGCAGCATGTGTTGATTGAGATGGGGTTGCTAGAGGAACCGATCGATCTAAGCCAAGCTTTCACGAACGAATTTCTACCTTGATCATGACAGATTCGAACACACTGCTAACTGCTCGTAACCTCTCCATGATCTATCCCAACGGCGATGGGGGATTATATGCGTTAGCCGGGGTGAGTTTCGATGTCTCCCGCCAGGAGTTCTTATGCGTTGTGGGTCCCTCCGGTTGTGGAAAGACTACTTTGCTTCGGATTCTGGCTGGTTTGCTGGTTCCTACCTCTGGGGAGGTGAACTTTGAAGGTCAACTTCTGCTGAACCCCCGACGTCGAATAGGATTCGTCTTCCAACAGGCTAACCTGATGCCTTGGCGCACCGTCGAAGAAAACATCGGACTACCGCTCGAGTTAGAGAATTTACCGGCCTCCGAAATCAAACCCCGTTCACGCGTTTTGATCGATCTCGTAGGATTGAGTGGTTTTGAAGCCTCCTACCCGCGCGACCTATCAGGAGGCATGGCACAGCGTGTGGCTATCGCCCGTGCTTTGATCCACGAACCAGAACTCTTGCTGCTTGACGAACCCTTTGGATTTTTAGACGCGCTGACGCGTGAGCGTATGGAAACCGAATTGATGCGCATCTGGGCTGCGCGTACCGCCACCGTCGTAATGGTGACGCACTCGATCTCTGAGGCGATACTCCTGGCGGACCGTGTGATCGTGCTCAGTGCCCGTCCTGCTCAGGTATGTCTAGATCTCTCCATCACGCTACCCCGACCGCGCAATTTGGCAATGACACATACTAGATCCTTTGGTGAGTTGGCGTCGCAAATCCGTGAGGCGATTCAGCAAAATTGAATGTATGGGTAGCGGGAAGGGGATTCAAGCCGCAAGCTACAAGC
>DUEW01000231.1 GCA_011174845.1 Anaerolineae bacterium | reverse complement strand
GAACCGAGCACCTTCTGGGTTCCCCTCCTGCTTGCCGACCCCTCACCGTCGTATCGACTGCTTGTCCTTCGTGACCTGCTGGAAACGAAGCCAGACCACCCGGAGGTCCTGGAGCTGATCAGCCTGCGAGAGAAGGATCCCCTCGTTACCGACCTGCTTGGTGCACAGGAGTCAGGTGGCTCGTGGTCACAGATCCACACCTCAGGGAGAAGCGGATTGGTCCTGGAGACCGCCCAAGCCCTCACACGGTTAGGCTTTCTCGGTTTTGGCCCAGAATTCCCAGTGGTACGGAAAGGGGCCGAATTTCTCTTCTCGCAGCAACAGAAGGACGGATCTTGGCCGCGTGTGAGCGAGACGGAGGATTCGGAACGCTATCAAAAGTACGACATGATCCCACTACAGACCTCCATGCCCTTGCGTGGGCTAGCGTCCTGCGGCTATGCCACCGATCCACGCGCTGAGCGAGCCTACGAGTGGCTATTGGCGCAGCGACTGCCTGACGGTGCATGGCCGACGGGGATCGCCTCCGGCAACTACGGCGGGGTTGCCGGCTACCGACGGTTAGCACACTCACGTTGGGGCTGCCGCACCAATACCACCGAGGCGCTTCGTTGCCTCGCGCTGCACCCAGAGAGAAGAACAGGTACCGAAGTGAGGCGGGGCCTCGACCTACTGCTCGGGCGCGAGACCAAGGAGGTGGACGCCCTAGGCATCGAGGTCGCACGTACGATCGGCGCCATGCCGGCCCGCGGGCTTTTCACCTATCACGCCCGTTACGACGTGGCCCTAACCCTGGACCTGTGCTGGCGGATCGGCGCCAGCTTAGAAGATGAGCGCGTCGCAGATTTGGTGGACTTTGTGCGAGGATTGCGTGGTCCTTATGGGCTGTGGGAGTGCCGCTCTCGCCCGCAGGCCTCCCGCTGGCTCACCTTTGTCCTGCTTCGCTCCCTCGCCCGACTCGACGAGGCTTCCGACTGGGTTAGCCTCGAACCGCGCACGCCGTTCAGGGCGTATCCGAAGCGGAGGAAGCGGTATTAGGTTAAGGGATTAGGGATTGGGGATTAGGGATTAGGGATCGGGAGGGCACTTAGGCGCCAATGCACCTGGGCACCTAGGAAGCAATGTCCCAACCCCACAGAGACCGAGGTGCCTAAGTGCCTAGGTGCCATAGTGCCCATGTACAAAAGCAACACGGTGCCTTAGAGATCACAGGAGTCAAAGATGGAGGATGCAAAGAAGCTTCTTTACCACAACTCCGTATCCTGGTTGCTTGAAGACGAAAACCCCTCCGTCCGATATTGGACACTGGTGGATATCTTAGACCGCCCGAAGGATAACCAAGAGGTTCTTAAAACCCGCTCGGAGATTGCTTCGTTACCTTTAATAAAAGAGCTGTTTGATCTCCAGCACCAGGATGGGCATTGGGGGGAAGACGAGAGTAAAGCCTACACCGCATACGGGACAGTCGGCGTGCTTATGCACTTATTTGCGCTTGGCGTCTCCCCGGATGAACGCACAACTGCCGGGTGCGATTCGTTGCTGAGAAATGCCCAAAACGAGAACGGCGGGATCTCAATGGTCAAGACCCGTCGCAGCGGAATCGCTCCCTGTACCACAGGCGAGATGCTTCCCATGTTGGTCCATTTCAACATGGACAAGGATCCACGAGTTATTTCCGCCTTCTCTTTTTTGGAAGCGGACATGTCAACCGAGGATGCCCTCGACTGTGGCCGTTATGAACACCGCAACTGCCTCTGGGGTGCCATCGCCGCGCTAAAGGGATTAGCTGCCTTACCGGAGGATATGCGCTCCCCAACCTCAACCCTGGTCATCGATCAATTGTGTGAAGAGCTACTTAATGCTGATTATGATTTCGAAGGCGAGCATAAGCGCTGGCTGACTTTTAGGGTGCCTCAAGGGTGGGACCTTTTGAGCGCGATACAGATGATTGGTGTACACGGCTTTGGAGTAGATCCGCGCCTACACCCGCTGTTAGATCGGGTGCTAAGTCTTCAGGATGAGCAGGGGCGTTGGAAGTGCGGCTCGGTGACACAGAATTGGCCTCTTGACAGGCGTAACCGCCCCAGCAAATGGGTCACACTCTACGCGCTGCGAGCGCTCAAAGCCATCGGTTACGAATTCCTTTGAGGCCCAGCGATCGCTAAAGGATGATCAGGTTTACGCATCCTTATGAGGAGCTCACAATGCCCGAACTACCCGAAATTACAAGCCGAGCAAAAGAGATGAAGGGTGCCCTCGTCGGCAGGACGATCATCACGATCGACGTGATCCAGCCGAAATCTTTGAACATGGCCAAGGGAAAATTCGTGGCGGTCTTGACCGATGCTGAAATCCTCGACGTCTCCAATCGCGGGAAGTGGATCTTCGTCCAAACAGACAAGGGCTGGCTTCTGCTCAACTTGGGCATGGGTGGCGAGATCCTGCTCGTTCCATGTGATGAGCTGCCCGAGAAGCATCGGTTGATCTTCGGACTTGACGACGGTAGCTGTCTTTCGATCAACTTCTGGTGGTTCGGTTACGTCCACTACGCTCCTCCAGATCGTCTCGACGAACACAAGATGACCGCCAAGCTGGGCCCCAACGCGCTCGACCTCTCAATCGAAGATCTGCAAGAGATGATTCAAGGTCGGCGCGGGCGGGTGAAATCCTTCTTGCTCGATCAATCGAAGATGGCAGGCATTGGGAACGCTTACGTCCACGACATCTTGTTCATCGCGGG